>JALYVK010000090.1 GCA_030853265.1 Actinomycetota bacterium
CGGCGGCCCCGCTCGGCGCCGCGGTGGCGGCCGGCACCCGGATCGGGTGGAAGGCCCGATCCGCCAGGTATTGCCGCCCCTGCCCGACCGCCAGGTAGCCGGCCAGCACCAACACCAGGCTCAGCATGACGAGCAGCACAACCCGGATCGAGTTGGTTCTGGGTGCGGTCACGGTAGGTCACAATAATGACCAGCCTCGCGCGCCGCCGAACCCGATGGCCGCCCGCGTACCCGCCAGCTGTGCATGCTTCGCGAGAGGAGTTCGCCGATGCAGGAGTTCGACGTCCTGATCGAGATCCCGAAGGGCAGCCGCAACAAGTACGAGGTCGACCACGCCACCGGCCGGATTCGGCTGGACCGGACGCTGTTCACCTCGACTCAGTACCCCGCCGATTACGGCTATATCGAGAACACCCTCGGCGAGGACGGCGACCCGCTCGACGCCCTGGTGCTGCTGCAGGGTGATCCGCTGTTCCCGGGCGTCCTGGTGCTCTGCCGGGCCATCGGGATGTTCCGGATGACGGATGAGAAGGGCGGCGACGACAAGGTGCTCTGCGTGCCGGCCAACGATCCACGGCTGGAACACCTGCGCGACATCCACCACGTCCCGGAGTTCGATCGGCTCGAGATCCAGCACTTCTTCGAGGTGTACAAAGAGCTCGAACCAGGCAAGAGCGTCGAGGGCGCGGCCTGGGTCGGCCGGGTCGAGGCAGAAGCTGAGATCCTGGCCAGCCGGCAGCGACTGCGCGACAACCCGGACGCGGTCCCGCACTGAGCCGTTCCAGCTCCCGGCGATCTTCATACTGAACGGTCGTTATAGCGGTTGTTCGGTATGAAGATCGCGGAGCGAAACCGCACTGGCCGCAGTCACGGCGATGGTGGCCACCCCCGTTGTGGCCGGTGAAGCCACCACCGCCGGACCAGTGGCGGCCCTGACGGGCTGGCGTCCTGGCCGCCACGATGCCACGGTGTCCGATGCTGGTCGGACACTGGCCCGTTGGCTACGTTACCCAGCCCAGCCCGGCCGGCAACTCGAAGCCCGGCAGCGATAACACCCTGCTCACAAGCCAAAAGTCCCGTCCGCAGCCCCCACAAGATGGGCTGGGACGGGACTTTTGGCTTGTGCTGGCGGGATGCTAGAGCCCGGCGTGCTGAGCTTGCGCCTCCCGCAGTTCGGCCTGCCGCCGGCGTTCGGCCGCCTGCGCCTCCAGGCCGGATTCGGTCCGCAGCTTGACCTCCTTGAGGAAGAAGCTGAGCACGAAGGCCGGTATGACGACCAGCGCGGCGACCAGGAACACCCGATCCATCGCCCCGGCGAAACCGGACAGGAACGGCTCGCGCAGCACCTTCGCACCGTGCTGAAGGAAACTGGTGTCGTTCAGCTGGCTGGTCGAACCACCCTGCATTGCCTGTAATACCCGGGCAATCGCGCTGTTGGCGGGATCGCGCAGCGCGGTCTGGAACTGCGGTGTCTGGGCCGCGGCCTGGACGTTCGAGCCGACCTTGCTGGTGGCACCGGAGAAGAAGATGGTCAGGAAGACCGCGGTGCCGAACGTGCCGCCCATCGAGCGGAAGAAGGTTGCCGAGGACGTCGCAACCCCCATCTGGGACGCCGATACCGAGTTCTGGGTGGCCAGCACCAGGGTCTGCATGCAGCAGCCCAGCCCGGCACCGACGACGAACATCAGCGGCGCCAGGTGGCTGTAGGGCGTGGTGTAGCTGATCCGGGACAGACCGAACAACGCGGCGATCAGGATCCCGGTGCCAAAGATCGGGAACATCTTGTAGCGCCCGGTCTTGGAGGTGAAGATACCGCTGCTCATCGCGAAGACCATCAGCCCCAACATCAGCGGCAGCAACGACAAACCGGACTTGGTCGGGCTGAAGCCCTTGACGATCTGCATGTACAGCGGCAGGCAGATGATGCCACCGAACATGCCCATACCGATGATGAAGTTGAGCAGCGAGGCAACGCTGAAGACCGGTGAGTTGAACATCTTCAGCGGCAGGATGGCCTCGTCACCGACCTTGCGTTCCTGCCAGACGAAGCCGACCAGCAACACCACGCCGATGACGTAGCAGGCCAGCGACTTGCCCGAACCCCAACCCCAGGTGCGGCCCTGCTCGGCGACCAGCAACAGCGAGGTAACCCCGAGCACCAGCAGCAGCGCGCCGGTGTAGTCGACCTTGTGATTCTTGCGGACGTGCGGGATGTTGAGGAACCGGCTGACCACGATCAGGGCGACGATGCCGATCGGGACGTTGACGTAGAACACCCAGCGCCAGCCGTCGAAACCCAGCAGCCGGCTCTGCCCGGCCAGCAGGCCGCCGAGCACCGGGCCGGCCACCGAGGACAGGCCGAACACCGCCATGAAGTAGCCCTGGTACTTGGCCCGCTCGCGGGGCGAGACGATGTCGGCGATGATCGCGAAGGCCAGCGCCATCAGGCCACCGGCGCCGAGGCCCTGGATCGCCCGGAACGAGGCCAACTCACCCATCGAGGTGGACATGCCGCTCAGCACCGAACCGACCAGGAAGATCGAGATCGCGAAGAGGTAGAACTTCTTTCGCCCGTACATGTCGCTCAACTTGCCGTAGAGCGGGGTCGAGACCGTCGAGGTGACCAGGTAGGCGGTGGTCGCCCAGGCCTGGTTGGTCTGACCGTGCAGCTTGTCGGCGATGGTCCGCATGGCGGCCGACACGATCGTCTGGTCGAGGGCGGCGAGGAACATGCCCAGCAGCAGGCCCGACAGGATCAGCATGATCTGGTTGTGGGTCAGCCGGCCGGATTCGTCCGGTGCGGTGGAGATGGTGTCAGCCATTGTTGAGCTCCTGCTCTAGTTCTAGTTGGTTCTGTTCCCCGTACTGGGCGGTGGCTTCGTTGAGCCGACCCATCAGCCGGCCGAAGGTGGCAATCTCATCGACGGTCCAACCGGTGAGTGTTCGTTCGATGCGCTTGCGACGGCCCAGTTCGAGCCGACGCAACAGCTGCTGGCCGCTGTCGGAGGCCTTGAGCAGGACCGCTCGCCGGTCCTCCGGATCGACCTCGCGGACCAGCAGGCCGGCCTTCTCGAGGTCCGACACCTGCCGGGAAACCGTGGACGGGTCGAAGCCACACCGATCGGCGATCGTGGTCAACCGGGACGGGCCGCAGGAGGTCAGGATGCCCAGCACCATCAGCGCCAGCTTGTCGAGTCGATTGCCGTTGACCTGGTGCTTGAACCGGGTCAGGTTCATGGTGAAAGTTCGAAATTCCCGTTCGAGCTGATCGATCGATTCGACCAGTTCGTCGGCTTTCTTGGTCGAGGTCGACGAAGCCGTCCGAGCCGTCCGACCATTAGATGTTTGTGCCACGCATCTAAATTAGATGCGTCACGCAACTAAGTCAAATCAATTGTCGCTACCGGCGTTCGGCTCGATGCAGGGCCACGATGCCGCCGGTCAGGTTTCGCCAGCGCACGTCGGTCCAACCGGCATCGGACACGATCCGGGCCAGGCTCGACTGGTCGGCCCAGCCGCGGATGGATTCGGCGAGATAGACGTAGGCCTCGGGGTTGCTCGACACCTTGCGGGCGATCCACGGCAGCGCCCGCATCAGGTAGTTGAGGTAGAGCTGCTTGAAGCCGGGGACCACCGGGGTGGAGAACTCGCAGATCACCAGCCGGCCGCCGGGTTTGGTCACCCGGGCGAATTCGGCGAGCGCGGCCGGCACGTCCACGATGTTGCGCAACCCGAAGGAGATGGTGACCGCATCGAAGGCCTCGTCGGCGAACGGCAGGGCCAGCGCGTCGGCCGCCACGAACGGCAGGTGCCGGCGGCCGGAGCGGTGTGCACCGGCCCGCAGCATGCCGAGTGAGAAGTCACTGGCCACCGCGCTGGCGCCGGACCGGGCCAGCTCGGCGGTGGACACCCCGGTGCCGGCCGCCACGTCCAGCACTCGCTGTCCCGGCCGCAGGCCGAGCGCGTCCCGGGTCCGTCGCCGCCACCGCCGGTCCTGGGCAAAGGACAGCACGGTATTGGTCAGGTCATATCGCTTGGCGACCCCGTCGAACATCGAGGCGACGTCGCGGGGGCGCTTGTCGAGGCTGGCTCTGGTCATCGCCCTCGATTGTCCCTGACGCCGCGAACCGATCACGTAGCAGGGACATACCACTGTCGAACCGGGAACTTTTAGCGTTCTGGCAACCGGCGATGATCCCCCGGCGACAACCTTGAAAAGGAGACCCCATGTCTGAGAAGGAAGAAATCGAAACCCCCGAAGCCATCGACGGACCCGAGGTCGTCGCGCACACCGCCGAGGGCGAGACCGAGGAAGACCCCGGCGTCTGCGTCGGCGTCTTCGTCTGGGCCAACTGACCACACCCATCTGATCCGGAACACCGGATCGGCCACCACCAAGCTAGGAGAAGTCATGTCTGAGAACGAAGAAATCGAAACCCCCGAGGCCATCGACGGACCCGAGGTCGTCGCGCACACCGCCGAGGGCGAGACCGAGGAAGACCCGGGCGTCTGCGTCGGCGTCTACGTCTGGGCCAACGCCTAGGCAACCCCGACCCGCGCAGCGGCCCCCGACCTGGACAAGGTCGGGGGCCGCTGCGTTGAGTGCCGAGGTCTGCGTGGCCGGCGGTACGCCGATTCGTCAGGACAGGTTGAGCTGGCAGGCCAGGAAGGCAAGGCAGTCCGCCAGCAGCTGGGTGGCGCTGGACACCGTCCGGCGGCCATGCCCGGCGCCACGCTCCGAGCGCAGCACCACCGGACCGTCGCCGTGGCTGGCGTGCTGCAGCGCCGCGCACATCTTGCGCGCGTGCGACAGGTCAACCCGGCTGTCGCCGTCGAACACCGCCAGCAGCACGGCCGGGTAGTCCACCCCGGCGCGGACCGAGTGATAGGGCGAGTACGCCAGCAGGTTCTCGAACTGGACGGGATCCGCGGCCGAGCCGTACTCGCCACGCCAGCTCGGCCCCATCCCGGACAGCTCGTAGCGCACCATATCCAGCAACGGGGCCAGGCAGACCACCGCCGCGTACTTCTCCGGGTGCTGGGTCAGCGCGGCTCCCATCAACAGGCCGCCGTTCGAGCCGCCCATGATGCCCAGCTGCCCGGGCGTGGTCCAGCCGCCCTCGATGAGGAAGTCGGTGGCCGCGTCGAAGTCGTCGAACACCTTCTGCTTGTTCGCGCCGGTGCCGGCCTGGTGCCAGGCCTGGCCGTGCTCGCCGCCGCCGCGCAGGCCCGCGATCGCGAACACCCCGCCGGCCTCGACCCAGGCTCGCGCCTCCGGCCGGTAGTCCGGGGCCAGCACCGCGCCGAACCCGCCGTAGCCGGTCAGGATCGTCGGCCGCGGACGGTCAGCCCGGCCGGCCGGTGACAGTAGGAACAGCTGGATCTCGGTGCCGTCCCCGGATCGGAAACTCAGCTGGTCACAGCACATCGCACCGGCCGGGCTCGCCGGCCCGGCCGCCGGCCAGCGTGCGGTGCGCCCGGTCCGCGGGTCATAGCTCAGCACCATCGGCGGCGTCCGCGGATCGGTGTAGCCGAACCAGACCTGGCTGCCGTCCCCGGCCACCGACAACCGACCCACCACGCCGAGGCCCGGCAACGGCACCGTCGCGAGCTTGCGCCCGGTGCTCAGGTCATAGCGCGACAGCTCGCTCACCGCCTGCCGGCTGTGACAGACCAGCGCCGTGGGCGGGCCGCCGTCCAGGCCGGGTAGCACCGCAAAGTCGGCCAGCACCGCGCCGGGATCCTCGGCGATCAGCCCGGTCCAGTCGCTGGCCGGCCGGTCGATGCCGGCGCGCATGACCTGGCCGCGCACCGCGTCCCGGTTGGTCTGCAGGTACAGCACGTCCGGCGCCGGGCCGAAATGCACGGTGGTGCGCGCCTCGACACCGACCTGCAGCTCGCGCAGGTCCGGCCGCGCCGACTGCGCCCCGCCTACCGGGGCCAGCCACAGGTTGCGGCTGTTCGCGGTGCCGACCGAGGCGCCGAGCACCAGCCACGGCCCGGCCGGGTTCACCGACACGGTGTAGAAGCTGGTCTTGTCACGCCCGTCGCCGAAGATCGGCACGTCGGACTCCGGCGCGGTGCCGACCCGGTGCAGGTAGACCCGCCGGTGGTAGCGCTCCTCGCCGGGATGCTGCTCCGGCGGCAGCCGCCGCACGTAATAGAACTCCCGGGCACCGGGCAGCCACCCGACGCCGGACTTGCGGACCCGGTCGATCGGGCCGTCCAGCAGCCGTCCGGTAGCTACTTCGATGATCGACAGCGGCGACTCCTCGGCGCCGGCGGCCGAAACCTGGATCGCCACCAGCTCCCCGTCCCAGGACGGTTGCCAGGCCTCGAGCATCCGCTGACCGCCGGCCGGGTCGAACAGCACCCGCTCCACGCCGTCCAGCAGGACCGCCAGCACCGAGACGTCGCGGCCCGGCGCCAACCGGGTGTAGAACAGCCGGCCGCCGAACTCCTGTGGGGTGCTCAGCTGGTCCAGCGCGAACAGGCCCGCCAACCGCTGCCGGATCGCCTCGCGGGCCGGCCAGTCGCCGCTCACCCGGGCGAACAGCTCGTCCTGTGCCTGCTGCCAACCGGCCGTGGCGGGGCTGGCCGCGTCTTCCAGCCAGCGATAGGGATCAGCGACCGGACGGCCGTGCAGGTGCTCCACCAACTCGCTGCGCTCGGCAGCCGGGTAGCCCAGCCGGCCGGGCACCGTCCGGGTCATGACTTGGCGATCGCCACAGCCGGTTGCTGCGGCACGCTCTCCGCGGCCGCCGGCTGCGGGGCGGCCGGCTGCGGGGCGGCCGGCGCGTCCAGCGACGTGATCCGCAACAGCGGCAGCGCGACGAGCAGGGTGACCACGCCGTCGATGACCGCCAGCGTCGTCCAGGCACCGCCGGCGCCCAGGCGCTGGACGGCGATGCCCACCAGTAGCGGACCCACGCTGGCCAGACCCATCAGGCTGGTGCCGACCGCGGTGTTCACCCGGCCGAGCAGCTCCCGCGGCGTACTGGTCATGATCGATTTGCCGAGCACCACCACCGCGGCCGGCGTGAACAGCAGCAGCGAGACCAGCACCAGGCACACCACGGGCACCGCCGGAGTGGTCGCCAGCACCAGGAAGCCGACCGTCCAGACCGTCCCGATCAGGATGAACAGCGGCCCGGTGGGCAGCAACCCGATCACCTTCGGCGCGAGCACCGCGCCCACGATGGAACCGACGCCCAGGCAGGCCAACGCCACACCGATCGCGCCGCCGGTCTCACCCTGTCGGCGCAGCACCAGCACGATGCCGACCTCCAGGGCGCTGCCGGTCAGGTTGAGAATCCCGCAGAACAGCAGCACCCAGAGCAGCCGCGGCTGACCCTTGAGCCAGCGCAGGCCGGCGGTGACCCGGTTGTCGACCGGCTGGCCGGCCGGGCGCGTCACCGGACGCACCGTGATGCTCAGCAGCAGGATCGCCGACAGGGCGTAGCTGATCGCATCCACCGTGAACGGCAGGATCCGGTCGACGGTGAACAGCAGGCCGCCGATGACCGGGCCGAGCAGCATGATCGTCGAGCCGGAGGCCTGGATCTTGCTGAGCGCGTCGGTGATCTCGTCGTCGCTGACCACGTCCCGGATCGCGATGCCGGAGGCCGCCGCGAACGCGGCCGAGGCGGTGCCGTCGATGACCGCGATCACCAGCAGCTGGCCGAAGGCGAGCGAACCGAGCCCGGCGGCGAGCGGGACGCTGCCGAGCGCGACCAGCCGGATCAGGTCGGTGCTCAGCATCAGCCGGCGGCGATCCCACTTGTCCGCCAGGTGCCCGGCGGGTAGCCGGCAGAGCACCCGGGTGACCAGCGCGCAGGTTCCCACCAGGCCGGCCTCGGACACCTTGCTGCCGAGTGAGAGCACCAGCAGCGGTAACGCGATCGCCGACATCTGGGTGCCCAGCGTCGAGACCAGGTCAGCCGTCCAGAACCGCAGGAAGTTCCGGTTGCTCCGCAGTACCCCGATGGCCATGGCAGCGGCTACAGCCGGCCGGCGGCGCTGAGGTCATCCAGCAACGCGGCATCGACGGTGTCGGCGAACTTCTCCAGCGCGGACTGCTCGTCGGAGAACTGGAACTCATAGCCGCAGCCGACCCACCGCTCGTCGGTCTGAGCATCCGGCAGGTAACCCTCGGCCACCGAGCCGACCTGCCACTCCGGCTTGCCAGAGGTTTCCCAGCAGCTGTAGAGGGTGCCGTCGGCGTTGACCACCGCGCCGAACCGGCCGTCCTTGTGCGAGCAGGCCTGGCAGGCCATCTTGGCCCGGGGCGCGGGCACCCCGAAGCCGGCCTGCATGCTCTGCCGGTTCCAGGCGCTGAAGTCCGCGGCCAGCTCGCCGCTGTGCAGCAACTCGTTCTCATAGCCCACCCCGGTGTCACCGACCCGGATGAAGTACAGCGAGCAGCGGGACGGGTCCAGCCGCTCGGCCAGCCGCTGGATCAGGGCCGGCACGCCGTCGCGGGTGTGGTGGGAGACGTTGACCCGCAGCTCCCAGCGCAACGAGCTGACCTCGCTGCACCGGGCGATGTTGTTCACGATGGCCTCGAAGGTGCCGCCGCCGGAGCGCCGGACCCGGATCTGGTCGTGCTCGGCCTGGTCGCCGTCGAAGGTGATCTGGATCGAGCGAAGACCGCGATCGGACAGCTCGCGGGCCACCAGCGGGGTCAGCAGCACCCCGTTGGAGATCATCTGGGCACGCTTCATGCCGTAGTCGGCGGCCCGGGCGAGTAGCTCCTTACAGCCCCTGAGGTTCAGCAGCGGCTCGCCGCCGAAGAGCATGATCCCCAACCGTTGCAGGTTCGCCTCGGCCATCCGCCGGCCGGTGAAGTCCAGGATCCGGTCGATGGTCTCCGAGGTCAGCCGGGAGTGGCTGATCCGCGGTGGCCGGTTACCACCGGTCAGGTCCTGCGAGGTGTTCTGGAAGCAGTAACCGCAGCCGAGGTTGCAGTCGGTGGAGGTCAGCACGGTCAGCGAGTACACCGAGTAGGGCTTGACGTCATACATCCCGGCCCCGCGCAGGTGCGCCTCGGCGGTCCGCAGCAACCCACCGTCAGCATCCAGGTGGGCCGGCAGCACCTTGGCGATACCGCCCGGGCCGAGGAACCACCAGTTGTTCGCACCGACCAGCAACCGCTCGCGAGGAGCTGTGTGCACGTTCTCGACGGTAAGCATGAGGACCTCCTGCAGCCTGAAGACGAAACCGTTCGCAGATTACGAAGCCCTGGTTGGGCACCGGTTCGGGATCGGTATGCAAGCCACCCGGAGCGCCCGACCGGCGGCCGATCGGGCAGTGAAACATGGCCGAAACCAACCGATCGCCAACCGAGGCCGGTGACACTGATCGCGATGGCCGGAGTACGGCACCGGCGACGAGTGGAGGTGGGGCGGATGGACCTGGCCAGCATCATGGCCCTGCGCCCGATCGCCGGCGCCGGCCTGCTTGCCACCCTGACCCGGCGCTGCCCGCTCAGCTGCGCGCACTGCTCGACGGCCTCGACGATGACCTCGGAGGAGGTGGACGGCGACCGGCTGCTGCGGTTCGTGACCAGCCTGGCGACCGGTGACGCCCCCCAGGTGGTGATGTTCACCGGCGGCGAGCCGCTTCTGCGGCCGGCGCTGCTGGCCGACCTGGCCGCTGCCGCCCGGGCCGCCGGAACCGCTACCGCGGTGCTGACCGGCGGTTTCTTCACCCGGGGCGGGCGGATCCCGGACCGGATCCTGGACGTCCTGCTCGGTCTGGAGCATGTCTCGTTCAGCCTGGACGCCTTCCACGAGCGGGAGGTCGAGCGGACCGCGGTGTTCGCCGCGCTCCGCACCCTGCTCGGGCACGGCAAGGACGTCAGCCTGCACGTGATCGGGACCGGTTCGACCGACCTGTACTTGACTGATGTCACGGCAGACGTCAGACGACAGTTCGGGACGGCCGTCCCGATGCTGGTCAGCCAGCTGCGGTCGGTGGGCCGGGCCTCGGCGTGGAGCTCCGGTCGGCTGAGCACCCTGGACGATCGGCCCCGGCCCTGTTCGATGGCCGCCTGGCCGGTGATCGCCTTCGACGGCGCCATAATCGCCTGCTGCAACCAGAAGGTCGTCGATGCCCGGCCGGTCCCCGAGCACCTGCTGCTCGGTCACCTGGACCACGATGACTGGCCGGCGGTACGCGCGCGGCTGGCCGATTCGCCAGTGCTGCGGACGATCCGGACGGTCGGCCCGCTGCACCTGCTGGCCCGGTTCGAACCAGCTGCCGATAACGCCGGCTACTGCGCCAGCTGCCGGCTGCTCGGCCAGCACCCGGCTGCACTGGCAGGCGCGCAGCGGACCGCGTCCGGACCGGTCGGCGAGCTGCTCGACCGCGAGGTCGGCCTGCTGCAGCAACGCGCCGGGGCCGCCGCGCTGATCCGCCGCTACGGCAGCGCCGCGCATGCCGAGTTGGTCGGCACCGCCCCGGCGGGGCTCGAATGACCAGGCTGGCCGCGCCGGCGATCGGCAGCAGCATCGCGTTGCGCTGCAAGCTCCAACTCGCCGCACCGACCCTGAACCGGGCGATGGGCGCGCTCTGGCGGCCGGCCGGGTTGACCGAGCGATACCTGGACTACCTCGGCGTGATGCACGCGGTGATCCGGGCGTCGGTGCCGCTGATGCGCGATGCCGCGACCCGGTGCACTGAGCTGGCCGGCGATGCAGCCGTGACCGGCCCGCTGGCCGACTACTTCACCGCGCACGTCGTCGAGGAACTGCACCACGACGAGTGGTTGTTGCAGGACCTGGCGGTGGCCGGTCGCGACCCACAGTCCGTGGTGTCCGATCAGCCATCGGTCGTGGTCGCTCGGCTGGTCGGGCCGCAGTACTACTGGATCCGGCATCACCATCCGATCAGCCTGCTCGGTTATATAGCCGTGCTGGAAGGCAATTCGCCACCGGACTGGCTGGCCGCGCGGCTCGCCGCCGGGACCGGGCTGCCGACCGCCGCCTTCCGGACGCTGCACCATCACGCCATCGCCGACCTGGACCACAGCGCGCAGTTCGACGCCTTTCTGGACAGCCTGCCGCTGCGCCCGGAGCACCAGCAGGCGATGGCAATCAGCGCGCTGAGCACCGTGCTGGCGTTCACCGACGTACTACTCGCACTGACCGATCGACCCGACCACCACCCGAGGTAAGGAAGGCACCAATGACCCTGCAGCACGAAGACCCGCTGGCCGCGCTGGAGGCAGCCGGCTTTCCGATCGAGGCGATCACCGACGAGCAGCGCGCGGTGTTCGCCGACCTCAGCGCCGACGAGGTCGCGCTGCTGATCGACCTCCGCAGCCGACTGGACGCCGTCGAGCCCGAGGTCCAGGCACATACCGATATCGCCGGCGGCGGCCTGTTCTGACCACGCGGCTGCCTTGACCACCCGGCTGTTCTGATCAGCTGGCCTCGTCGCTGATTGCGGCGCCCCGAAACACGATGGAGACCCGCCCATGCAGTGCACGGCCTGCGCGGCACCCGCACCGGACGGCGCGAAGTTCTGCCCGTCCTGCGGCAGCGCGCTGGTCGCCGTGCCGCTCGGGTTGGAGGAACGCCGGGTCGTCACCATCGTGTTCTGCGACCTGGTCGGTTCCACCACGCTGTCCGGGCAGCTGGATCCCGAGGTGCTGCGCACGATCACCCTGCGCTATTTCGAGCTGATGCGAACCAGCCTGCAGGCACACGGCGGGACGGTCGAGAAGTTCATCGGGGACGCGGTGATGGCCGTCTTCGGCGTCCCGACGATGCACGAGGACGACGCCCGCCGGGCACTGGCGGCAACCCTGGATATGAGCGCCGCGCTGGCCGTCTTCAACCTCGAACTCACCACCAGCCTCGGCATCCGGCTGGACGTCCGGATCGGGGTGAACACCGGTGAGGTGATCGCTACCGCCGACCCGGCCGCCGGCCAGGCGCTGGTGTCCGGCGAGGTGGTCAACGTGGCCGCCCGGCTGGAACAACATGCCGAGGCCGGCCAGATCCTGCTGGGCGAGCAGACCGTCCGAGCGGCCGGCGCGGCAGCCATCGTGGAATCGACCGGACCCTTGCTACTCAAGGGCAAAGCCGAACCGGTGCTGGGCTACCGGCTGCTCGGGCTGCAGGCCGATGACCCCGAACTGCTGCGCCGCTTCGACCTGCCGTTCATCGGCCGCGAGCAGGAGTTGGCCGAGCTGAACCTGGTGCTGGATCGGGTTGCCCGCCAGCGCAGCTGCCACCTGGTCAACCTCTACGGCGAGGCCGGCATCGGCAAGACCCGGCTGATCCGGACCTGGCGGCAGCACCTCGACCCGGCCACCGTCCGGCTGGGCAGTGGCCGCTGCCGGCCCTACGGCGACACCGGCACCCTGATCGCGCTGGCCGACGCGGTGGAGCAGCTGCTCGCCTCGGCTGCCGGCGAACCGTTGCCGGCCGAGGCGCTGGAGGTGCTGGCCTCGGGCCTGCTCAAGGACGGCACGCCCAACCCGTCGGTGTCCGAGACGGTCACCGCACTCGCCGTGGTGCTCACCGAGCTGGCCCGCCGGACCAGCGTGGTGCTGGTGATCGATGACTGCCAGTGGGCCCCGTCGGTGCTGCTCGATGTGCTGGACGAGCTGGCTGAGTACCTCGACCACGAGGCGGTGCTGCTGCTCTGCGCGGCCCGTCCGGACCTGCTCGATCATCGCCCCGGTTGGGGAAGCGGCCGGTTGAACGCGAATTCGCTGGTGCTACAAGGGCTTTCCGGTGACGAATCGGCGCTGCTGGCCACCGAGTTCGCCGAGGTCAGCGCGCACGACAGCCAGACCTGCGAGCGGATCCTGGAACGGGCCGAGGGCAACCCGCTGCACCTCGAGCAGCTGTTCGCCTCGCTCACCTCCGACGGCAACCGTGGCCCATTGCCGCCCACCGTGTACGCGCTGCTGGCGGCCCGGATCGATGCGCTGGACCCGTCCGCGCGGTTGCTGCTGGACCTGGCCGCGATCATCGGCCGGGAGTTCGACGCGACCGGCCTGCGCACCCTTACCGACACCGCCGAGGACTGCACGCCGACGCTGCGCGAGCTGAGCCGGCGCCGGCTGATCGAGCCACTGCGCGGCCGGACCGGCAGCCGGCACTACCGGTTCTCCAGCGGGCTGATCCAGGAGGTCGCGTACAAGGGCATGGCCAAGCGGGTTCGCTCCGAGCGGCACGAGCGATTCGCCCGCTGCCTGCAGGCGGCCGACGGCGCGATCGCCGAGGTGGCCGGCCACCTGGAGCGGGCCTACCGCTATCGCGCCGAGCTCGGCGTCACCGATGCCAGCTGCGAGACGTTGCGGACCTCGGCCGCCAGCCAGCTCGGCGTCGCCGGCGCCACCGCGCTGTCGCATGCCGACCTGTGCTGGGCGCAGGATCTGCTGTCCCGGGCGGTCGCGCTACTGCGTCCGGACGAGCCGAGCTGGCCGCCGATCGCCCAGCGGCTGGCCGAGGTGCAGCTCGCGCTCGGTCGCCGCGACGAGGCGTTGCTG
The DNA here is from genome assembly GCA_030853265.1 of Actinomycetota bacterium. GTDB lineage: Bacteria > Actinomycetota > Actinomycetes > Mycobacteriales > Jatrophihabitantaceae > Jatrophihabitans_A. The sequence goes on from JALYVK010000090.1 coordinate 13,508, forward strand.
TTGCTGCCGGTGGTGCTCGAGACCGCGACCCGGAGCCAGGATCAGCCGACCGCCGCGCATGCCCGGCTGCAGCTGGCGACCCACGATCCGGCCGGCGGCTACGGCAGCGCCGCCACCGTGGCCCGGGCCAGCCTGCCGGTGTTCCAGGCCGGCGGCGACCAGCTCGGACTGGCCCGGGCCAAGGTCCGGATCGCGCAGGAGCTGCAGTTCCAGGGCCGGCACGGCGAGGCCGAGGCGCTGCTGCTGGACGCGGTGGCCCGGGCGGTCCAGGCCGACGCCCAGCCCGAGCGGGCGATGGCACTCGGCGCGCTCGGGGTGTCGCTGTGGCGCGGCCCGACCC
>JALYVK010000091.1:0-3253 GCA_030853265.1 Actinomycetota bacterium
CATCTACGAGATGCCCTTCGTGACCAGCAGGATCGTGCCCTAGAGAAGTTCGATTCTCCTGCCACGCAAGGGCATTCTCGCTCTACGACTCGCTGATCAACGGCTCACCGTGGTGCATTCGGGCTTAACGACTGGACCTCCATCCTCGTCTTCGTCCTCGGTATCGCGATGTTCGTCTGGCGACGCCGAACCCGCCCCGACACTCCTTACTTCAGCGGACGATCCGAGGAACCGGTCAGTGCCGGGACCTGATCCGCTGCGGCCGTGTCGCGCAGCATCCGATTCAGAGGGGGCCACGCACGCTCGTTCCATCGCGGCTTCGGACCTGCCTAAACATCGCAGAGCGACTTCGCGAAAGATACCGAGATCGAGCCGTGCCTTCGGGTTCGCCGGGGTTCAGCAGCGCGTTCAACCTCAACTGTGAACCGAAAGACGGCGCGATTTAGGCGTGAGCGAGCTCCCGGGTTGGCAATGGGGATGGTTCGCGAGGTTCGGTGGTTGGTTTCGGCACGGCGGGCGGTTGGTAGCGGCGGAGCCGGTTAGCGTTGCCGACGACCGAGAGCGAGCTGGCGGCCATGGCGACGGCGGCGATCATCGGCGAGAGTTGCCAGCCGAGCGCTGGGTAGAGCAGCCCGGCGGCGATGGGGATGCCGACGCCGTTGTAGATCAGGGCGAAGAAGAGATTCTGCCGGATGTTGGTCATGGTGGCGCGGCTGATCGAGATCGCGGTGACGACGCCGTGCAGGGCACCGGACATGAGGGTGATGTCTGCGGATTCGATGGCGACGTCGGTGCCGGTGCCGATCGCGAGTCCGACGTCGGCGGCGGCTAACGCGGGTGCGTCGTTGATTCCGTCGCCGACCATTCCCACCCGGTGGCCCTCGGCCTGCAGCAGTTGTATCTCGGCGGCCTTGTGTTCGGGCAGGACCTCGGCCAGCACGTGGGTGATGCCGGCTTGGCGGGCGATCGCGGCGGCGGTGCGGGAGTTGTCACCGGTCAGCATGTGCACGTCGACGCCGAGGGCCTTCAGCGCCGCGATCGCGGCCGGGGCGTCGGGTTTGATGGTGTCGGCCACGGCCAGGACACCGGCGGGGTGTCCGTCGATGGCGATGAACACGGCGGTCTTGCCGTCATCGGCAAGGGCGTCGGCCACCGGCAGCAGCGCCGCGACGTCGATGTGGGCGTCGGTCAGCAACCGGTGGGTGCCCACCAGCACTAAATGGCCGTCGACCTGGCCGCGGACGCCGTGACCGGTCACCGATGCGAAGTCCTCGACGTTACTGGTGGGCAGCTTCTGGTCGCGGGCGGCGGTGAGGAACGCTGCGGCCAAGGGATGCTCGGAGCGGGCCTCGACCGAGGCGGCGAACTGCAGGAGCTGTTCGCCGGTCCACCCCGGTTGCGGGATCGTGTCGGTGAGGGCGGGTTTGCCGATGGTCAGGGTGCCGGTCTTGTCCAGCACGATCGTGTCGAGGGTGTGAGCGGTCTCCAGGGCTGTAGCCGAGCGGATCAGGATGCCGGTCTGCGCAGCCTTTCCGGTGCCGACCATGATCGAGAGGGGTGTGGCCAGGCCGAGCGCGCACGGGCAGGCAATGATCAGCACGGACACCGCGGACACCAGGGCCAGTGTCAGCGCCGGGCTCGGGCCGGCGAGGTACCAGACGGTGAAGGCGGCGATCGCGATCAGGATGACCGCCGGGACGAAGACACCGGCCGCCCGGTCGGCCAGTCGCTGGATCGGCGCCCGGGAGGCTTGGGCCTGCTGGACCAGACGCACGATCTGGGCCAGGACGGTGTCGCGGCCGACCTTCGTGGCTCGCAGCGTGAATGCACCGGTTTGGTTGACGGTGGCGCCGATGACCGGGTCGCCAGCGGACTTGGTGACGGGCATCGATTCGCCGGTGACCATGGACTCATCGACGCTGGAGGAACCGTCGATCAGCTCGCCGTCGACCGGGACTTTCTCCCCGGGCCGCACCAGGACGTCGTCACCGACCAGGACCTCCTCGATCGGTATCTCCTGCATCTGGCCGTCGCGGAGGACGCGGGCGGTGCGGGGCTGAAGTCCGACCAGGGCGCGGATGGCCTCACCGGTGCCGGCCTTGGCCCGCGCCTCCAGCAGCCGCCCGAGCAGGATCAGGGTCAGGATGACCCCGACCGCTTCGAAGTAAACGTTGCGAACATTGCTGGGGAACAGGCTCGGTGCCACGGTCACCAGCAGGCTGTAGCCGAACGCGGCACTGGTTCCGAAGGTGATTAGGGTGTTCATGTCCGCGGCGCGGTGTCGCAGGGCGAGCCAGCCGGTGCGGTGAATAGGCGCCCCGACAACGAGCATCACCGGAGTAATGAAGGCCAGTTGCCACCAGCGGTTGAGTAACAGCCCGGGGATCCAGTTCGCGCCGAATAACTCGTGGGTCATGACGGCGAACAGCACCGGTGCTGTCAGCACTGCGCCGGCCAGAACACGGTAGCTGAGCCCGCGGACCTCGACGCGTCGGGCGTGGGCGTCGGCTGCCTCCTCGGCCGCCGGGTCGGGAACATCATCCGCGCTTACTGTGGCTGGGCGCGCCGTCACGGTGGGCGCGGCGGCGCCGGGCGTCTCGAGGTCAGCCGTGGCGGCGTTCGATGCCGTGACGCTCAGGCTGCCGTGGATCATGTTCATCGCGCAGGAAAAGCTGTACTCACCGACCTGCTCGGGCAGCAGGTCGATGTCGGTCTTGGCGTTCGCGGGTAACGCGCGGGTGACCCCTAGATCGGGAAACACCACCCGGCTGCTACAGTCACCGCTCTCACGCCGATCGAAGGTGATCCGCAGCGGCAGACCGGCGACCGCCTCGATCCGTGATGGGGTGTAGCCGCCGTGCACGATGACCGTCACGTGCTGGGATTGCCCGCTTTGCACGGCGTGTTGTGTCGCTCGTTTGGCGCCGAAGAAGAACCATGCCAGGGCGGCCGACACCATGACGGCGCCGACGAGCACTATCAGGTCAGTGAGCGTCATGACGTCTCATCTCATTGGCTGCGCACGTATCGGCGGATCGCGGTGATGAGTTCGGTGACCTTCTCATCGGTGTCACTGGACTCGATCGCATGGCGCACGCAGGCGTTGATGTGATCGGAGAGGACCAGCACCGCGATCGCGTCGATAGCGGCCGTGACCGCCGAGAGCTGGTCGAGCACGTCGATGCAGTAGCGGCCGTTGTCGACCATGTTGGTCACCCCCCGGACAGTTGACCGGTGACCTTGCGCAGCCGCG
>JALYVK010000091.1:3263-13749 GCA_030853265.1 Actinomycetota bacterium
GCTGATCCTGACGCGGTCCGGGACTGCGGGTTCGCTCACCGGCCGCTGCCGAGGAGGCGGCACTCATCGCGTGCTTGTGGGGGTGTCGCCTTGTGCGGGGTCCCCGCCCGCGCGGAGCTGGGCCAGGTCGTGTTCGAGCTGGGCGATACGCCGCTGCTCCTCAGCCGTGAGCGGTCGCGCCGTGGGCGGACGCCCAGCACCCTGTCCGGGCAGAAAGGCGTCGCGGCCGGCGCGGCGCGTGCCGCCATCACCGCGGCCCATGCCCCGCATCATGAACATCATCATCAACGGGCAGGCCAGAAACACCAGCCACGGCCAATACGCGATCATCGCAAGGTCTCCTTCGCAGGCGAGGTGCGCAGCAGCGTGCGGGAACGGGCGAACTCCGCCTCGTCGATCTCGCCGCGAGCGAACCGCTCAGCAAGCAGCCGCTCCGCGCCATCGTTGACCGTGGCCGCCTCAGGGGTGGTCGGCGTAGATCTGACGCTGCGCACCAGCCAAACCCCCAGCGCGATCACCGCAACCCAGAAGAGCAGCATCATCAGACTCATCGCCACCCACTGGCCGGCGCCCCAGCCTCCGTCGTTCCAACCCATCATCGGGACTCACCTCCGCACATCCGTGGCCCGAGAAATCCCAAGCCCACACCAGCCAGCGTGCCCTGCCCTACCCCAGCAGGGCAGGGCACAACGTCCTACGAGGCAGGTGTCCTTTGGCCCCGACGGATTTGTCCTCGCTTGGCCGCCGGAGCGCAGCACGGGGCTGCCTCGCCCAGCGCGGGCGGGTACACAGCGTTCACGGCAGCAGTGTCCGGATACCGGGTCTCGGCCGGCGAAGATCGCGTCGGATCGGCGTTGCCGGACCGGAGGTGATGTACCGGCCCGGCAACGCACGGGATCAGCTACTAGGCAGTTTGCTCAGTAGGGCGGTGAGCTGGGTGATCTGCGCTGTCTGGCTGGTGACGATCGATTGAGCGAGTTTCTTGGCGTCGGGATTCTGCCCGGTCGATTCTTCAGTCGTAGCCATGCTGACCGCGCCCTGATGGTGGCGAATCATCATCGACACCCACATGCGGTCGAACGCGGCACCGGTGGCCTTGCCGAGGCTGGTCATGTCGGCATCGCTCATCATCCCGACGCCGGTCTGGCCCATGCCGCCCATCCCATCCATCCCGCTCGATGACACGGCCGGGACTGGTTGCTGCCAGCCGGCGAGCCACCCTGACATCTGGACGATCTCGGGGTCCTGTGCCGCCTTGATGGCCTGGGCGAGGGTCTTGACGTCGGCGTTCGTCGCCTGGGTCAGGGCCATGTCTGCCATCTGGACGGCCTGGCGGTGGTGCGGAATCATCTCGGTGGCAAAGGCAATGTCGGCCTGGTTATGCGCGCCGACTGCTGGTGTGGCGCTCACGTTCGGGGAGGCGCTGCCAGTCGAGCCGGTCGTCATCGGCATGCCGCTGACCGACATGCCGCTGGCCGACATAGACGGGTGGCCCGCTTGGGTGGTGGAGTTGCTGCTGCAGGCGGCCAGCAGGGCCAGGCCCGCGGTCGCTGCGGCGACGGTGATCAGGTGTCGTTTCATCGGTGATTGTCCTTACAGAGGGTGTGCGAATGGGACGTGGGTCATCGGGACCGAGTACGCGTGCGCGCGTACTACGGGGAGGTCCGATTCACGTCCGGCTGATGCACAACCTGGTCAGGGAGATCTCGGGCGGGGCGCGCGAGTCACAGCGAGCCAGCTGATCCCGCTCGGGTGTGGGGTGATCGGGCGGCGCCGCGATGGCGCTGAGCACGGCGACTGGCTCGGGGTGGTGCTGAGCGCGGAGGACGGCCACACAGTTCGTATGGTCCATCCCGCACCCCGCCGCAACCTCGGTAGTCCGCACGAGCGAGGTTGGCAGCACGGCGGCCGGCTCCGCGCCATGCCTGGGCTCGTCGAGTGACACCTGCGCCATATCCTGTGACGCCATGCTCTGGCTCGACAATGGACCCGCGTGGCTCATCCCACTCACGCCCGTGGTGGGCAGGCCGTGCATCGCGAACAGGCCACCGATGACCGCGACCGCCATGACGGCGCGCGCGATCCAGGCACGGTAGGCGCGCTGCCGGGCTCGGTCGGGGGCGGTCACACCACCAACTATATCCGCACAACCGTACGGACTTGCAACCAGCGGCGGTCCGGTGTAAACCTGAGACCCGGTTACCCGTAGATCCGTACGAGTGTCGGAACGGAGGGGTGATGAGTTTCTTCGGTGGGGTCTGGCACGGGCTGGACGAGGCGTTCTTCATGTTCTGGGAGACCCTGTGGGCGTTGGTCCTGGGCTTCGGCCTGTCGGGGGCGGTGCAGGCGTTCGTGTCTCGGGGCGAGATGCGCAAGGCTCTGGGTGATCACCGGCCGACGACGATCGGGAAGGCGTCGTTTTTCGGGGTGATCAGCTCCTCCTGTTCCTATGCCTCCTCAGCGCTGGCGAAGACGTTGTTCGCGCGGGGTGCTGATTTCACCGCGTCGATGGTGTTCATGATCGCCTCGACGAACCTGGTGGTGGAGTTGGGGATCGTGTTGTGGCTGCTGATCGGCTGGCAGTTCGCGCTGGCCGAGTTCGGCGGCGGCGCGATCATGATCGTCCTACTGACGCTGGTGATTCCCCGTGTCATCCCGGAGAGTTGGATCACCGAGGCCCGTGACCGGCTCAACGCCGACTCCGCGCAGGCCTCGGCGGGCGGGGTTGGTCCGCATGCTCACCACGCGATGGCCGGAATGGACATGGAGCTTGAGGATTTAGGGCCGGACGAGCGTCAATCACTGCGGCAGCGGATCCGCAGCCGGGCCGGCTGGGGCGACGCGTCCGGCTACACGATCAGCGACCTCACGATGGTGCGCAAAGAACTGGTCATCGGGTTCGTCATCGCCGGTTTCCTGGCCGCGCTCGTACCGACCGGATTCTGGCAGTCGCTGTTCCTGACCGGGCACGGGTTCTGGTCCTCGCTGGAGAACGTGATCTTGGGTCCGTTCCTGGCGATCATCAGCTTCGTCTGCTCGGTCGGCAACGTCCCCCTCGCCGCCGCGCTGTGGCAGGGCGGGATCAGCTTCGGCGGGGTGGTGTCGTTCGTGTTCGCCGACCTGATCACGCTGCCGCTGCTGTCGATTTACCGCAAATACTTCGGGACCGCGATCACCCTGCGGATCCTCGCGACGTTCTGGGCGACGATGAGCATCGCCGGGCTGGCTGTGGAGTACCTGTTCCGGGTCGTCCGCATCTCGGATCCGGTCCGGCCGCGGATCGTCGTGCGCACCGGGTTCCAGTGGAACTACACCACGGTCCTCAACATCCTCGCCGTGGTCGCGTTCGCCGTCATCTACTGGTTGTACCGCCATCGCGACACCAGCGGGCACCGCTACGCCAAGGACCCGGTGTGCGGGATGCAGGTCGAGATAGAACACGCCCCCGCCACCGCGCGCGAGGGTGGTGCCCAGTATTGGTTCTGCTCCGATCACTGCCAGCACCGTTTCACCGCTGACCCTGCCCGCTACCTCACGACCGCCGCCCGGTCGGCCAGTGAGCCCACCGGCACACTGGATCGGATCGACAGCCAGGCCGGCGTTGACCCCGTCTGCGGGATGACCGTAGACGTCGCCAGCGCCGAACACACCGCCGAGCACCACGGGACGCGGTACTGCTTCTGCGGAGCGGGCTGCCGGGCCGCGTTCCTGACCGACCCCGAGTCCTACCTCCCCCAGGCTCCGGCGGCCGCGCCGGACAGCGGCGTGCCTAAGCTCGGTGCTCCGAGCGACCGTGGAGCGTCCTAGTGACCGTGACCGATCACGACCACCCGATCGATCCCGAGCGGGTGGCCCACGCCCGCCGCCGGCTCCCGTCCGCCGATGACGCCGCCCGGCTGACCGGACTGTTGAGCCTGATGGCGGACCCGGTCCGGCTGCGCCTTATCTATGCCCTCGACATCGTCGAAGAACTCTGTGTCGGAGACCTCGCCCTCGCCCTGGAGGTCAGCGAAGACTCCGTCTCCTACGCCCTGCGTCTACTCCGCACCGCCGGACTGGTCCGCACCCGCAAAGAAGGCCGGGTCGTGTTCAACCGGCTCGCCGACGACTTCCCCGCCCCACTGCGCGATCACTGCCTGCGCCAACTCGTCGCCCTCACCCACACTGAGGACGCCGAGGACTGACCTCCTCCGGCCCAGGACTATTAGGACGTTCGCCTCTTCGCCAATACCGCCGATCACGGTCAACTGGACCGGTGATCACCTCTGTCTCCCGTCGCAAAGCTATCGGGCTCGCGGCCATCGCGGCCGCGCTCGTGCTCAACGGCTGCGCATCCTCAAACCACAGCACGGGCTCACCGATGATGGGCGGCACGGGTTACCACTACTCCGGATTGACCTGCCCAGCGCCGAAGGCCCTGCCCGGCACGGTCGTCAACGTGACCCTCGCCGACATGGGGATGACCCAGATGATGAGCGGCACCGCACCGCTGGGATCCCACATGATGCTGCGGGCCACCCCTGCTACTGCCGCCGCGGGGCAGATCAGCATCGTCGCCTCGAACATGGGCTGGCGCACCCACGAACTCGTCATCCTCCCCCTGACCGCGGGTGTCTCCGCCGGGCACCGCGTCCCCGGATCCGACGGCAAAGTCGACGAGACCGGAAGCCTGGGCGAGGCCTCCGCCAGCTGCGCCGCCGGGACCGGCGACGGAGTGACCGCCGGATCGGTCGGCTGGATGACCGTCACCCTCGCCCCGGGCCACTACGAGCTGCTGTGCAATCTGGCCAACCACTACGCCGATGGCATGTGGCAGGAACTGATCATCACATAACGCAGCCGCTTGACGGCGCAACAAGCTCCGTCACCTGCGCAGGCAAGGGATGATGTCGTCGTGACCGATCCGTCAACCACCACCACGCATTGGGATGGCGCCTACGCCCGCGGTGAACAGACACTGAGCTGGTACGCACCGAACGCCGCCGTTTCGCTGCGGCTGATCACCGCCGCCAACGTCGCCACCAGCGCTGCCGTCATCGACATCGGTGGCGGCACCAGCCGCCTGGTCGACGCATTGATCGAGCTCGGCTTCGAGGATCTGAGCGTGCTCGACGTGTCCGACGCGGCTTTGGTCGAGACGCAGCGGCGGCTCGCCGGTCACGCGACAAAGGTTCAGTGGCTGGTCCAGGACATTCGAAACTGGCGCCCGCACCGGACCTACGGTCTATGGCATGACCGCGCCGTGTTCCACTTCCAGGCCAACCACGCCGACCGACACGCCTACCTGGCCGCCTTGAACGCCGGAACCGCGCCGGGCAGCGTCGCCGTGTTCGGCACGTTCGCCCCGGACGGACCGGCCCAGTGCTCGGGCCTACCTGTACAGCGATACAGCCCCGAGCAGCTCGCGGTCACACTGGGCGATCAGTGGCAACTCGAGTCCGCGAAGGACGAGCAGCACGTCACCCCCGCGGGCACGGTTCAGCCGTTCAGTTGGGCCGTCCTGCGCAGGAGATAGCCGACCGACAGCCACCAAACCGCCTTGAAGCAGCCCGCACGTTCAGTCGTGGGTCGGGGTTCCGCTGACGTGGTGATCGGCTTGGAACAATGCCTCGCGCAGCAGGGCGCGGACGTGGCCGCCCCGCAGTCGATAGACCACCCGCTGCCCCTGCCGTTGCCCTTCGACCAGGCCGGCGAACCGGAGCTTGGACAGGTGCTGGCTAGCCACGGTCGGACGGCAGTTGGCCACTGCGGCCAGGCTGGTGACGTCAAGCTCGGTGTCCCGCAGTGCCCACAACATGCGGACCCGGGTGGGATCAGCCAACAGCGCGAACGACATCACTGCCGCGGCCACTTGCTCCGGATTGGGCTCCTCGGGATGACTGGGTACCGGGTCGACAACCTTCACGGTGCGTCGGGATGCGGCCATGGCTTCATCATAATCCTTATTGCCATACCTTCGCATCAATGAAGGTATTGATATGCTGTCTGCAACTTTGCCGTGGATAGGGACATCTAACGTCATGGGCAGCACCGGACACGACCACGCGGAGCACAGCCATGCCCGCGCCGACCACGACCACGACCACGACCACACCCATCACGGCGACACCGGTGATCACGAACCGGTCGTTTCTGCGGACACGGCGCGTCATTCGCATGGCTCGGCAACCGACCATAGCGACCACGATCACCGTGAGCCCAGCCATGGCCCGGGCGAGCACGGTCATGATCACGACCATGGTTCGTCGCTGTTGTCACGAGGCCGCCATTGGGTGTCCGAACTCGTCGGCGGCCATTCCCATGACGCGGCCGACCAGGTCGACGAGGCCCTGGAAGCGGACGCCGATGGTCGGCGAGCGTTGCTGATCAGCTTGGCCGGGCTTGCGGTGACGGCAGCGATCCAAGCGGTCGTGGTGGTGTTGTCCGGGTCGGTGGCCCTACTCGGGGACACGTTGCATAACGTCGCCGACGCCCTTACCGCAGTGCCGTTGCTGATCGCGTTCCGGCTGGCCCGCCGTCCGCCGACCAAGCGCTTCACCTACGGCTACGGCCGGGCCGAGGACCTCGGTGGTCTGTTCGTGATCGCGATGATCACCCTGTCCTCCGCGCTCGCGGCCTATGAGGCGATCGAGCGGCTCGTTGACCCCCGTGATGTCACCCATCTGTGGGCTGTCGCCGGCGCGGCGTTGGTGGGTTTCGTGGGCAATGAATTCGTTGCCCGGTACCGGATTCGGGTTGGGCGCCGGATCGGTTCGGCTGCCTTGGTCGCCGACGGCCTGCACGCCCGCACGGACGGGTTCACCAGCCTGGCCGTGCTGGTCGGCGCCGGCGGAGTCGCGCTTGGGTGGCGCGAGGCCGACCCGATCATCGGGCTCGTCATCACGGTGGCGATCCTCGGCGTGCTCCGTTCGGCGGTGCGACAGGTCGGTGCCCGGTTGATGGACGCGGTCGATCCGGCGTTGGTCGATCAGGCCACCGCTGCCGTTGTCAGCGTGGGTGGCATCCAGGGTGTGCGTGATCTTCGGATTCGCTGGATCGGCCACACGCTGCGGGCGGAGGTCGACGTCACCGTGGCCGCTGACCTGAGCGTGGCCCAGGCTCATGATCTGGCCCACCATGCCGAGCAGCACCTACTGGAACAGGTTCGCCGGCTCACCGCCGCGACCGTGCACGCCAGCCCGGTCGGAGCGCATTGAGCACCCCGTACCTGGCTAGCGCAAAGGGTTGACGCCCACGCGTTCGGCACGGTCTTCGTGCGTTGATGCCGCAGTCTTGTTGCTCGCGGACGCTGCCTGATTCATGCCAGCGCGTTGCCAGGCTGAATTACGAAGCAGCCGCAGGCCATTGAGGCCCACGATGACCGTCGAGCCTTCGTGCCCGGCCACCCCGAGGGGCAGTGGGAGGTGCCCGATCAAATCCCAGGCGACCAGGCAGGTGATGACGGTGGCGGCGATGATCAGGTTGGCGATCACGACTACTCGGGCGCGGCGGGACAGGTCGAGGATCTTGGGCACGGTGCTGAGTTCGTCGCGCACGATCACCGCGTCGGCGGTGTCCAGCGCGAGGTCCGAGCCGTGCCTGCCCATCGCGATGCCGAGGTCGGCTGCGGCGAGTGCGGGTGCGTCGTTGACGCCGTCTCCGACCAACAAGACCCGCCGGCCCGTGCGCTGCAGCGCGTGGACGTGCTGAACCTTGTCCTCAGGAAGCAGGCCCGCATGAAAGTGCGTGATGCCGACCTGCTGGCCGAGCCGCCGCGCGGCGCCCTCGTTGTCGCCGGTCAGCAGGACCGGCGCACGTCCGGTGAGGTCCGCCAAATCGCGGACGGCGCTGGCAGCGTCGGCGCGCACCTGATCGGCAAGCGCGAGGACACCGGCCGGTTGGCCGTCGATGATCACGATGACCGCTGTCCGCCCGTCGGTCTGCATGGCGGTCATCACGGCTTGGGCCTCAGCAACTCCCCTGCTTCCGGCGGCCGCTCGCCGGTAGCTCGCGAGCAGCGCGGGCGAACCGACCTCGACCCGGCGCCCGTGAATGAGGGCGCTCACGCCGCGACCGGGACTTGAGCTGAAACCATCCGCCGATGCCAGAGGGAGGTGACGCGGCTCCGCCGCGGTGACAATGGCCGCACCGAGCGGGTGCTCGCTGGGCCGTTCCGCGGCGGCGGCGAGTGCGAGGAGTTCCTCGTCGGTGAGGTCGGCCGTGGTGAGGGCCCGGATCTCGGTGACGTGCGGTGTGCCGTGGGTGAGTGTCCCCGTTTTGTCGAAGGCGACCTGGTCGATAGTCGCGAGTCGCTCCATGACCACGGCGGACTTGACCAGCACCCCGTGGCGTCCGGCGTTGGCCATTGCGGACAACAGCGGTGGCATCGTCGCCAGTACCACCGCGCACGGCGACGCGACGATCATGAATGTCATGGCCCGCAGCAACGTCGACTGCAGCGCCGCCCCAAATGCCAGCGGTACCAGGAACAGCGTGAGTGTCGCCGCGACGACTCCCGCGGAGTAACGCTGCTCGATCTTCTCGATGAACAGCTGGCCGGCGGCCTTCGTCGCCGAGGCCTCCTCGACCAGAGCCACGATCCGCGCGACCACAGACTGTGAAGCTGGACGGCTCACCCGAACGCGCAGCGCACCCGTCCCGTTCAACGTGCCCGCGAACACTTCCGAACCGGGCTGTTTGAACACCGGCACCGCTTCGCCGGTGATCGAGGCTTGGTCGACGTCGCTCGCACCGCTGACAACGACCGCGTCAGCACCGATCAGCTCACCAGGGCGAACCAGCACTAGGTCACCGACGGCGAGCTCGGCGGTGTCGGTGAGTTGCTCAACTTCGCCGAGCAGACGCGTGGCCTGTTCCGGCGCCAACTCCAAGAGTGCCCGGACCGAGTCCGCGGTGCGTTTGGTCGCCACGGCCTCCAGCGCGCCTGAGGTGGCGAAGATGACGATCAGCAGTGCGCCGTCGAAGATCTGCCCGATCGCTGCCGCCACCACAGCGGCGACGATCATCAGCAAGTCGACGTCGAGCACCCTGCTGCGAGCGGCCCGGAGCCCGGCCAGGCCGGGTTCCCAACCGCCGCTGGCATAGCAGCACAGGTACAGCGACCACCAAGACCACGCCGGCGCCCCGCTCAGCTGCAGCACCCCGCCCACCGCGAACAGCACGCTCGCCAGGCCCGCCCAGCGCATCTCCGGCACACTGAACATTCCGCGCAGCGCAGCCGACTTGCCCCGCCCCTCAGACAGTGGACGCTCCTCGAGACTGCGGGAGCGAAAGTCAATCAGGGACACGACACACCTCCAGCCGAACGCGTGACGCTCACACGACGGCTCGACTCTACAGGAACTTATGTATACCTGTTCATGTGTACATCGCTTATGCTCAAGCTATGGGCCATGGCGTCGAAGGTAGGGACACACCACCCGCGCGCCTCGACGCGGACAGCGCCGCCGCAGTCGCCGAAACGCTGCAAGCCCTCACCGCACCTAGTCGGCTGCTGATCTTGTCACGGCTGCGACAGTCCCCCTCCACCGTCACCGAAATCACCGACGCCGTCGGCATGGAGCAGTCGGCCGTATCGCACCAACTGCGCCTGCTCCGAACCATGGGCATGATCGTCAAACACCGCACCGGACGCAACGTCACCTACTCCCTCTACGACAACCACGTCGCCAGCCTGCTTGACGAAGCCGTTTACCACGCCGAACACCTTCGAATCGCCGCACCGGATCAGGCAAGCGACGTCGGCTAGGTGGCTGGTGTCGAACGGCTGTCTGAGGGAGCCTGATTCCGGAGCGTTGTCGAGCGGGTGGTTTGGCTCGCGGGCGGTCCGTCGGCGCGGGTAAGGACTGCGCGGAGGTCGTGGTGTCGTGCCGGTGATGATGCGTGTTGTGGTGACTGGTTTCGGCTGCTGTGTAAGGCTTTCAGCGTCCTGTGCGGCTCATCCGGTGGCGTGGCCCATCCTGATCCGGGGACGCTGGCGGCGTGGAGCACGGCCAGGCGTGTGAGATTGACGGCGGCGGCGAGCAGCGCGAAGTCGGCGGCGAGCTTGGTGGTGCCGCGGACGCGGGCTTGGCGTCCGCCGTGGTGGCGGCGCATGAGGTGGGCGATCTTGCGTTCCACTTTCGGTCGGGTGGCTCGGTAGTCGGCGATCCAGTTCGGGTCGCGTTGCCGGGCTCGGGCATCGGCGAGTTGCCGTTCGTGGATGCCGACGCTGATGGTGCGTCCGTCGGGGGCTGTGGTGCATTGCTGACGCAGCGGGCAGTGGGTGCGGTGCGGCCAGAAGCTGGCGGCACCGGCTCCGTTGCTGGCGCGTCGGATCGGTGCGGTGTGCCCGGCGCGACAGCGCGCCGTGTCGCGCTGCAGGTCGACGTCGAAACGGTCCTTGGTGAACAGACCGCCCTTGGCGACCGGCTGCTGGGTCTTGCACTTGGACTCGATCCCGGCCCGCGCGAGCCGGTCGTGCAATTGCCCGGTGCCCTAGGCGTTG
>JALYVK010000092.1 GCA_030853265.1 Actinomycetota bacterium
GGGCCGCGGTGAGCGTCGCGTCGGTGGCCGCGGCGGCTGCCGAGCTGGGCGAGCTTGCGGTGGTGGTGCTCGATCCGCCGCGGACCGGTGCCGGGGTCGAGGTGCTGACCGCGATCCTGGATTGCCGGCCGCGGACGGTGGTCTACGTCGCCTGCGATCCGGCCGCGCTGGCCCGCGATCTGCGGGTCGCGCTCGACCGGGGCTGGCAGCTCGCCGAGCTGACCGCCTTCGACGCCTTCCCGATGACCCACCACGTGGAATGCATCGCGACGCTGCGCCGCTGAGGCGGGAGCCCGCTGGGGTCGGGGGGTTTGCGTTCGGGCGGGGCGAACTGCCGCGTTGCGGCACCGTGCCGGGCAGGCCCAGCCAGTAGGCTGAGACCTTGTGAGTTCCGTATTGAATCAAGTGTCCTCGCCGGAAGATCTGCGCCGGCTCGATCTCGACGAGCTGGGCCTGCTCGCCACCGAGATCCGCGACTTCCTGGTCAAGCAGGTCTCGCGGACCGGCGGCCACCTGGGCCCCAACCTCGGCGCGGTCGAGCTGACCCTCGCGCTGCACCGGGTCTTCGACTCGCCGACCGAGCCAATCCTGTTCGACACCGGTCACCAGAGCTACGTGCACAAGATCGTCACCGGCCGGCGGGACGGCTTCGACAGCCTGCGCCAGTACCGGGGCATGTCCGGCTACCCGAGCCGGGCCGAGAGCTCGCACGACTGGATCGAGAACTCACACGCCTCGACCGCGCTGTCCTACGCCGACGGGTTGAGCAAGGCCTTCGACGTGCGGGGCGACCGGCGTCCGGTGGTGGCGGTGGTCGGCGACGGCGCGCTGACCGGCGGCATGTGCTGGGAGGCGCTGAACAACATCGCCGCCTCCGACCGTCCGGTGGTGATCGTGGTCAACGACAACGGCCGCTCCTACTCACCGACCATCGGCGGGTTGGCCGAGCACCTGGCCGGCCTGCGGCTGCGGCCCGGTTACGAGCGGATGCTCCGGGGCGTCAAGGGGACCCTCGGCCGTACCCCGGTGGTGGGCCAGCCGCTCTATGACGCGTTGCACGGCTTCAAGCGCGGGATGAAGGATCTGCTGTCCCCGCAAGGGATGTTCGAGGATCTGGGCCTGAAGTACATCGGTCCGGTGGACGGCCACGACATCGCCGCGCTGGAACAGGCCTATGGCCTGGCCCGTCAGTTCGGCGGCCCGGTGCTGGTGCACTGCGTGACCCGCAAGGGGTACGGCTATGCCCCGGCGGAGAACCACCAGGACGACCACATGCATGGCGGCGGCGCCTTCGACCCGAAGACCGGCCTGGCGCTGAGCAAGGGCGGGTCGAGCTGGTCGAAGGTGTTCGCCGAAGAGATGGTGCGGGTCGGCGCCGAGCGCGACGACGTGGTGGCGATCACCGCGGCGATGCTGAACCCGGTCGGCTTCGGCCCCTTCGCCGCGGCCTATCCGGAGCGCTGCTTCGATGTCGGCATCGCCGAGCAGCACGCGCTGACCTCGGCGGCCGGGATGGCCGCGGCCGGCCTGCATCCGGTGATCGCGCTGTACGCCACCTTCCTCAACCGGGCCTTCGACCAGTTGCTGATGGATGTCGCGCTGCACAAGGCCGGGGTGACCCTGGTGCTGGACCGGGCCGGCGTGACCGGCGAGGACGGTGCCAGCCACCACGGCATGTGGGATCTGGCGCTGCTCGGCATCGTGCCCGGCCTGCACCTGGCCGTCCCGCGCGACGAGCCGACCCTGCGCTCGGCCCTGGCCGGCTGTCTGGCGGTGTCCGACGCTCCGTCCGTGCTGCGCTATCCGAAGACCCCGCTCGGTGCGGCGATCCCGGCGGTGCGCTCGGTCGACGGGGTGGACGTACTGGTCGAACCGGACGCCGGACCGGTGGACGTCCTGCTCATCTCGGTCGGCGCGATGGCCTCCGACGCGCTGAGCGCGGCGGCCCGGATCGGCGAGGCCGGTTACACAGTGCGAGTGATCGATCCACGCTGGGTGAGCCCGATCCCGCCGGCTCTGGTGTCGCTGGCCGGCTCGGCCGGGATGGTCGTCACCGTCGAGGACGGAGTGGTGGTCAACGGCGCCGGATCTCGGTTCGCACAATTCCTGCGCGAAAGTGGTTTGAGCGTTCATACTCGCGAGATCGGTATTCCGGTGGCGTTTCTCGATCACGGCAGCGTGGCCGAGATACGCGCCGAGATCGGACTCACGCCGCAGGGTATTTCCCGGCGGATCATCGAGTTCGCCGCAGGCATACTCGGCCGAGGCGACGGGGCGGGCAACGGAGGTGTCTTGTCGGGGGCGTCGGAATTGTCGGCTGAGGCCGATGACCGGCGAGATTGACGTCAGTTGTACATCGCGACCTAGCGCGTCGTGAGAGTGTGTTGCCGACCACCTCGGACCCAGACCAGGTCGAGGTCTCTACGAAGGCGGAAACAGCGTGCGAGTACTGGTAGTGGAAGACGAAACTCAGCTTGCCGACGCGGTAGCGCGCGGGCTGCGGCGCGAAGGTATGGCGGTCGACGTCGCCTACGACGGGGACGAGGGCTTCGGCAAGGCGACCACCACCCGCTATGACGTGGTGGTGCTGGACCGGGACCTGCCGGGCAAGAGCGGCGACGAGATCTGCCGTTCGCTGACGGATGAAGGGGTATTGACCCGGGTCATCATGCTGACGGCCAGCGCCGCCATCGAGGACAAGGTCGAGGGCCTGGCCCTGGGCGCCGATGACTACCTGGCCAAGCCGTTCGCCTTCGCCGAGCTGGTGGCCCGGGTGCGTGCGCTCGGCAGGCGGGCGACTCCCGCCGCGCCACCGGTGCTGCAGGCCGGCGACCTGATCCTGGACCCGTCCAAGCGGACGGTGACCCGGGCCGGCCGCAATGTCGACCTGACCCGCAAGGAATTCGGAGTGCTCGAGACGTTGCTGTCGGCGGCCGGCGTCGTTGTCTCCAGTGAGGAACTGTTGGACCGGGTGTGGGACGAACACGCGGATCCATTCACAACCACTGTCCGGGTGACGATGATGACCTTGCGCCGCAAGCTCGGCGAACCGGCGATCATCGAAACGGTGGTGGGTTCGGGATACCGGGTCGACCCGACGCTGGTTACTCCGTCCGACGAGGACGATGAGCCTGGGGGGAGTTCGACCGACCAGTGAGACTGGTGCAGCCGACGCTGCGGATCCGGATGGCCCTGTTGTACGGGGCCCTGGTCCTGCTTATCGGTGCTGCACTGCTGGCGACGTCCTACATCCTGCTGGACCGGGCGCTCACCCAGATCGCGCTGCCGACCAACCCCGGTGATGTCACGATCATCGACAACACCACCGGGGTACGTAACACCTGGAACCCGTCCCAGGCCCGCACCGTGATGCGCGCCGACGCGCTGCACTACCTGCTCAACAACGGGTTGCTCTACTTCGGGGTGATCGTGCTGATCGGTTCGATCGGCGGGTACCTGCTGGCCAGGCAGGCGCTGCGGCCGGTCGCCCGGATCACCGCCACCGCCCGGCAGCTGTCGACCAAGACGCTCAGCGAGCGGATCGGACTCGGCGGCCCGGACGACGAGCTACGCGAGCTGGCCGACACCTTCGATGAGATGCTCGGCCGGCTCGATGCCGCCTTCGGCAGCCAGAAACGGTTCGTCGCCAACGCCAGCCACGAGCTGCGGACTCCGCTGGCGGTGATCCAGACCGAGCTGGACGTGACCCTCTCGGACCCGCATGCCGCCGCCGACGAGCTGCGCCGGATGGGCGAGGTGGTGCGCGATGCCACCAACCGCGCCCAGCGGCTGGTCGACGCGCTGCTGGCGCTGGCCCGGTTGCAGGGCCGCGAGGGGCAAGCCCTGGAACTGTCCGAACCGGTGACCCTGAACGAGCTGATCCCGAACGCGGTGGCCGCGGCACAGGCCGAGGCCGCGACCCGGGGCATCACCATCACCGCCGAGGGTGAGCCGGTCCGTACCACCGGCGATCCCCGGTTGCTGGAACGGGTGATCGGCAACCTGGTCGAGAACGCGGTGCGCTACAACGTCCCCGGCGGCTGGGTGAAGATCGAGACCGAGAGTGAGGGCGTCGGCCCGATGCGGATCTCGAAGATCATCGTGCTGAACTCCGGTGTCCCGGTTCGTCCGGATGAGGTCGAGGGTCTCTTCGACGCCTTCCGCCGCGGTGGCCGGGCCCGTACCGGTCAGCGCGGTGCTGGCCTGGGCTTGTCCATCGTCCGGGCCATCGTGGATGCCCATCACGGTTCCATCGACGCGAGCGCCCAGCCGGCTGGTGGATTGCGGGTAGCCATCTCGCTGCCGGCGACCGTCACCCAGGCCGCCTCGCTGATCAGCTAGCAGCCCGTCCGAGAAGATGACCCGACTGCGTATCCGACTGCCACCGTGGACCGCCCACCCGGGTTTCGGCGTCCTGGTGCTGTTCGTGCTGGCGGTGCTGCTGATCGCGCACGGCGAGCCGCAGCCGTCCTCGCGTCCCAGCGGCACCTCGGTCGGGGTGAGCGGGACGGCCAGTGCGGCCGGCAGCGTGCCACCGCTGCTGTATCTGAGCGGTAACCGGGTCGAGCTGCGTCAGCAACGGCTGGTCCGCACGATCGCGTTACCGGCCGGTGCGATGCCTAGCTCGATCGTCACCGGTCGCGGACTGAGCGTGGTGCTGGCGGCGACGGACGGCCGGCAGCACGCGTACTCGGTTGCCGCCGACCTGGCGGTGCACGATCTGGGGCTGGCCGACGCGGTGGTGCCGGCGGCTACCGGCGCGGCCGCGGTGATCGTCGAGACCGCGCTGGTGGATCCCGGAGCGCTGGCCGATCCGGCGCCCTCGGCAACCGCGAGCACCGGATCGGTGAGCTCGTCGGAGAGCAAGCCACCGACCGGCCAGGTCGATCTGCGGGACTTCGCCGTCCGCCGCTACGACGCTGCCGGCAATTCCATCGGCGTACCCCGGGACCTGCCGCCGGGCACCAGGGTGGCCACCGACACCTCGGTCGGCCTAGTGGTCTGGCAGCCGGTGAACCGGGTCTTCGACGCCGGCGTCGAGCTGGAGTCGCTGTCGGCCTCGGCCATCCTGATCCGGCCCGATGACACCGAGCGTGACCTCGGCCCGGTGCATCCGCTGGCCGCCAACGGCGAGGACCTGCTGATCTGGGACGTGGCGGTCCGCCGGTTCGGGGTGATGCCGCTGAACTACGTGACCTCGACCGCGACCAGCACCGCGAGCCCCCGGGTCAGCACCAGCGGGCCGTCGGAGAGTGGCTCCGACAGCGCGTCACCGACCCCGCGGCCGACCACGGTGGCCGGCGTCCGCTGGTTCCTGCCGACCCGCGGCATGCTGCTGGTGACCGGGCCGGCGGCCTTCAGCGCCGACGGTTCGGCATTTGCCGTCTATGCCCAGGTCGGTTCGCGGCGGCGCCTGGTGGTGGCCGAGTTGCGGAACCTGGGCACCGACCAGGTTCAGGTGCTGGTGCTGGCGGCGCCGCCGGTCAAACCGACCGCGACACCCACCGGGACCGGCAGCGTGATCCGCCCGAGTGGTTCCAGCTCGACCAGCGTCTCACCCAGCACGACGCCCAGCGTGCCGGTGCTGGCACCGGACGGCTACCCGGTCCCGGCGCCGCTGGCCCCGCTGTGGTGGAACAGCATGGTGGTCGCCCTCGGCACCGACGGCACCGTGATCGGCTACAAGCCGGGTGGTGCCGAGTCCTCGCTGCTGGATCTCGGGCTGAGCGACGTCCGGGCGTTCGCCGCCGTCCCGTAACCCTGGCTGAGTCGCGCGGAGCCGCCGTCCACTGAGCCGCCGTCCACTGAGCCGCCGTCCACTGAGCCGCCGTCCACTGAGCCGCCGTCCTGAGGCGCGTCCTACGCGATCTTGTGGTTGTTCGGTCGCCTGGGCGATCGAAAGCATCATCGTCGGTTGGGTTAGCGGCGAGATCAACAGACGTTCCGGCCATAGACAGCAAACTGTGCGTTACCTCACCGTTGCCCCATGAAAATCACTCGGATCCGACTCTCCGCGCTCGCTGCAGGTGCCGTCGCCGCGACCATCCTGTGCACGGCCCCGAGCGCGTCGGCGTCCGGCTCGTTGCAGTTCACCTCTGGCGGCTGTTGGCAGACCGGTGGCGACTACTACAACGCCTACATCGAGTGTGACTTCGCCTGGTCCGGTGGCGCCGGCACGGTCACCAGCACCTACACCGATCACGACCCGTGGAGCGACATCACTCCCTAGTCGCACTCCCTGGCCGCGCGATCTTCATGCTTATCGGTGGTTATAGCACCCGACAAGTATGAAGATCGGCGTGGGACGGAGCCACTAGGCAGGGACGCTCGCGACGCCGGGCGCCAGGAACCGGTGGCCCAGCACCCGCTCGGAGACGCCCTGGCGGTCCAGGTACGGGGTGACACCGCCCAGATGGAAGGGCCAACCGGCGCCGAGCAGCATGCACAGGTCGATGTCCTGCGGTTCGGCCACCACCCCCGCGTCCAGCATCAGGCCGATCTCCTCAGCCAGCGCGGCCAGTGCCCGCTCACGGACCTCGTCCTCGGTCGAGGGGGAGTCCCCGGCCTGGAAGAGCTCGGCGATCTCGGGGTCGATCTGCTGACTGCCGGTGTCCCAGCTGTAGATGCCGGGCTTCTTGGCCTCGACCAGCCGGCGCAGGTTCTCCGACACGCCATAGCGATCCGGGAACACCCCGTGCATGGTCTCGGCCACGTGCAGCGCCACCGCCGGACCCACCAGGGCCAGCAGGATGAACGGTGACATCGGCAGCCCGAGCGGGGCCAGCGCGCGGTCGGCGACCTCGATCGGGGTGCCCTCGTCCACCGCCGCGGTGACCTCGCCGAGGAATCGGGTGAGCAGCCGGTTGACCACGAAGGCCGGCGCGTCCCGCACCAACACCGAGGACTTCTTCAGGGCCTTCGACGCCGCGAAGGCGGTGGCCAGGGTGGCGTCGTCGGTACGCTCGCCCCGGACGATCTCGAGCAGCGGCAGCACCGCGACCGGGTTGAAGAAGTGGAAGCCCACCACCCGCTCCGGGTGCTGCAGGTCCGCCGCGATCTCGGTGATCGACAGCGACGAGGTGTTGGTGGCCAGGATCGCCTCGGGGCTGATGAAGTGCTCCAGCTCGGCGAACACCGACTTCTTGATCGACAGCTCCTCGAACACCGCCTCGATCACGAAATCGGCGTCGGCGAAGGCATCCTTGGTCAGCGAGCCGCTGACCAGGGCCTTGAGCCGGTTGGCCTTGTCCGGGCTCAGCCGGCCCTTGGCCAACTGCTGGTCGACATCGTTGTGGACGTAGGCCACACCCTTGTCGAGGCGTTCCTGGTCGAGGTCGGTGAGCACCACCGGCACCTCGAGCCGGCGGGCGAACAGCAGCGCGAGCTGGCTGGCCATCAGCCCGGCGCCGACCACGCCGACCTTGGTGATCTTGCGGGCCAGCGACTTGTCCGGAGCGCCGGCCGGCCGCTTGGCGCGCTTGTTGACCAGGTCGAAGGCATACAGGCCGCTGCGCAGCTCCGCACTCATGATCAGGTCGGCCAGCGCATCGTTCTCGGCGGCCGTTCCCGTTGTGAAATCAGCGGTCTTGGCCAGCGCGATGAGATCCAGCGCGCGGTACGGCGCCGGGGCGCCACCGTGCAACCGGGCATCGGCGAAGGCCCGACCGGCCGCCACCGCATCGTCCCAGGCCTGGCCGCGGTCGGGAACCGGGCGGTCGATCGGGGTGGAACCGTCCAGTACCTTCGCCATCCAGCGCAGCGATTCGGCGAGGAAGTCGGCCGAGTCCAGCAGCTCGTCGACGATGCCGAGCTGATGTGCCTGCGCGGGCTTGAGCATCTTGTTCTGGTTCAGGGCGTTCTCGATGATGACCTTGATCGCGTTCTTCGGGCCGATCAGGTTCGGCAGCAGCTGGGTACCACCCCAGCCGGGCACCAAGCCAAGGAAACATTCGGGAAACGCGATCGCGGCGGCCGAGGCGGACAGCGTCCGGTAGTCGCAGTGCAGCGCGAGCTCGAGGCCACCGCCCAGCACCGCACCGTTGACGAAAGCGAAGGTGGGTACGTCCAGGTCCTTGATCCGGCCGAAGATCTGATGGCCGGCCCGGGCGATCGCCAGTGCCTGCTCGCGATCGTCGATCAGCCCGATCCCGGAGATGTCGGCGCCGACCGCGAAGATGAACGGCTTGCCGGTGACCGCCACCGCGGCGACCTTCGGACTGCGGGCCTCGATCGCGTCCAAGGCGTTGGCCAACGACTGCAGGCCAGCCGGCCCGAAGGTGGACGGACGGCTGTGATCGTGGCCATTGTCCAGGGTTATCAGGGCAATCTCGCCCGGTACGGCCGGCACTTCGAGGTAACGGACCAGCGAGTGAGTGACGACCTCGTCGGCGAAGTCAGGTGCGGTCATGGTCAGTTCTGTCCTTCGCTGTAATTGGGGTTCTCCCAGATCACGGTGCCGCCCTGGCCGAGCCCGACGCACATCGCGGTGAGGCCGTAACGCACCTCGGGGTGCTCGCCGAACTGGCGGGCCAGCTGCGTCATCAGCCGGACGCCGGAGGCGGCCAATGGGTGGCCCAGCGCGATCGCGCCGCCGTAGGGGTTGACCCGGGGATCGTCATCATCGATACCGTAGTGATCGAGAAAGGCCAGTACCTGTACGGCAAAAGCCTCGTTGAGTTCGAACAGCCCGATGTCCTCGATGCCGAGGCCGGTGCTGCGGAAGGCGCGCTCGGTGGACGGGATCGGACCGACCCCCATCACTGCCGGATCGACGCCGGCGAAGCCGTAGCCGACCAGGCGCATCTTCACCGGCAGGTCCAGTTCGGCGGCAGCCTCGGCCGAGGCCAGGATGCAACCGGTGGCGCCGTCGTTTAGGCCGGCCGCGTTGCCCGCGGTGACCCGGCCGTGCGGCCGGAACGGGGTTTTCAGGCCGGCCAGGTCGTCCAGCGTGGTGCCTGGCCGGGGCGGCTCGTCCTTGCTGGCGTAGCCCCAGCCGAGCGAGGCGGACCGGGTCGCGACCGGCACCAGGTCCGGCTGGATCTTGCCCTCGGCGTAGGCCTTGGCGACCTTCTCCTGGCTGCGCAGCGCGTACCGGTCGGCCCGCTGCCGGGTGATCGCCGGGAACCGGTCGTGCAGGTTCTCCGCGGTCGAACCCATCGACAGGGCGTCCAGGTCCACCAGCTTGTCGGCCAGGAAACGTGGGTTGGGGTCCGCGCCCTCGCCCATCGGGTGCCGGCCCATGTGCTCCACCCCGCCGGCGATCGCGACGTCGTAGGCACCGAAGGCGATCGAGCCCGCGATCGAGGTCACCGCGGTCATCCCACCGGCACACATCCGGTCGATGGCATAGCCAGGAACGGACTTGGGCAGGCCGGCCAGCAACGAGGCGACCCGGCCGATGGTCAGGCCCTGGTCACCGATCTGGGTGGCGGCGGCGATGGCGACCTCGTCGATCCGCTCCGGCGGCAGTTCGGGATGTCGGCGGACGAGTTCGCGGATCACCGCGACGATCAGGTCATCGGCCCGGGTCTCGGCGTACATCCCCTTGCCGGCCTTGCCGAACGGGGTCCGGGCACCGTCGACGAAGACGACCTCGCGGACGGGACGGGCCGGCCGCTGCGGGTGGTCGGCGGGTGAGCGTGAAGTCACGACGATCTCCTGTAAGTGCGTGCGAAACCCGATCACCGCGGACCGGGTTACCGGCGAGTAACTTAACTCTAGCCGGACTCTAGGGCAACCGCTGCGGGGCGGGTGTGAGATGCCCTACGGCCTGCTTGCTGCATTTCGCGGCCCGAGTTTCCAGCCGCAGCGGCATGTCGTGGAAACTCGGGCCGCGAAATGCGGTTCGAGAGCTCAGTCGGCGGTGGGTAGCTCGGTGGTAACTGGCTCGGCGGCGGCCGGCTTGGTGGCCAGCGCCGTGGCGAGATCGGTGGCCAGCAACTCGCTCTGCCACTGCCGGGCGCCGAGTTCGAGCAGCCGGGCGGCCACCGCGTCGCCGGTCAGCGGGCTGACCGAACGCCAGGCCAACCGGCGGATCACCTCGCCGGCGAGCAGGTTCTGGCTCACCACCTGATACTTCTCGGCGACCGCCGCCACCACGTCCTTGCAGGCGGCCAGCCGGACCGCCGCTGCCGGGTCCTTGTCCCGCCACCGGGACTGGGCCGGCATCGCGTCCGGATCGTTGCTGACCTGCGACAGCATCGGGAGCTCGTCCTCGGCGGCCTCCCGGCCCTCGGCCAGCGCCTGGAACCAGTAATCGGACAGCTTGCGCTGGCGCGGGCCGTGGAAGATGTCCAGGGCAGCCAGGTCCGCCTCGCGCTGCGGGCTGGCCTTGACCGCGGCGATGATGGCGGCATCGGGCAGCGTCCGGCCCGGCGCCACGTCCCGCTTGGCGGCCAGCCGGTCGCGGGCCTGCCACAGCGAGCGAACCATGGCCAGCTGGCGCCGGCTGCGCAGGCCGTGGATACCCGAGGTGCGCCGCCACGGGTCGGTGCGCGGCGGGGTGGGCGGCGCGTTCAGGATCGCCTCGCTCTCCTGCTCGGCCCACGCCAGCTTGCCGCTGCGTTCCAGCTCGGTGAGCAACACCGCGCGCAGCTCGATCAGCAGCTCGACGTCCAGCGCGGCATAGACCAGCCAGTCGTGCGGCAGCGGCCGGGTCGACCAGTCCGAGGCGGAATGGCCTTTCTCCAGCGAGATACCGAGGTACTGCTCGAGCATGGTGCCCAGCGCGACCCGCTCCGAGCCGAGCAGCCGGCCGACCAGCTCGGTGTCGAACAGCCGCCGCGGCCGCATCCCCAGCTCGGCCAGGCAGGGCAGGTCCTGGGTGGCGGCATGCAGGATCCACTCGGCCTCGGCCAGCGCCAGGTCGATGGAACTCAGATCGGGCAGCTCGATCGGGTCGATCAGGAAGGTGCCGGCGCCGGCTCGGCGCAGCTGCACCAGGTAGGCCCGCTGGCTGTAGCGGTAGCCCGACGCGCGCTCGGCATCGATGGCCACCGGCCCGGAGCCGGCCGCCAGCGCGGCGGCCGCTTCGGCCAGTTGTCGCTGGGTACGCAGCGGCTCCGGAGTGCCCTCGCGCGGGCTGCGCAGCTGTTCCACCGCTGGCTGGCTGTCGGCCGGTGCGGCCTCAGGCTGGCTCGTGCCGGTAGGTAGGTCAGCGTTCACCGAGAACGGCCACGCCTTCCGGGGGTAGGCCGGCGGCGGTACACAGCAGGTCCACAAAGGCACGCAGGTGAGCGGACAGGTCGTTGTCGGTCGCGGTCCAGGAGCCGCGCAGTTCGAGCTGGGTGTTGCTGGACGGGCCGTGCACGTCGCCGAACCGGGTCGAGGTGGTCTGGGTGACCGTGCCGCCGACCGCGGTGTGCGCGGCCGCCCGGTGCTCGAGGGATTCGGTCAGCCAGCTCCAGCCGACCGCGGGCAGCAGCGGATCGCCGGCCATGTCGGCGGCCAGGTCGGCCTGCGCGTAACCGACCAGCCGCAGCTCGCCGTCCCAGGCCTCGGCGCCGTCCGGGTCATACAGCACCACCAGTCGGCCGGTGGCGCAGTCCGGGTTGGACACGGTGCCGATGTCGATCGCCACCGCGAACGACCAGGGCGCCAGCCGCTGCGGTGGCCGGATCCGTTCGACCCGGGCCTCGCGTCGCACCGTGGTGGTGAGCAGGCTGCTGACGGCAGTGCGGAAGGCCTCTGGGGCGCTACTCGGCACCGCGTCGGCGTCCGGGCCGCCATCGAGCGCGGGCCGGTCGTCCGTAGTGATGCCGGGATCGGGCAACATGTGGGTGCAGGTCCCTTCCGAATGCCAGTATGCGCCTAAGAACTTCGCATGGTGGCTGCTCGGGCGGCGGAAGGCGCGCCGGGTAGCGGCCGATGGCCGGCGTGCGACGATAAATGGCGATGACTGCGATCGATAGCCCCGACTCCGCCACCCGGCCGTTGCTGCTGCAAGCCGCGGCCGGCGATCCCGTCCGATACCCGCCCGTCTGGTTCATGCGCCAGGCCGGCCGTTCACTGCCCGAATACCGGCAGCTGCGGGCCGGTACGTCCATGCTCGAGTCCTGCCGGACGCCGGAACTGGTCACCGAGATCACCCTGCAGCCGGTCCGCCGGCACGGTGTGGACGCGGCGATCCTGTTCTCCGACATCGTGGTGCCGCTGGTGGCCGTCGGCCTGGAGATCGAGATCGTCGCCGGTACCGGACCGGTGGTCGCCGAGCCGATCCGGGCCGAATCCGACCTGGCCCGGGTCCGCCCGCTGGACGCCGACCAGGTGCCCGACATCGCCGAGTCGGTCCGGCTGCTGGTGGCCGAGCTGGGCAACACGCCGCTGATCGGTTTCGCCGGGGCGCCGTACACCCTGGCGAGCTACCTGATCGAGGGCGGCCCGTCCAAGGACCACGCCCGGACGAAGGCGCTGATGCACTCGCGGCCGGACCTCTGGCACGGCCTGCTCGGCCGGCTGGCCGGCATCTCAGCCAGCTTCCTGCGGGTCCAGCTGGAGGCCGGCGCGTCAGCGGTGCAGCTGTTCGACTCGTGGGCCGGCGGCCTGTCGGCGGCCGACTACGCCGAGTTCGTGCTGCCGCACTCGCGGGCGGTCTTCGCCGAGCTGGTCGAGTTCGAGGTCCCCAGGATCCATTTCGGGGTGGGCACCGGTGAGCTGCTCGACCTGATGCGCAGCGCCGGCGCGTCGGTGGTCGGGGTCGACTGGCGTACCCCGCTGGACGTGGCCGCGGCCCGGATCGGCGGTCGGACCCCGGTGCAGGGCAACCTCGACCCGGCGCTGTTGCTGGCCGACTGGCCGGTCATCGAGGCGGCGGTTCGCCGGATCGTCGAGGAGGGCCGGCGGGCGCCCGGGCACATCTTCAACCTCGGGCACGGCGTCCCACCCGAGACCGATCCGGACGTGCTCAGCCGGATCGTCGAACTCGTCCACTCGCTGTAATGCGGATCGTGGTGGTAGGCGGCGGGATCGCCGGCCTGGCCGCCGCTGAGCGGCTGGCCGGGGCACGGCCGGACGCCGAGGTACTGCTGCTCGAAGCGGCCGGCCAGGTCGGCGGCAAGCTGCGCCGGGTGCAGGTGGCCGGTGCCTGGGTGGATGTCGGCGCCGAGGCGATGCTGGCCCGCCGGCCAGAGGGACTGGCGGCGGCGTCGGCGGCCGGCCTGGACGGCGAGCTGATCCACCCGCTCACCAGCTCGGCGCTGCTGCGGAACCGGGGTACCAACCGGCCGCTGCCGGCCAGGACGCTGATGGGGGTGCCGACCGACCTCGACGCGCTGCGGTCGGCCGAGGTGCTCAGCGAGCAGACCATCGCTCGGATCGCGGCCGAACCTGACGGCGGCCCGTACCCGCCGCTGGCCGGCGACATCTCGGTCGGTGACCTGGTCGCGGCGCGGTTCGGCGAAGAGGTGGTCGAGCGGCTGGTGGACCCGCTGCTCGGCGGGGTGTACGCCGGCCACGCGCACGCGATCTCGGTGCAGGCGGCCGTCCCGGCACTCGCCCGCCGGCTGCTGACCGA
>JALYVK010000036.1 GCA_030853265.1 Actinomycetota bacterium
GCCCTGCTGCTGCTGGCCGCGGCGAGCCTGCCGGAAACCCGGCCGCCGGCGCTGCGCCGGCCCGCCGGGTTGCGGTTGCACCTGCGCGCGCTCGGTGCACTCGGCCGCGAGCGTGCCTTCGTCGGTTACGCGATGACGCTGGGGCTGAGCCAGGCTGCGCTGTTCACCTACATCGCCGCCTCGCCGTTCGTGATCGAACAGCTGTACGGGCTGAGCCCGCAGGCCTTCAGCGCGCTGTTTGCCGTCAACGCGCTGGGGATCGTCGCCGGCGGCCAGGTCAGCAGGCTGCTGGTGCGCCGGATCGGTCCGGGTCCACTGCTGCGTGTCGCGCTCTGGCTTCAGGTGGCCGGCACCGGCGCGCTGGTCGCGACCGGACTGGCCGGCCGGCCGCAGCTGGTGCTGCTGATGGTTCCGCTCTGCGTGGCCGTCTCCACCATCGGCGTGGTGTCGCCGAATGCCACCGCCCTGGCGATGGCACCGTTCGCCGCTGCCGCCGGCTCCGCCTCCGCTCAACTCGGCGCTGCCCAGCTGCTGGTGGGAGCCCTGCTGTCGCCGCTGTCGGGGCTTGGTGGTCACCGCTCGATCGAGCCGATGGCCGGCCTGATGTGCGTGCTGGCCTGCGCGGCAACCCTCACCTACCGGGTGGTGGTGCGGCCCGCGCTTGCTGGCCAACCGACCGGTGAGACGACGGCAACGCGCTCTTGAAATCATATATGAAGAAATATATGGTGGTCGAGTGTCGCACTCGCTAGGTCTCTCGCCGTCCAAGATCATCGCGGTACACCTGAACTTCGGCAGCCGCGCCGCCGAGCGTGGCCGGGTACCCGAGGTGCCGTCCTATTTCCTCAAGCCGCCCTCGTCGCTGGCCTCCACCGGCGAGGACATCGTGCGGCCGGCCGGCTGCGAGCTGCTGACCTTCGAGGGCGAGATCGCCCTGGTGATCGGCACCCGCGCCCGCTCGGTCAGCAGGCACGATGCACTGCGCTACGTAGCCGGTTACGCGGCGGCCAACGATGTCGGCCTGCACGACCTGCGCGGCGTCGATCGCGGCTCGAACCTGCGGTCCAAGGGTGGCGACGGCTACACCCCGATCGGTCCGGTGCTGCTGGACGCGCGGAGCACCGACCCGGCCAGCCTGCGGCTGCGAACCTGGGTGAATGGCCGGCTGGTGCAGGACGCCGACCCGACCGACCTGATCTTCGGCTTCGACTACCTGGTCGCCGACCTCAGCCGGACCATCACCTTGGAGCCCGGTGACATCATCCTGACCGGCACCCCCACCGGGTCCGGGATCCTCTCCCCCGGCGACGTCGTCGAGGTCGAACTCGGCGAGACCGGCCGGCTGCGCAACACCGTGGTCGCCGGCCCGTCGCTGACCGGTCCCGGCGCCGCGCCGGTGGTGACCGACATCGAGCGTCAGATCGCCGGCAGCCGGGCGGCGGACCTTCCGCAACTCGCGGGGGTTCCGGCGACCGGCTCGCCCCGGCGTCCGGACGGGCTGAGCGAGACCACCGCGGCGGCCCTGCTGCGGGTGTCCACCGCGACGATCTCCTCGCAGCTGCGCAAGGCCGGCCTGAACGAGACCTTCATCGCCGGCGTGCGGCCCGGTGATCCGAGCCGGCGGCTGCTCGGCCGGGCCCGGACGTTGCGCTACCTGCCGCTGCGCGAGGATGTCTTCGCTCGGATCGGCAACGGGATGAACGCCCAGAAGCGAGCGGTGGAGAGCCTCAGCCCGGGCGACGTGCTGGTCATCGACTGCCGTGGCGAGTTGGGTGCCGGGACCATCGGTGACATCCTCGCGCTGCGCGCCCAGCTGCGCGGCGCGGCCGGCATCGTCACCGATGGCGGCCTGCGCGACACCGAGGCCGTCCGCGAGCTGGATATCCCCATCTTCTACGGAGGATCGCATGCCTCGGTGCTCGGTCGCCGGCACGTCCCGATGGACATCGACCTGCCGGTGAGCTGTGGTGGCACGCTGGTGAATCCAGGCGACGTGCTGGTCGGCGACGGGGACGGGGTGATCGTGATCCCGCCCGACCTGGTGGACGAGATCGCCCGGCTGTCGCTCGAGCAGGAACGCCAAGAGGCTTTCATCCTGAGCAAGATTCGCGCCGGCGCCAGCGTGGACGGCTGGTATCCGATGGACGCCGCCGCCCGCGCGCAGTACCGGGAAGCCACCGACACCGATATCGAGAAAGCGAGCACACCTTGAGATTCCGCAACGACCCCGGTGCGATCCGCGGCTCCATCGCCCCGGTCGTGACACCGTTTACCAGCAACGGCGAACCGGATCACGACAGCCTGCGCGCACTGGTTCACTGGCAGCTGGCCAGTGGCTCGCACGGGATCTCCTTCGGCGGGTCCACCGGCGAGCCGAGCTCCCAGTCGGTGGCCGAACGCGCCGCGGCGATGGCGGTGGTGGCCGATGCGGTGGCCGATCGGGTGCCGTTCCTGCCCGGCACCGGCTCGACCAAACTCGACGAGACCCTGGAGCTGACCGCTCGGGCCGAGGAGCTGGGCGCAGACCTTGCCCTGATAATCACGCCCTATTACGCGCGGCCGACCCAGGACGCGCTCTACGCCTGGTACGCCACGGTGGCCCGGGAGTTCCCGCAGCTGCCGATCGTGATCTACAACGTGCCGTCCCGGACCGCCGTGGACATCGCGCCGGAGACGGTGTTCCGGCTGCGGCGCGATCACGACAACATCGTCGGCATCAAGGAGACCACCAAGGACTTCGAGCATTTCTCCCGAGTGCTCGCCGCCTGCGGGCAGGACTTCCTGATGTGGTCGGGGATCGAACTGCTCTGCCTGCCCCTGCTGGCACTCGGCGGTCGCGGCTTCATCAGCGCACTGGCCAATATCGCGCCCCGGGCGGTCGCGGACATGTACGAGCTCTGGGTCGCCGGCGATCAGCAGGCGGCGCTGGACCTGCACTACCGGCTGCACCCGCTGGTCGATCTGCTGTTCATCGAGACCAATCCGGCACCGGCCAAATGGCTGCTCGCCGACCGGGGCCTGATCAGCTCGGGCTACGTCCGGCCGCCGCTGTTGCCGCTGACCGAATCCGGCATTGCCCGCGCGAGAAAGCTCATCGCTCAGGCTCCTGAGCTGCTCTCGCCCGTTTCCATTTCTGACACCGAGGTAACCGCATGACCACCACCACCGAACCAGCGACCGCCTCCGGTCGGCCGGCCCAGCTGCCCAGCCTGATCACCCACTACATCGACGGCCAGCGGGTGCCGAGTGCCGGCGGCGAGACCTTCGAGGTACTCAGCCCGGCTACCAACGAGGTCTACTGCACCGGCGCGGCCGGCCAGGCGAGTGACATCGGGCAGGCCGTGGCCGCCGCCGAGCGGGCCTTTCACGGGCCCTGGTCCCGGCTGACCGCGCGAGCCCGGGCAAGCATGCTGATGCGGTTCGCGGACGCCATCGAGGCCCGCGACGATCGGCTCGCCGAGCTCGAGGCCTTCGACACCGGCCTGCCGATCACCCAGGCGCATGGTCAGGCACGGCGGGCGGCGGAGAACTTCCGGTTCTTCGCCGACGTCATCGTCGGGCTCAACGAGGACGCCTTCGGGGTGCCCGGCCAGCAGGTCAACTACGTCACCCGCCGGCCGGTCGGGGTGGCCGGGTTGATCACGCCGTGGAACACCCCGTTCATGCTGGAAAGCTGGAAGCTCGCCCCGGCGCTGGCCGCCGGCTGCACCGTGGTGCTGAAACCTGCGGAATGGTCGCCGCTGTCGGCCAGCCTGCTTCCCGACATCGCCGAGGAGGCCGGCCTGCCACCGGGGGTGCTCAATGTCGTGCACGGCATC
Source organism: Actinomycetota bacterium (assembly GCA_030853265.1). Classification (GTDB taxonomy): domain Bacteria; phylum Actinomycetota; class Actinomycetes; order Mycobacteriales; family Jatrophihabitantaceae; genus Jatrophihabitans_A. The sequence goes on from JALYVK010000036.1 coordinate 3,819, forward strand.
GGCGAGCAGGCCGGTGACGCGCTGGTCAAGCACCCCGGCGTGCCGCTGATCTCGTTCACCGGCGAGACCACCACCGGTCAGCTGATCGCACGCAATTCTGCCGACCATCTCAAGGGATTGTCGATGGAACTCGGCGGCAAGAGCCCCTGCGTGATCTTCCAGGACGCCGACCTGGATGCCGCGCTGGACTCCGCGATCTTCCAGATCTTCAGCCTGAACGGCGAGCGGTGCACGGCCGGCTCCCGGCTGCTCGTCCAGCGCGGCGTCTATGAGCAGGTGCTGACCAGGCTGGCCCAGCGGGCCGCCGCCGTCCGGGTGGGCAGCCCGGCCGATGCCAGCACCGAGCTCGGCGCGCTCATCCACCCCGAGCACTACGACCGGGTCCTCGACTACGTCCGGATCGGCCAGCAGGAAGGAGCCCGGCTACTGGTCGGCGGTGACCGGCCGGCTCATCTTCCGATCGGGAACTTCCTTTCCGCCACGGTGTTTTCCGACGTCACCCCGGAGATGCGAATCTTTCAGGAAGAGATCTTCGGCCCGGTCCTCTGCGTGACCCCGTTCGACACCGAGGAGGAGGCGGTCGAGCTGGCCAACGCCACCCGGTACGGCCTGGCCGCCTACATCTGGACCGCGGACCTCACCCGCGCCCACCGGGTGGCGGCGAGCATCGACTCGGGCATGCTGTGGATCAACTCGCACAACGTCCGGGACCTGCGGACGCCGTTCGGCGGGGTCAAGGCGAGCGGGCTCGGGCGTGAAGGCGGCCGGCACAGCATCGATTTCTACACCGAATCGCGCATCGTGCACGTCAGCATCGGCTCGGTACACGTGCCGAGATTCGGCATCGGCGACGAGGTGGCCTCATGACCGCCTCGGTACTGCCGGCGGCGCCGGATGTGGTCCGGGCAAGCTATGCCCAGCTGGCGGTCACCGATCTGGAACGCGCGCGCTGGTTCTGGGTCGAGGTCCTCGGCCTGCATGTGCAGGCCGAGCAGCCCGGCATCCTCTGCCTGCGCGGCACCGACGAACTCACCCATCACAACCTGGTGCTGCGCCAAGCCTCGATAGCCGCGTTGGACCACCTCGGCTACCGGGTCCGGACGGCCGAGGACGTCGAGCGGGCGGCGCGATTCTTCACCGCGCTGGGCTGTCCGGTGCGCCGGATCCCGGCCGGTCAGGGCACCCCCGGGGTGGGCGACGCGGTGCGGGTCATCGATCCGCTCGGCTTCCCGGTCGAGTACTACTTCCAGATCGCGCAGGCCGAGCGGTTGATCCAGCGCTATGACCTGCACCGGGGCGCGCAGATCGCCCGGTTGGATCACTTCAACATCGTCGTCCCCGACATCCCGGCGGCCTACCGGCACTACGAATCGCTCGGGTTCGGTTGCTCGGAGACGATCGAGGACGAGCACGAGCTGTACGCGGCCTGGATGTATCGCAAGCAGACCGTGCACGACGTGGCGTTCACCGGCGGGGCCGGTCCGCGGCTGCATCACCTGGGGATGGCCACCCACGAATCCCATCAGGTGCTGCGGATTGCCGACATCCTGGGCTCGCTGGGCGCCGAGCACCACATCGAGCGCGGACCCGGCCGGCACGGGGTGTCCAACGCCTTCTACCTCTACCTGCGCGACCCGGACGGGCACCGGGTGGAGATCTACACCTCTGACTACTACACCGGCGACCCCGGTCACGAGACCTACCGGTGGGACGTGCACGACGACCGGCGGCGGGACTTCTGGGGCAACGCGGTCATCGAGTCCTGGTACAAGGAAGCGACTCCGGTGTTGGATCTGGATGGCACCGTGATCGCGGTGCGCGAATCCGGCGTGGACGAGAGCGCAGTACGCGTCGGTGCCGACGGATTGGGGTCCTGAACGATGACACGTCCCGATACCGAATTGTCCGACACCGCAAGCTGGTTGCCACTGGACGGCCTGGCGCCCGGCTTCGATGCCAACCGAGCCGAGTTCTCAGACCAGCTGCTCGGTCGCGAATTCACCCTGCTGGACGCCGACCAGCGCGCTACCGGGTACCGGTGCGGTCCCGACCGGGTCTTCCTCAGCCCGGCCGGTGGCCCGGAAACCAGCTATCGCTACGAGGCATTCGACGTCGCCGAGGGCCTCTACTACGTCCAGCTGGACTGCGGCAGCCGGCTGGTGGAGGGCACCGCCGGTTCCATCAGCCTGTTCCTGGACACCTTCGCCGGGCGCGCGCTGACCGTCGTCAGCCAACTCGGCGAGGCCGGTAGCCGACCGCGGCTGCGGCAGCTGTTCAGCACCGCGATCATTGACGATGCCGGCATTCCGGCCGGTATCGAACCCGCGCCGACCTCGTCCCTGATCGGGCGGCGGGTGCTGTGGGAGTACAGCACCGCGCACGCCTACGAGCACCTGTACCTCAGCCCGCACTGGTATACCTGGCAGTGCCTGGCCGGTCCCGAGCGCGGGCTGGCCGACACCGACGAGTGCAGCACCTATGAGCTGCGTCCTGGTATCTACGTTTTCACCTGGCGCGAAAAGGTGATCCCATGCGCCGCGGTGACGATCGCGGACCACCGGGACGTGCGCAACCTGCGCTCGCACGGGATGCTGTACGGCCTCGACGCGACCGGTGAGGCGGCACTGCAGTTCACCTTCGGTGCCTACGGCCGGCTGCTCAGCAGCACCGTGCACCCCGAGCAGTTCGATCCCGCTCGCTGAGCCTGACGGAGCCGACCCGCATGCACCAGTTCGCAGACCTCATCCTCTCCCATGCCGTGGTGTACACCCTGGCTGCCGATCGACCCTGGGCGCGTGAGCTCGCGGTTCGCGACGGCCGGATCCTCGCGGTCGGCGGGGCCGGCGAGCTGGAGCGCTACCGCGGGCCGGCCACCACGGTGCGAGACCTGCACGGCTCGTTCGTGCAGCCGGGGTTCGTCGACGTGCACAACCATCACGCCCTCGCCGGCCGGGCCGAGCTGTTCGAGTTGACGCTGCCGGCCGGTGCCGGTTTGCCCGAGCTGCTCGATGCGGTGCGTGACTACGCCTCGACGCTGCCGGCCGGTGCCTGGGTCACCGGTAGCAGCTGGTCATCCGCTTTGATCGGCGAATTGCACAACGATTCGGCGCGCCATCAGCTGGACCTCGCCTCGGCCGGGCATCCGGTGCTGCTCAGCGACGACAGCAGGCACAACCGGTGGGTCAACGGGCTGGCCCTGGAACTCGCGGGGATCGACCGCACGACGCCGGACCCGGCCGGCGGCCAGATCGTGCACGACCCGGTTTCCGGCGAGCCCAGCGGGCTGTTACTCGAAGCGGCCGGGCTGATCGTCGAGCAGGTCGCCAGCGCGGCTGACCCGCTCACCCCGGAGCAGCACGTACGAGCATCCAGCCGGGCGATCGAGATCCTGCACTCCTACGGCGTCACCGCCTTTCAGGATGCCGGTGTCTCGGTGGACATCATGCGATCACTCAAATCGCTGGACGACGCCGGCCAGCTGTCGGCCTGGGTGGTGAGCTCGCTGCTGCTCAACGACCAGATCTTCGGGTTCCAGCCGATCGGGGCACAGCTGCTGGAACTGGCGGCCGACTTCCGCTCACCGCACCATCGAACCGACTTCGTCAAGATCTTCCTGGACGGGGTGCCGCCGGCCCACACGGCGGCGTTTCTGCAGCCCTACCAGCCTGATCCGCAACACGGCGCGCACTTCTGCGGCGCCATGACGATGTCTGCCGCCGACCTGCTCGACCAGCTCAGGACGGCCGCGTCGGCCGGCTTCTCGGCCAAGATCCACTGCACCGGCGACGCCTCGGTACGGGCGGTGCTGGACGCGGTCGCGGTGCTGCGCGGCGAGGGCTTCCGGGACACCCGGTTCCAGGTCGCGCACGGGCAGTTCGTGGCGCCGGCCGACATCGCGCGGTTCGGTGAGCTCGGCGTCTCGGCCGACATCTCACCGTTCATCTGGGTTCCCGGCGTGATTCCCGAGGCGATCGCCGAGGTGTTGCCGGCCGACCGGGCGGCCCGGATGCAGCCGAACCGGAGCCTGCTCGACAGCGGCGCGCTGGTCGCGGGTGGTTCGGACTGGCCGGTGAGCGAGTCGCCCAATGCCTGGGAGGGCATTCAGGGCCTGGTCACCCGGATGGACCCGTCCGGTGCTCGAACCGGGACGCTGTGGGCCGAGCAGGCGATCACCGTCGAGGAGGCGATCGCGGTCTTCACCAGCAACGGCGCGCGCGCAATGGGGATCGACGACGTCACCGGATCGCTGCGGCCCGGGTTGTCGGCCGATCTCATCGTGCTGGACCGCAACCCGTTCGAGGTTGCCGTGGATACGCTGGCCGATACTCGCATTCGCGAGACGATTTTTGCCGGTGCCACCGTGTTCGAGAGCTGACCGCCGGATATCCTTCAGTTGTAGAGGCAAGCCGCAGCGGCCAATTGTCTCTGATCGAAGGGAAACTCCGATGCCCAAGGTAGTCGACTACGACCAGCGACGACGCGAGATAATCGACGTCACCTGGAATCTGATAGTCGAGGGCGGTCTGGACGCGGCCACCATGCGTGAGATCGCGGCGGCGGCGGGCTTCGCCAACGGCGCGCTCAAACACTACTTTCCCAGCAAGGACGTGATCATCGAGGCCACCTACCAGCGGGCGCTCGGTTTCATGAATGACCATGTGGCGCAGGCGGTCGGTGATCGCCGGGGCCTGGCCGCCCTTCAGGTGCTGTGCCGCGAGACGCTGCCGATCGACCAGGAGCGGGCCAACGCCGGCCGGGTGCTGCTCGCGTTCTGGGCAACCTCGCTGTCACATCCCCAGCTGTACGAGGCATATCGCGAGCACCTGAAGGCCTGGCGAGCAGTCCTGCGCAAGTACCTGCGCCAAGGCAGGCAGGACGGCGACATCCTGACCCGCACGCCGGATTCCGAGCTGGTCGACGAGATCGTGCTGATGAACGCGGGCGCGAACGTGATGGTCGTGGTGGGCCCGAACTTCTCCACCGTGGCCATGCAGCTACGCCACCTGGACTCGTTCTTCCAACGGCTTGGCCGGCCCTGAGGCTAGCTGCTCCACAGCTGTCGCAAGAAGTCCGCTACCTGGGCATGCCCGCGAGCTGACGCCGGCAGCGAGGTGTACAGGCCGTAGAAACCATGGATCTGCCCGTCGTAGCGGACCAGTTCGGTCGGCACCCCGGCTGCCTGCAACCGCCGCGCGAACTCCTCGCCCTCGTCGCGCAGCACGTCGAACTCGGCGGTCAGCACCAGGGCCCGGGGCAGGCCGGCGAGATCGGCGCTACGCAGCGGTAGCAGGTACGGGTCGTCGAGGTTCGCGCTGCTTTCGACGTACTGTTCGAAGAAGAACGACATCACCTCGGCGGTCATGCCGTACCCCTGCGCGAACAACCGGTAGGACTCGTAGCCGTCGCTCGGATGCCCGTAGACCGGGCTGATCGCCACCTGGGCGGCGATCGCTGGGCCACCGCGATCCCGCGACAGCATCGAGATCACCGATGCCAGGTTGCCGCCCGCGCTCTCGCCACCGACCGCCAGCCGGCGCGGATCGAGGCCGAGTTCGCCGCCGTGCTGGTAGATCCATTCGAGCACCGCGTAGCAGTCCTCGACCGCCGCCGGGTAGCGATGTTCCGGGGCCAGCCGGTAGTCCAGCGCCAGCACCGCGACCTGCGCGGCGTTGCACACCGCTCGCGAGGGCAGCTCGTTCTCCTGCAGGCTGCCGACCGTCCAGCCGCCACCGTGGATCCAGTAGAAGACCGGCAGCGGTCCCGACGGATCTGCCGTCGCGGGCAGGTACACCCTGATCGGAATATCACCCGCCGGCCCCGGCACCGCAAGATCGGTGACGGACCCGACCGGCGGCAGCTCACTCGGCATCACCCAGGACGCCTGAAACGCCTCGCGCAGCTCGGCCGCGGTCGGCATCGGCGCGCCGGGATCTGCTGCGGGCATTGTCGAAAGTAGCTGGACGACGGCCGGGTCGAGGGTCATCTCAGCGGCCTCAGACGGCCTGTGCCACGAGGACCCGGGGACTGCCTGGCAACGCGAGCTTGTCCAGCACCGACCAGCCGGCACCGGTCAGCCAGTCCCGCACCTCGTGTTCGGGGTAGACCACGGTGCCGTCGATGACGAAGTACTCGCCGGCGTGCAGCGCGTCGATCGAGCGCTGTTGCGGATCGTCGTCGAGGAAGAAGTCCAGCAGCAGCAACGTCGCGCCCGGCGCCGCGGCCGCCCGCGCTCGCCGGAGCAGCTCGGCGTTCTGGGCCGCGTCGAAGCGGTGCACCACGTGGTTGAGCATCACCAGGTCGAACGACCCCTCCGGCCGGGCATCCGGGGTGGCGGCGCCGATGACGGTGCTGCGCTCGTCCAGGCCGGCGTCGCGCAGGGCCGCGGTGACCGAGTCAACAGACCGCGGATCGAAGAGGAAAGTCGTCCGCAGCTCGTGATTGACCTGCATCGCCTCGACGCTGAAGGCGCTGGAAAGCCCGCCGAAGTCCAGCGCCTGCCGGAAGGGACCGAAGTCGAAGGCTTGCACCAACATCTTGGCGTGCAGCGCGTTGTAGGTCATCACGCCGCCCATGAAGGTGGCCCAGCGACCCTCGTCCATCGCGAGCTCACCCGGCGCCGAGGTGTCGACGGTCCGGTCGAACTGTAGCCAGTGGCCGTAGCTGATCTCGTTGAGAAAGGTGAGGAACGGGGCAAGATCGAGTTCCGCACTCGGGCCGGTGAGGTAGTCGGCCGCGGCCGGAGTGAGCTGATAGCGCTGCTCGGAACGCTTCAGCAGGCCGAGGCCCGCCATCGCATCGGCGAGGATCCGGGCGAATCGCTGACTGACGCCGGTCTCGGTGGCGAGCTCGTCAGCTGTCAGTGGGCCGCCGTTCAGCGCCACGAAGAGCCCGACCCGGCTGGCCGCGAACAGCTGCTTGGCAGCCATGTAACCGATTGCGATCTCGACGATCGGTTCGGGTGAGGTGTAACTGCGAGGCGCAGGCATGATCGGGTACTCCTTGAGAGTTGGTCTACGTTTGTAGAAAATTAGCTGGTCAGGAATGGGCTGTCCAGCCATAGCGGCGAAAAACCTTGCCGGCTGTCAGGCCGGCCCGGAGCCCTCGTCGCGGTCCAGCCAGAGTTCGGCCAACGCCGCCCGCAACGCCGGCCCGTGCTGCTGGCTGAGCGCCAGGCCGGCCAGGTTGTCGGCCAGCTGGGCGAGGGTGCTGACGCCGAACAGGACGTTTCGTACGTCGGGATTGGTCAGGCAGAAGGCGACCGCCACCTGCGCCGGGGTGGCTTCGTACCGCGCGGCCACCGTGGCAACCAGTTCGGCACCGGCGCGGATCGCGTCCCGGATGTTGCCGGGGTCAGCACCAATCTTGCGATCCGGATACTTGTGGCCCGCCAGGATGCCGCCCTCGAAGATGTCCGAGGCCTGCAGCGCCAACCGGCCAGAGGCGAAGAGCCCGTGATAGAAGGGCCCTTCTGCCATCGAACGTCGGACGATGCTGTATTTCAGCTGGGCGAACGATGGTGCGAGCAGGCCTTCACGGTCGGCGAACTCGAAGGCCCGTCGCAGGTCGGACTCGAGCCAGTTGTTCACGCCCCAGCTGCTGAACCGGCCGGCCCGAACCTGCTCGTTGACCTCGGTGACGATCCGGGCGATGTCTGGGCTGTCGAGGTAGTCCCCGACCACCACCGCGTCGGCCCGCTGGATGCCGACCCGGTCGAAGGCCGTGCTCAGCTGGGTGTCGAACCCGATCCGGGGGTACTCCCAGAGCCACAGCTTGCCGCACAGCTGGTACTGCTCCCGGGCAATGCCAGCCTGCCGGATGGCCTCGCCGAAGATGAGGTCGGTCCGCCCCTGCTCGGCGTGTGGGCCGAAGTCGTAGTGGGCAACATCGAACAGGCTCACCCCGGCATCGATGGCGGCGCGCAGGATCTGCGCGACGTTCTCGGGTGGGATCCGGTCCCAGGTGTTCCACGAGCCTAGGCCGAACAGTGAGGTGATCGGCCCGTTCGGGCCGAGCGTGCTGGCGGGAACCGGATTGACTGCTGTCACGGCAAAGCCTCCACGATTGGTTTTAGTCTACGATCGTATAATAAAAATGGAGGGCGGACGGCCGCCCCGCGAAGGGAGTTTCTTCAATGGACGAGACGAAGCGGACGATCCTGGTCACCGGTGGCGCAAGCGGTATCGGCCTGGGCATCGCGCAGGCCGTTGCCGAGGCCGGTGACCGGTTACTGATCGCCGACCTGGCCGGCGAGCCGGGACGGGAGCAGGCGGCGGCACTCGGAGCGGACTTTCTCGAGCTGGACATCAGCGACCCGGCCTCGGTGGCCAGGTCGGTCTCCGAGCTCGAAGCAGCCGGCCGCCGCATCGACGTGCTGGTGAACTGCGCCGGCCTGACCGCCGGTGCCGGGCCGCTCATCGAGCTGCCGGTGGAGGTTTTCGATCGCTGCGTACAGGTAAATCTGCGCGGCACCTTCCTGATGCTGCGCGCCGTCGGAAATCACATGGTCCAGCACCGGGTGCCCGGCAGCATCGTCAACATCAGCTCGATCGGCGCACGCCAACCGACCCCGGGCCTTGGCCACTACGAGGCGACCAAGGCCGCCGTCGATGCGCTGACCCGCTCGGCGGCGATCGAGCTCGCCGCTCACGGCATCCGGGTCAACGGGGTCGCCCCGGGGCCGGTCCTAACCCCGATGACCGCGGCCTTCGCGACCAACGCCGAGGCTCGCGCGGCCTGGGAATCGCGCATCCCGCTCGGCCGGATCGCCGAGGTCGAGGACATCGTGCCGGCCGTGTTGTTCCTCGCCTCCGAAGCCGCCCGGCACATCACCGGCGCCGTCCTGCAGGTCGACGGCGGCCAGCTGCTCGGTTAGCGGCTCGCCAGCTCGGCATGCTCGCGCTGGAAGACCAGCTGGCCGTCCAGGATGGTCGCATCCACTGCCAGCTCGGGCAATTGCTCTAGGTCGATGGTCAGCGGGTTGCCCGCCAGCACGCAGAGGTCGGCAACCTTGCCGACTTCGATCGATCCCTTCCAACTCTCCGCACCGTCCTGGACGGCGGCGGCGGTGGTGTAGCAGTGCAGCAGCCGCAGCATCAGTTCCGGATCGGTTCCGCAGCGCCCCATCCAGGCCGCCGCCGCCGCGATCTGGGATCGCCAGTCCGGACTCAGCACCGGCGCGTCGCTGGAGAGCGTGAACGTCAGCGGGGCGGCCAGCAACTGGGCCAGCGGCCAGGCCCGGCCGGTGGCGGCCGCGCCGATTTCGGCCGACATCAGCTGCGAGGTGGCCAGCGCGATGCCCGGCTGGGTGGTCACGCCGATCCCGTGCTGGGCCATCCGGGCGATCGCCGCGGGCGAGGCGGTGTCGGCGTGCACCAGGTAGTGCCGCAGCCGTTGGCCGTCCTGGGCCGCCACCTCGGCCAGCGCGTCCACCACCACGTCGATCGTTCGGTCTCCGGTCGCGTGTACGCCGATCTGCAGGCCAAGGGCGTGCGCCTGCCCGATCATGGCTCGCAGCGTGGCCTGCCGATCGAGGTCGTCGCTGCCGGCGACCAGCAGCTCACCGCTGCTGCCATCGGAGTAGCAGGCGTGCATCCAGGCCGAGCGCATCGGTGGTATCCCGTCGGCGAAGATCTTCACGCCACGGATGTTGAGCCAGCGAGCATCCGTCTCCGGCGGATCGGTTGCCAGCCCGGCCACGAAGTCCGCCATGGTGCTGGGCCCGTCGAGCAGGCCGAACAGCCGCAATACGGTCACCCGGCACTGAAGTAGTCCTTCGGCTGCGAGCAGCAGGTATTCATCGAGTACCGGCTGGCCGAAACAACCGGTCGGTCCGGCGTCCTCGCCCGCGCCGAGGCCCGGCTCGGTATAGCTGGTGATGCCCATCGACAGGCACAGCTCGCCGGCCCGCAGGATGGCCGCGCGGCGCTGGAAGGCATCGGCTACCAGCTGGCTTGGAACCGCCCAGTCGCCGCCACCCAGCAGGGTCCGTGGCCAGAGCGCACCCAACCACGTTGCGTGCAAATGGGAATCGTTGATGCCGGGAATCACCGTGCGGCCGGCGAGGTCGACGATTCGGGTCCGCGGCCCGTGCAGCTGAGCGATGTCGCGATCCTCCCCCACTGCGACGATCTGGCCGTGCCGTACCGCCAATGCCGTTACGACACTGTTCGCGGCGTCCATCGTGAGCACGGTTCCGCCGAGCAGGATCAGGTCGGCCGACTCGGCATCCCCGGTCCGTGCGGCATCAACGCTGTCCAGCGACATAGACCCTCCATAGGTATGGCTGTTTTTAGTCAACGCTTGTAGAGTATCCGAGATAACCTTCAGCGCGACAAGCGCGATGCCGAGGCTGGCATCGCGAACCTAGTGGCCGGCGACACGGGAGCAACCATGGCGACACCACGATTCACCCTTATCGAGCAACGGCAAATCGGAGAATCCGGGCTGACCACCGGGGTGCTCTCGCTCGGGTCCTGGCATACCTATGATCGGATCGATTTCGCCGATACCGTCGCCTTGATCCGGTTGGCGGCCGATGCCGGCATCTCACTCTTCGACGTGGGCGTCTACGGATTTCCCGGACAACCGCCCGTCTTCACCGACGTCATCTTCTCGGCCGCGGTACGGGCCGCCGGCCTGGCACGCGAGGACTACCTGTTCTCCTCCAAGCTCTGGCTCGAGGGCTACCCCGAGCACAGCCTGCGTTCCCAGCTCGAGCGCGCCCTTTCCCGAGCTGGCATCCAGCACGCCGACCTGGCGATCCTGGGCGACCTGCACGGCCGTGACGTCGACCTCGACCAGCTGGTGCTGGACCTGGCCGAGCTCATGCAAGCCGGCCTGATCCGCAGCTGGGGCGTGAACAACTGGTCCGCCAGCACTATCCAGACCCTGCTGGACCGCGCCGCCGAACACCGGGTGGCCGGCCCGGCGATGGCCCAGCTGAAGTACAGCGTGGCCCGCCGCTCGATCCCGGACGGCGCACCGCTGGCGAAGATCTTCGCCCAGGGTGTCACGTTGCAGTCCTCCGACGTCCTGGAAGGTGGCCTGTTGCTCGGCAAGGCCGGCCGGGAGGTCGGCCGGGACCCGGGCGGCGTGCGGGATCGGATCATCGAATCCGCCGGCCTGCTCAGCCGGATCGCCGCTGACCTGGGCAGCACGCCCGCCGCCGTCTGCATCGCCTTTACCCTTACCCATCCGGCCAATACCACGACGCTGTTCGGTGCCACCAGCCTCGAGCAGCTGGGCGAGAACCTCGCGGCGATCGACCTGGTCGAGCAGGTCGGCGCCAGCCAGCTCAGGGAGCTGGTCGCCCCCTTGTGGGCAGACCGGGACGCGGTCGACCCGGAGGGACCGTGACCTCAGCCGGCACCGAGCACGGCATGCTGGCCTACGACCCCGAACTGCGCCCCGCGCTGCGGAGTTTCGCGGGCCAGCCGGCGCTGGCCGAGGCAACGCTGGCCACCGCCCGCCAGGCCATGATCGCGGCCAACCAGAGTTGCGCCGAGGCCGTCGGCGACCGGCCGATCAGCTGGCAGGATCAGCTCATCCCCGGACCGGCCGGCGCCCCGGAGCTGCTCGTCACGGTGCTGCGCCCCACCCATCCACAGCCGGCGGCGGCCGGGATCTACAACATCCACGGCGGCGGGATGATGTTGGACAACCGGTTCTCCGACCTGCCCCGGCTGGTGTCGCTGGTCGAGGAATTCGGCTGCGTGGCGGTCACCGTGGAATACCGATTGGCGCCAGAGCATCCGCATCCGGCACCGGTGCAGGACTGCTACGCCGGGCTGTGCTGGATGGCAGAGCACAGCGAGCAGCTCGGCTTCGATCCGGCTCGGCTGCTGGTGATCGGCGGAAGTGCCGGTGGCGGCCTGGCAGCCGGGGTCTCGCTACTGGCCCGTGACCTGGCCGGCCCGGCCATTGCCGGCCAGCTACTGCTGTGTCCGATGATCGATGACCGCAACGACTCACCCTCGACGCGCCGGTTCGCCGAGTCGCCGATCTGGTCGCGGGCCAGCAACACCCTCGGCTGGCGCTCGCTGCTCGGTGATTCGGCCGGCAGCGCCGCGGTGTCTGGCTATGCCGCGCCGGCCCGGGCAGCCGAGCTGGCCGGGCTGCCGGCGGCCTTCGTCGAGGTGGGCGCGGCGGAGATCTTCCTCGACGAGGACGTCGAGTACGCCCGGCGGTTGTGGCAGGCAGGCGTTCCCACCGAGTTGCATGTCTGGGCCGGTGCCTATCACGGCTTCGATCGGATCGTCCCGCTGAGCGAGCTGGCCCGAGCCGCGCTGGCGGCTCGGTCGTCCTGGATCCGCCGAACGTTAGGGGCAATCGAGGGATGAGCCAGCTGCGCACAGCTTGCCTGGCCGACGCCGGAGGCAGTTCAGGACTGCGCGGAAACCGCCCGCAGCGTGTTCAGCTTGTGCTCGCGCGCGGCGCGTTCCACCACGGCGGCCTCGGCGCCGGAGGCGATCAGCCGCAGCAGCCCGTCGTGCTCCTCGACCGACTCCCTGGCTCGGCCGGGCACCAGGCTGAAGGTGGACCGCCGGACCAGGTTCAGCCGGTGCCATTCGCGTTCGAGCAGTCCCTGCAGGTGAACGTTCGGGCATTGCTGGCAGAGCAACACGTGGAACTCGTGATTGAGCCGGGTGAAACCCAGCGGATCGAAGTCCTCGAGGCTCGCCCGCAGCCGGTGATTGATCGCGTGTGCCTCGGCCAGGATCGCCTCGCTGAGGTACGGCACGGCGGCCGCGGTCGCGTATCCCTCGAGCAAAGCAAGGGATTCCATCGCGTTTCGGTACTGGGCCAGGTCAACCGTCGCGACCTGCGCGCCGATGTTTCGCTGGTAGGTTATCCACCCCTCGGCCTCCAGACGACGGATAGCCTCGCGAACCGGCACCGCGCTCACCTTCAGGTCCCGGGCCAGCTGATCGAACACCAGCCGGACGCCGGGGCCGTAGGTGCCATCGACAATTCGCGCACGGATCGTCTCGTAGGCACGCTGCTCCTTCGACGATCGGGCAGCTTCAGCCATGGTTGCAGATCCTTTCCTCAGTCGACGATCCTTGCCCACGTCCGACGCCGCGCCCCGGAGCACTACCGAATCAGCATTAAACCTATCGGGAAACACCCGGCCGGACACGAGCAGGTCACAGCTTGACCCGAGACCTTGCTCAGACTTCATCTTAGATTATATATTTTTTCATATACGATTCGACTCACAGTCGGTTCGAATCACAAGGGGGTGCGGCCGTGCTTAGCGTCGATGCAGTGACAATCGCCCGGGACGGGCTGCCGATCGTGCGGGAGGCATCGCTGCGAGCAGCGCCCGGCGAGATCACCGTGCTGCTCGGGCTCAACGGCGCCGGCAAGACGACGCTGCTGGAGGGAATCTCCGGCGTGATCCCGATCGCCGCCGGCAGCGTGAGCCTCAACGGCGTCCGGATCGATCGCAAGCGGCCGTATCGCCGCGCCGCTCTCGGCCTGACCCACGTCGAGCAGGGCAGATCGTCCTTCACCGAATTGACGACCGAGGAGAACCTGCTGGTCGCCTCCGGCGGCCGGTCGGTCGCCGAGGCGATGGAGCTGTTTCCCAACCTCGAACGCAGGCGTGCCGTGCGCGCCGGCCTGCTGTCCGGCGGTGAGCAGCAGATGCTCGCGCTGGCCCGGGCCTTCCTGCGGCAACCGCAAGTGCTGCTGGTGGACGAGCTCTCGCTTGGCTTGGCCCCGCTGATCGTGCGCCAGCTGATGACCTCGCTGGTGGAGCTGCAGGCCCGCGGGCTGGCCATCCTGCTCGTGGAGCAGTTCGCCCCGCTCGCCCTGGAAGTGGGTCAGCGGGTCTACCTGCTGCGCGGCGGCGAGGTTGTCTTCGACGGCGATTGCGCCGAGCTGCGCGCTGACCCGGCGCTCCTGCAGCGTCTCTACCTTGGGGAGGTTGCCGATGTCGCGGTCCCGCGCTGACGTGCCCGCAACGGCCGTCCAGCCGTCCGAGCAGGTTCCATCGGTCCAGGATGCGTCCCGGCCGGCCCTGCCTTCGGCGTATCGGTCCACCGGTCGGCGGAAACTGACCGCGGCCCTGCCGATCCTGGTGATGGCGATTATCGGGTTGTGGCTGGTGCCCGCCTACGCCAGCCAGTACTGGCTGTTCGTGCTCACCGGCGGCGTGATCACCATCCCGATCATGCAGAGCCTCGGTGTCATCACCGGCCGGGTCGGCATCATGTCGCTGTGCCAGCTGTCCTTCGCCATCTTCGGCGCCTGGATCGCCGGCTGGTGCAACGTGCACAACGTGCCGGGCGGCTTCTACGTCTGGATGCTGCTCGCCGGCCTGGGCACCATTCCGGTGGGGCTGCTGATCGGCTTTCCAGCGTTGCGGTTACGTGGGGTCAACCTGGCGATCGTGACGTTCACCTTCGCCACCGCGACCGACGTGGTCTTCTCGGCCAAGCAGTTTCCGGGTACCAACAGCTTTGATTTCGTTGCCCGGCCGGTCGGGTTCAGCAGCGACCCTGGCTACTTCAGGTTCAGCGTCATCGTGGTGGCGCTGCTCTTTGCCGCCCTGCAGCTGATCGACCGATCCCGGCTCGGTGCGTCCTGGCTGGAACTGCGGTTCTCCGAACGTGGCGCCGCGGCACACGGCACCAATACCGCGACCAGCAAGCTTTCGGCTTTTGCTGTCAGTGCATTCATCGCCGGAATCGCCGGCGCGCTGATCGTCGGCCAGGTCGGCTCGACCACCCCGAGCTCGTTCACCTCGCAGACCTCGCTGCTCTACTTCGCGATCGCGGTGGTGATCGGCGTGCGCTACTGGGATGCCGCGTTGGTGGCCGGTTTGGCCGGCGCGCTGATCCCGATCCTGTTCGACAAGCTAGGCATCGCGCAGAACTACGTCAGCATCGCCTTCGGCGTGGTGGCCGTCCTGACGCTGGCAAAGGGCAAGGGGCAACTCGGCCAGAGCGAGATGGCCAGGGCGCGTAAGGCTGCCAAGCAAGCTCGCGAGGCGGTCGCCGAGCGCGCCGCGCAGGATCACCCGCTCGCCCCGGTCTCGATCCGCCGACCGGTCGAGCGCGCCAGCACGTCGCCCGCGGCGCCGCCGGTGCTCGAACTGCGTGCCGTCTCGGTTCGCTTCGGTGCCGTCACCGCGGTCGACTCGATCGACCTCAGCTTTCCGCCGGCATCCGTGGTGGCCCTGATTGGCCCGAACGGCGCTGGCAAATCCACGCTGATCAACGCGGTCGCCGGGTTCACCCCCTACACCGGCAACATCCTGCTGCAGGGCAAACCACTGGACGGGGTGCCGCCGTACCTGCGAGCCCGCCGGGGCATCCGCCGGAGCTTCCAGCAGCTGCGGGTGCCGCCCGCGCTGTCGGTCGGGGCGTTCCTGCGGATCGCGGCCGGCAGGCGGCTCACCAAGGACGAGGTCGAGGAGTACCTGGACTGGTTCGGCTGCCCGCCTGCCCAGGTCCAGATCGGTGCTCTGGACGTGGGCAGCCGACGGATGCTCGAGGTAGCCGGCCTGGTGGCGGGCAAGCCCCCGATCGTGTTGCTCGACGAGCCGGCCGCCGGCCAGAGCAGCAGGGAAACTCAGGCACTTGCCGAACGCATCGCCCAGATCCCCGGCCGCACTGGCAGCACGGTGCTGCTCGTCGAGCACGATGTCGACCTCATCCGAGCCGCCTGCGATTCATTGATCGTGATGGATTTCGGGAAGGTCATCGCCTCCGGTCCACCAGATCTCGTCCTAGCCGATCCACTCGTGATCGAAGCCTATGTAGGCGCCAACCTGACCGACGCAACCGAGTAACGAACAGCGGAGCAATCGTCCAACCGAGACATCGAACAGCTGAAACCCGTACTTTCCCAGGAGAAAGGTCGATTACATGACGTCGCGCAAACTTGCGGTGCGAGCTCTGGCCACCACGCTGGTGGTGTCCGCACTCGCCCTCACCGGATGTAGTAGCAAGTCCAAAGCAAGTTCAGCCCCGACCGGGTCCATCAAGCTGGGTGGCATCTACACCAACACGCCGTTCGCGTTCGGCGCCGATGCCCAGAAGATCGCCCAGGAGGTATTCAACGAAACGAACGCCGCGGGCGGTATCCAGGGCCGCAAGATCGACTTCATGAGTGGCGACGACGGCGAGCAGCCCACCACCGCCGCCCAACTCGCGCGCAAGTACGTCGGTGCCGGCGCGGTCGCGATGGTCGGCTCCGCCAGCTTCATCGACTGCGGCACCAACGCCGGGTACTACAAGAAACAAAACATCTTCTCGATCGAGGCGATCGGCGCGGACCCGTTCTGCTTCAACTCCCCGAACATCGCTCCGGTCAACCTCGGCCCGTTCAGCTCGATCACGGCCGACCTCTACTACGCCAGCAAGTTCCTCAACAGCAAGAAGATCTGCCTGTTCCAGCCGGCAACTCCGGGGACCTCCGCCGCGGTTGCGGCGGCTGTCCAGCGGTGGACCACGATCACCGGGCAGAAGCTGCTGATCGACGATCACAACCTGCCGCAGAACCAGACCGATCTGAGCCCGGAACTGCTTCGGGCCAAGACTGCCGGCTGTGACGCGTTCTTCTACGGCGGCGGCGACGCGGTGGCGGCCAGCATCCTCAAGAATGCCAAGAACCAGGGCATGCAGGACGTGAACTTCCTCTTCGTGGCGGTCGCCTACACTACGCAGTTGGCAAAGACCGCGGGCGGCCTGGGCATGAACGTCTACCTAGCCAGCGAGTTCAACCCGTTCACGCTGACCGACGACGCCAACGCCGCCTGGCGGCAGACCGCGACCAAGGCCGGTGCCAACCAGACCTCGTTCGCGCAGGGTGGCTACGTCGCGGCGAGTTGGCTGGTCTCGGTACTGAAGTCCATCAAGGGCCCGATCACCCGGGCCAGCGTCAGCGCCGCACTGGCCGCCGGCGGCACGTATCAGTCCCCGATGGTGGGATCGCCGCTGACCTTCGGTACCGGCAACGCGCACGCGCCCAACCAGGCCGTGAAGATGGTGTCGCTGAAGAACGGCTCGTGGCAGGTCGTGAACAACCAGTACTTCACCCTGCCGACCAGCTAGCGGCCGGCACGTCAGAAGCAACCGGGCAGCACTCGTAGCCGGAGGAACTGAGCATGTTGGAACTGTCGACAACCATCGCGGGCCTGGTGGGTGGCGGGGCGTATGCCCTGCTGGGCCTGTGCAGTTTGCTGACCTACCGGCTGGTGGCCGTGATGGACTTCACGGCCACCGCGGTCGGCGCGTTCGGCGCGTTCGGCATGGTCATCCTGCACGAGCATCACGTCCCGCTCGTGCTGGCGGTGTTGGCCGGCCTGGCAATCGGCGCGCTGGCGCACGGCCTGATCGGGCTGGCGATGGTCCGCTACTTCGCCGAGGGCAGCGAGGAGATGAAGTCGGCGGTGACCGTCACGATGTTCACCTCGCTGCTCGCCCTCGGCGGGATGGTCTTCGGCGGATCGCACCCGCACAACTTTCCGGACCCGTTCGACCATCCGGCGTTCACGGTCGCGAAGGTGACCATCGTCTGGTCGGTGATCGTGGTATGCGGGCTGGCGCTGCTGTTCACCGTGCTGCCGATCCTGCTACTCAGCAGGACGCAGACCGGTTTGATGTTGCGGGCACTGTCTGAACGGCCCACCACCGCCCAGCTGGTCGGGGTGCCGGCGCCCCGGCTGGCAACCCTGGTCTGGATGATCAGCGGAGCGGCCACCGCGCTCGCCATCATGGTGATCGCGCCGTCGGTGGCCAACGACTTCTCCAGCCTGAGCCTGCTCATCACCTGGGCCTTCGCCGCGGTGCTGGTCGGTGGGTTCCGCAGCTTCTGGGGCACCCTGGCCGGCGGTCTGGGCCTCGGAGCGTTGCAGGGCCTGGCCAGCTCCTTCCAGCAGCTCAGCGTCTACCGGGGCGTGCTGCCACTGCTCGCGATCGTCCTGGTGTTGCTGTGGCAGCAACGACATGCCCGCTGGGACGCCACCGCCTGACCTGCTGATCCTGTCGGGCCGGATCTGCTGGACCCGATCTGCTTGGGGCCGGACCTGCTGGGCCCAATCTGCTGCGTTCGATCTGCTGCGCTCGGCCCGCGGGCCACCAATCAGCTACTACGACAGGAGATTGCTCACCATGTGCCATGCCGACGGTTCGATACCACCGGAGTCCCCGCGCGGCGGCGCCTTCGATTCCGCCCAGGATCTGCACCTCACCAGCGCCGACGGCACCCCGTTCATGGCCTACCACGCCAGGACGTCACGAGCCGGCGCTCCGGCGGTGGTGATCCTGCCTGACTTCCGGGGTCTGCATGACTTCTACCGTCGGCTGGCGGACAAGCTGGCAGCCGCCGGCATCGATGCCCTCGCGATCGACTACTTCGGCCGGACCCTGCCGGACGGGCCACGGACCGGTGACCCGGCCGAGATGGTCCCGATGGTGCTGGGCCTGCCGCCCGAACTGGTGGCGGCCGACATCCACGCGGCAACAGCTGAGCTGCGCGGCAACGGTGCCGAACAGGTCTTCAGCCTCGGCTTCTGCTTCGGCGGCTCGCAGTCCTGGCTGCAGTCCGCGTCGCCGGACGGCTTGACCGGCTGCATCGGGTTCTACGGCCGACCGGAGGAGTGCCGGGCGCAACTGCCGCTGATGCGTTCGCCGCTGCTACTGCTGGTGGCCGGGGCGGACGCGCTGACACCGGTCGAGGACTTCCAGCGCTTCGACCAGGAACTGTCCGCAGCCGACGTCGAGCACACCATGGTGATCTATCCGCAGGCACCGCACTCCTTCTTCGACGGTGCCGCCGGCCATGACGAGGCGTGCGCGGATGCCTGGCAGCGATTGCTCGACTTCGTCGACAGCAACTGCGCGGCCGGGATCACCGCCTGATGACCGGCACTCATCGCCAGACAGCCGGACCGGCGCTGCCCACCAGCAGCCGAGCCGCCGTCATGCACGCCTACGGCGACGAGCTGGTGCAGGAAGAGGTGACGCTGCCGGACACCCTCGAGCCCGGCGCGGTGCTGGTCCGCACGCTGTCCGCGACGCTCTGCGGGACGGACGCGCACCTGTGGGACGGCCGGCTGGCCCAGTTCATCGAGGTTGCCATGCCGATGATCCACGGCCATGAGATCGTCGGCGAGGTGGTGGCCATCCACGACTCGGAGCGGCGGGACGCACTCGGTCAGACGATCCGGCCGGGTGACCGGATCGTCTGGTCAGAGGCCACCTGCGGGCATTGCTTCGCCTGCTCGGCACTCGGCCAGACCGTGCTGTGCCAGCACCGGGCAATGGGTTTCGCCCAGTCGACGCTGCGGCATCCGTTTGCCACCGGTGGCCTGTCGGAGTACGTCTACGTCCGGCCCGGTGCCGCTCGGGTGATCGTGCCCGACGGCGTCCAGAACAGCTGGGCGGCAGCGGCCGGTTGCGCCGTGAAGACCATGATCAGGGCGTTCGGCAATGGTGGCGGGGTGCCACCGGGCGGTTCGGTGGTCATCCAGGGCGCCGGCCCGCTCGGATTGTTCGCCACCGCCTACGCGCGAGCGGCCGGGGCCGAGACCGTCATCACCATCGGGGCCCCGGCGGCCCGGTTGGAGCTTGCCCGCGAGTGGGGGGCGGATGAGGTGATCTCGATCGAGGACGAGCCCGATCCGCAAGCGCGCATCGACCGGGTGCACACCGCCACCGGCGGCCGGGGCGCCGAGCTCGTGCTGGATTTTGCCGGTGCGCCAACGGCAAACTTCGAAGGCGTCCAGATGTGCGCGCAGCGAGGCAGTTACGTCATCGTCGGCATTGCCGGCCCAGACGCGCTGCCCATTCCGGTGCATGCGGTGATGGGCAAGGAGCTCACGGTGCGCGGGTCGATGAACGGAGACATCGCCGATCTGATCGCGTCCCTGCGATTCCTCGACCGCCTCCAGGATCGCATCGACTGGTCGGCGATGTTCGCCGAGCCGACCGGGCTGGCCGGTGCAACCGCAGCCCTGCAAGCGATGGAGAATGGAACGGTGATCAAGCCGGTCATCGTCCCCGCGCTGAGCTGACCTGAGCTCACCCCAGCGCGCAGCACCTCACCCAGCACGCAGCCTAGAGAAATGACGAAGGCCGCGGAATCCGCGGCCTTCAGCTCCCCCGACTGGACTCGAACCAGTAACATTTCGATTAACAGTCGAATGCTCTGCCAATTGAGCTACGGGGGACCGTACTTGCACTGGCTGATCGGCCCGAAGGCGTAACAGGCAGCGCGTAAAAGAATAACCCACGGCCACCCGGTCTCGCGCAACCCCCCGCCGGCAGTGCAGACTGGGCCGAGCCAAGCCGCAGCAGAAAGGCCGCGAGCCCATGAAACCCTCGTTCATCCTCGGCGTCGTCGTCGGCTACGTACTCGGCAGCCGGGCCGGCCGGGAGCGCTATGAAGACATCGTTGCGGCCGCCCGCCGGGTGGCCGGCAGCCAGACCGTGCAGGCCACCGCCGGCGTCATGCAGGCCCAGGTACACGAGCTGACCGAGCGGGCCAGGGGACGGCTCGCCGGAAAGCCCGCCACCGGCCCGCGGCTCAGCAGCGTCGGATCGAACGGCCACAGCCACTAGCTGTACGCGGCCCAGCCAATACAGCCGCGCGAGCAGGCTAGTACTCGACCAGCGACTCGGGCGGCAGCGCCGCGATCCGCTCCAGGTAGTCGACCAGCACGGCCCGCGCCTCGGTGGTGTCCGGCGTCCCGGTATCGAGCCGGCCGGTCCAGCGCAGGCCGTCCACGCCAGCCCTGCGCCGTCCGACGATCCGGCCGGTCCCGCCGGGTACGTGGAGCTGCTCCCAGCGGCCGATGCTGTGCTCCACCCGAGCCCGGACCACGGCCGGCAGGTTGCGCGGCTCGGCCGGCCGGATCAGCGCGGTCGGCAGGTCGGTGACGATGCCGTGGGAATCGACGGTGCCCTCGACGAGCGCCAGCCCGGCGTCGGTCCAGGTCGCCTTCACCACCAGATCCCAGTCGACCCGCCGCCAACCCACCGCGACGTCGGCTACCGGCAGCCACAGGCCAACCTGGGTGGCGGCAATCGTCGCCGCCCCGTCGTCGGCCAGCGCCAGGAACCGCTCGTCCGGGCCGAGTGCCTTGCGTAGTTGTGCCGGCGGCTTGATCCGGCGCCCGAACAGCCCCATCAGGACTCCCCGCCGATCGCCCGCAGCCGCAGTTCGCGGCGGCGCTGTTCCAGCTGGGCCAGTTGCGCGAACAGGGTGCCTACCTCGTCGGAGTCGGCGTCGAGTCGCTGCACCCGGGACTTCAGCTGCGCGACCTCCCGGGCCACCACCTGCTCGGCCAGATTGCTCACCATCGCCTCGGCGTAACGCGGTTGGGCATCGGTTCCCGAGCGCAGCGGCTCGACCGCCAGCGCGTTCACCGCCGAGCGGGCCTCCGAGTCCGGTGGCAGGTGCTCGGCCACCTGAGCCGGCCAGCTCGGACCGGTCTGGGCCGCCGCCGCGCCGCCGGCCGCACCGATCGCGGTCTGCAACTGCTGGTGTACCGCAACCAGAAACGCCAGCGGGCCAAGCTCGTCGAACTGCTTGCCGACCAGGTCCGGCAGCTGGAGCGCCGCCTTGATCACCTCGCGCTCGTCTTGCATCACCCTCGGCGGCACGCCGCCGGGCGATGAGCTTTGGCCTTGCGGCACCGGATGATTCTGCCGTTCGGTCCGCTCGCCGGACCGGACCAGGCCACGTACCCGGGCAACGATCCGGTTCGGTTCGTCCACCCCGACCAGGCCGGCCAGCCGGCGGGCGTACTCGTCGCGCAGCGCATGGTCCTTGATCATCGCCACCAGCGGCACTCCCCGATCCAGCGCCGCCACCCGGCCTTCGGCCGAGTTCAAGTCATGACGTGCCACCGTCGTCTTCAGCACGAACTCGACCAGCGGGACCCTCGCCTCGATCAGCGCCCGGACGGCCGGGTCACCACCGGATTGCCTGAGTTCACAAGGGTCCTTGCCGCTGCCCTCGATCGCGACATAGGTCTGGGACATGAACTTCTGCTCTTCGGCGAAGGCCCGCTCGGCAGCCTTCATGCCGGCCGCGTCGCCGTCGAAGGTGAACACCACCTGGCCGGCGAAGGCGTCGTTGTCCATCAGCAGCCGGCGGATCACCCCGATGTGCTCGGAGCCGAAGGACGTCCCGCAGGTCGCCACCGCGGTGGTCACGCCGGCCAGGTGGCAGGCCATCACGTCGGTGTAGCCCTCGACGATGACGGCCTGGTGCTGCTTGGCGATCTCGCGCTTGGCCACGTCCATGCCGTAGAGCAGTTGGCTCTTCTTGTACAGCGGTGTCTCGGGGGTGTTGAGGTACTTGGCCTCGATCTTGTCATCGTCGTGGATCCGGCGGGCACCGAAGCCGACCACGTCGCCGCTGACGTCCTTGATCGGCCACAGCAACCGGCGATGGAACCGGTCGATCATCGAGCCGCGACCGGACTCCCGGGCCAGCCCGGCCAGGGTCAGCTCGGCGGGGCTGAAACCGCGGCCCATCAGGTATTTGGTCAGCGAGTCCCAGCCGGCCGGGGCGTAACCGCAGCCGAACCGGACGGTCACCGCCTCGTCGAAGCCACGCTCGGTCAGGTACTGCCGGGCCGGTTGGGCATCGGGTGTCCGCAGTTGCTCGACGTAGTACGCGGCTGCCAGGGTGTGCGCCTCGACCAGCCGGGCGCGCTGGCCGGCCGGCCGGTTCGGGCTCGAGCCGCCCTCGGCGTAGCGAAGCTGAATACCCAGCCTGGACGCGAGATTCTCCACCGCCTCGGCGAAGGACAGGTGCTCGATCCGCTCCACGAACCGGATCACGTCGCCGCCGGCCCCGCAGCCGAAGCAGTGGAACAGGTTGCGCGCCGGGGTGACCGACAGGGACGGGGACTTCTCGTCGTGGAACGGGCAGATGCCCTTGAGGTTGCCGCCACCGGCATTGCGCAGCTGGACGTGCTCGCCGATCACCTCGGCGATGGAGGATTTCTCGCGGACCGCCGCGACATCCTCATCACGAATCCGGCCAGCCATGAAACCAGTCTAGTGCCGCTCACCCAACACTAGGCGGGCTCGCCGACCAGGCGCTGGTGCCAGGCCAGCGCCGCGGAGTCGGTCAGCTGGGCGACCTGGTCGATCACCACTCGCAGCCGTTGCAGGTCGTCCTCGGCGGCCCGCCAGCTTTCGGCCAGCACCAGCGACAGCGCCGGCTCGCCGCGATCGAGCAGCACCCGCACCAGCTCGCTCAGCACCCGCTTCTGGTGGCCGAGCACCTGCTCGACACCGGGGCGGCGCATCACGTAGCGGAATGCCAACGCCTTCAGCAGCGCGCACTCGGCGGCCACCGGCTCGGGCACCACCAGCTCGGCCTGATAGCGGCCGAGCGGCTCGGTGCCGAACTTCTCCCGGGTGGCAGCCACCGCGGCTCCGACGAACCGTCCGGTGAGCTCGCTGGTGGCCCGCTTGGCGTTCGCTTGGGCTAGGAAGGTGCCGTCATAGTCAGTCAATTCGCGCACCGGGGCGAGTTGCAGCAGCCGATCGAGCACCGGCGCCAGCTCGTTCGGTCCCAGCGGTGAGTAGAGCCCGCAGGCCTGCTCGCACAGCGCCGCCCGCTCCGCCTCGCCGTCCGGGCCGAGCAGGTCGGCGAGCCTGATGTGGCCCGAGTGCACACCGTCCTCGACGTCGTGCACCGAGTAGGCCACGTCGTCGGCCCAGTCCATCACCTGCGCTTCCAGGCACCGGACGCCGTCCGGCCGGCCGTCGCGCAGCCACCGGTAGGCGGCCAGGTCCGAGCCGTAGGCGGCGAACTTGGTCACCCCGGGGCCGGCCGGCACCGGATACTTGCAGACCGCGTCCAGGCTGGCTCGGGTCAGGTTCAGCCCGACCGGCCGGCCGGGTTGGCCGGTCACCGTCTTGGCTTCCAGCCGGGTCAGGATCCGCAGCGTCTGGGCGTTGCCCTCGAAGCCGTCCAGGCCACCGGCCCGGGCGGCGGTATCCAGGGCGTCCTCGCCGTTGTGGCCGAACGGCGGGTGACCGAGGTCGTGCGCCAGGCCGGCCGCGTCCACGATGTCGGGGTCACAGCCCAACGCGGCCCCCATCTCGCGGCCGATCTGGGCCACTTCGAGCGAGTGGGTGAGCCTGGTCCGGGGAAAGTCGTCCTGGCCGGGCGAGACCACCTGGGTCTTGTCGGCCAGCCGCCGAAAAGCGTAGGAGTGCAGCACCCGGGCCCGGTCGCGTTCGAACGCGCCCCGGCTGCCGGCATCGGTCTGGTCGCGCTTGGGCGCCTCGTCCAGCCACCTGGCGGCATCCGCGGGGCCATAGCGGTAGCGGGCCGAGGTGCTCAGATGTGCTCCTCGGTCCAGTCGGCGAACTGCTGCAGGTTCTGCAACCACATCCCGACGGTGAATTTGAGCTGCTCGCGGGTGATGCCGCCCTCGAAGTCGAAGGCCTGCTCGGCGCAGATTCCGACCAGGCCGTCGTCGGGCAGCACGGTATAGGCCTTCGGGAACAGCTTGCTGCGGTTCCAGTCGTCCAGCACCAGGGCCAGGGTCGGACGCAGATCGACCTCGAAGCGCCGGTTGAGGTACAGCCGGGCCTGCAGCACCTCCTCATCCTGGCCGTAGTGGAAGAAGTAGATGCTGAAATTCTCCCAGCGGACGGTCAGGTCGCCGTCGTCGTCGAGCAGCGAGCGCAGCTGGTAGTCGCGCAGGATCGATTCCAGCTCGTGGTTGGTCGGCAGCACCGCCGGCCCCTGGCGCAGCCCGACCGGGCCGGCCACTCCCCAGTCCGCGCGATCCTCGGTCTGCCGCCGCTGGTCCGGCCGCGGCGAGGGCCAGTCGCTGCGCCGGCGCTGCGGCACCGGCACCCGCTCGCCGGCGGTATTGAGCGGCTCGCCACGCTGGAACCCGCTACGCGCCGCGGCTACCGCGGCGGCAGCGATTCGGGACAGGCGAGAGGGCACCCTTGGAAGATTACCCTTCCCGCTGCGGCCCGATCAGCGATCACCGTCGGCGTTGGCGCGGCCGGCTTCCAGCCGGGCGACGGGTACCCGGAACGGTGAGCAGGAGACGTAGTCCAGGCCCACCTCGTCGAAGAAGTGCACCGAGTCGGGGTCACCGCCATGCTCGCCGCAGACCCCGAGCTTGAGCTGCGGGCGGACCTCACGGCCACGTTCGGCGCCGATCCGGACCAGCTCGCCGACACCTTCCCGGTCGATCGACTCGAACGGCGAGACCCCGAAGATGCCCTTCTCCAGATAGTGGCTGAAGAACGCCGCTTCGACGTCGTCGCGGGAGAATCCCCAGGTGGTCTGGGTCAGGTCGTTGGTGCCGAAGGAGAAGAACTCGGCCGACTCGGCGATCTGGCCGGCGGTCAGCGCGGCTCGGGGCAGCTCGATCATGGTGCCGATCAGGAATTCCAGGTGCTGGCCGGTCTCGCTGCGGACGTCGCGGGCGACCTTGATGATGTCGTCCTTGATCGCTTCGAACTCCTGCACCGCGCCGACCAGCGGCACCATGATCTCGACCCGCGGCACGCCGCCGGCCTTCTGCCAGGCAGCTGCCGCCTCCAGGATCGCCCGGGCCTGCATCTCGAACAGGCCGGGAATGACCAGGCCGAGCCGGACGCCACGCAACCCCAGCATCGGGTTCTGCTCGTGCAGCTTGTGCACCGCCTGCAGCATCCGCAGGTCACCCTCGCGGGCCTCGCCGCGGGCCTCGGCCACCGCCACCCGCACCGACAGTTCGGTGATATTGGGCAGGAACTCGTGCAGCGGCGGGTCGAGCAGCCGGATGGTGACCGGCAGCCCGTCCATCGCCTCGAAGATGCCCCGGAAATCATCGCGCTGCAACGGCAGCAGCTCGGCCAGTTCCCGCTCACGCTCGGAGTCGGTGTCGGCCAGGATCAGCGCCTCGACAAGCGACCGGCGCTCGCCCAGGAACATGTGCTCGGTACGGCACAGCCCGATCCCCTGCGCGCCGAAGCGCCGAGCCCTGGCCGAATCCTCCTCGGTGTCGGAGTTGGCCCGTACCGCCATCCGACGGCAGCCATCGGCCACGCCCATCAGCCGGTGTACGGCCCGGACCAGGTCCCCGTCGTGGTCAGCCGCGGCCTGCTCGGGATCCAGTTCACCTTCGAAGTAGCGCACGACCGGTGAGGCCACCACCGGCACCTCACCGAGAAAGACCTCACCGGACGTGCCGTCGATCGAGATGACGGTGCCCTCGGGATGCACCGTGCCGTCCTTGAGGGTGAAGTGCCGGGCCTTGGTGTCGACGTTGATCGCATCGGCGCCGCAGACGCAGGTCTTGCCCATCCCGCGGGCGACCACCGCGGCGTGGCTGGTCTTGCCACCGCGGCTGGTCAGAATGCCCTGCGCGGCGATCATGCCGTCCAGGTCATCGGGATTGGTCTCGCGCCGGACCAGGATCACCTTCTCACCGCTTCGGCTCCACTTGATCGCGGTATAGGAATCGAAGACGACCTTGCCGACCGCAGCACCGGGCGAGGCGTTCATGCCCTGGGCGATCTTCTTGAACCCCGCGGTGTCATCGAAGTGCGGGAACATCAGCTGCGCCAACTGGGCGCCGGTAACCCGCTGCAGCGCCTCCTTCTCCTCGATCAGACCCTCATCGATCAGCTGGGTAGCGATCCGGAACGCCGCACCGGCGGTGCGCTTACCGACCCGGGTCTGCAGCATCCACAACTTGCCGCGCTCGATCGTGAACTCAATGTCACACAGGTCGCGGTAGTGCTCCTCGAGCTGCGCCATGATCGCCATCAACTCGTCATAGGACTTCTTGTCCAGACCCTCCAGGTCAGCCAGCGACAGCGTGTTACGGATACCCGCCACCACGTCCTCAC
Source organism: Actinomycetota bacterium (assembly GCA_030853265.1). GTDB lineage: Bacteria > Actinomycetota > Actinomycetes > Mycobacteriales > Jatrophihabitantaceae > Jatrophihabitans_A. The sequence continues at coordinate 30,662 of JALYVK010000036.1, forward strand.
CCTGGGCGTTAGCCAGATAGTCGCCGTAGACGCCCTTCTCCCCCGACGCCGGATCCCGGGTGAAGGCCACCCCGGTCCCCGAATCATCGGACAGGTTGCCGAACACCATCGAGCAGATGTTGACCGCGGTCCCCAGATCCGACGGGATCCGCTCCTGCCGGCGGTACAGGATCGCCCGCGGCGCGTTCCACGAATCGAAGACCGCCCGAACGGCCAGGTCCATCTGCTCGCGCGGCTCCTGCGGGAACTCCCGACCGGCGTGCTCGACGATCAGTTGCTTGTACGTCTCGACCAGCTTGCGCAGGTCCTCGCCATCCAGATCCAGGTCATTGGTGGTGCCCTTGGCTGCCTTGGCCGCATCCAGGGCGTGATCGAAGTGCTCGCCATCGATACCCAGCACGGTCTTGCCGAACATCTGGATCAGCCGCCGGTAGGAGTCGAAAGCAAACCGCTCGTTGCCCGCCTGCGCCGCCAAGCCACGTACCGACTGATCGTTGAGGCCGACGTTGAGGACCGTCTCCATCATGCCGGGCATCGAGAACTTCGCACCGGAACGCACCGACACCAACAACGGATCATCGGTCTGGCCCAGCTTCTTGCCCATCCGCTTCTCCAGCGCAGCCAAATGCTCGCTGACCTCGGCGGACAACTCGACCGGTTCCCGGCCACTGGCCAGATAGGCCTGACAGGCATCGGTAGTAATCGTGAAACCCGGCGGAACCGGCAACCCCATATTGGTCATCTCGGCCAGGTTCGCACCCTTACCACCGAGCAGACCCTTCCGATCTTTGCTGCCTTCAGCGAAGTCAAATACGAACTTGGTCATCTCGCGCACCACCGATTGTGTCGAATGAGGATACGTGCCTGCAGACCATAGGCGGGGTAAGCGGTTCCGGTCAGCCCGACCCGTGATCAAGAGGCACAAGACACATGCCTGGACGCCCAACCGCCGCGCACCGAACTCCTGTCGACATCAGCTGGCTAGCCGACGGAGCAGAGCTCACTAGCCAACGGAGCAGAGCCGGTTAGCCGCCGGAGTCGGCCAGCTCGGCGCCGAAGGGCACCGCTCGCGATTCCCGATCGGCCAGCCAGCCCTCGGGCAACGCCACCTTGCGCGCCCCGGTGGTCCGCCCGCGGGGGTGCCCGAGCACCTCTTCGGGGAACGGCTGGCTTCCGTCCAGCCGACCCAGCAACTCGGCCAGTTCGGCCAGCCCGCTGGCCATCGCGAGGGCGGTACGCAGTTCGCCGCCGACCGAGAATCCCTTGAGATACCAAGCAACATGCTTGCGAAAGTCGACCACGCCGCGCTCGGAGCCGAGCCAGTCACACAGCAGCTCGGCGTGCCGGTACATCGCGACCGCGACCGCGGCCAGGTCGGGCAGTTCGGTACGGGTCTCACCGCGGAAGGCGGCGGCCAGGTCGGCGAACAGCCACGGCCGACCCAGGCAGCCCCGGCCGACCACCACGCCGGCGCAACCGGTCTCAGCCACCATCCGGACCGCGTCCGAGCCCTCCCAGATATCGCCGTTGCCCAGCACCGGGATGTCGAGCAGGCCGGCCAACTCGGCGATCGGGGCCCAGTCGGCCTGGCCGCCGTAGAAGTCGGCGGCGGTACGCCCGTGCAGCGCCAGGTAGGCCACCCCGGCGTCCTGTGCGCGCAACGCGGCCTCGCGGTAGGTCAGGTGATCGTGATCCACTCCGAGGCGCATCTTCACGGTGACCGGTAGCTGGCCATCGGCGGCCCGGACCGCGGCCCGGACGATGTCGTCGAAGAGATTTATCCGCCAGGGCAAGGCCGAACCGCCGCCGCGCCGGGTCACCTTCGGCACCGGGCAGCCGAAGTTCAGGTCAACGTGATCGGCCAGGTCGCGCTCCACCACCAACCGGACGGCCTGGCCGACGATCGCCGGATCGACGCCATAAAGCTGGATCGAGCGCGGTTGCTCGTCCGGTGCGAAGGTCACCATCCGGAGGGTTTTGGGGTTGCCCTCGACCAGCGCCCGGCTGGTGATCATCTCCGAGATGTAGAGGCCGGCCCCGTACTCCCGGCAGAGCCGGCGGAACGCCACGTTGGTGATACCCGCCAGCGGCGCGAGCACCACCGGCGGGTCGACCACGATCCGGTCGCCGAGCGCCAGTGGCTCGGCAACTCGGTGAGCCTCACCCAGCACCGTCACGGCTCAGCAACCCACCAGCCGCTGCGCCAGGTAGCCCTCGACCTTGTCCAGCGCCACCCGGTCCTGGGTCATCGCGTCACGTTCCCGGATGGTCACCGCGTGATCGTCCAGCGTCTCGAAGTCGATCGTCACGCAGAACGGCGTGCCGATCTCGTCCTGCCTGCGGTAGCGCTTGCCGATCGCCTGGGTCTCGTCGTACTCGATGTTCCAGTGCTTGCGCAGCGCGGCAGCCAGGTCGTGTGCCTTGGGTGAGAGATCACCGTTCTTGGACAAGGGCAACACCGCGGCCTTGATCGGCGCCAGCCGCGGGTCGAGCTTGAGCACAGTGCGCTTGTCGACGCCACCCTTGGTGTTGGGCGCCTCGTCCTCGACGTAGGAATCGAGCAAGAACGCCAAGGTCGCCCGGGTGAGGCCGGCCGCCGGCTCGATCACATAGGGGAAGTAACGCTGTTCGCCTTCGGGCTTGCTGGCGTCGAAGATCCGCAGGTCCACTCCGGAATGTTCGGAGTGGGTCTTGAGGTCGAAGTCGGTCCGGCTGGCGATGCCTTCGAGCTCGTCGAAGTCCTTGCCACCGAAGCCGAATCGGTATTCGATGTCGACGGTCCGGTTGGAGTAGTGCGACAGCTTCTCCTTGGGGTGCTCGAACAGTCGCAGGTTGTCCGGGTTCAGGCCGAGCTCGACGTAGAAATCCCAGCGGGTCTTGATCCAGTACTCGTGCCACTGCTCGTCGGTACCGGGCTCGACGAAGAACTCCATCTCCATCTGCTCGAACTCCCGGGTCCGGAAGATGAAGTTGCCCGGGGTGATCTCGTTGCGGAACGACTTGCCGGTTTGGGCAATACCGAACGGTGGCTTCTTGCGCGAGGTGGTCACCACATTGGCGAAGTTGACGAAGATGCCCTGGGCGGTTTCCGGTCGCAGATAGGCCAACCCGGACTCGTCCTCGACCGGGCCGAGATGGGTTTTCAGCATGCCGGAGAACTGCTTCGGTTCGGTCCAGATGTCGCGGTTGCCGCAGTTCGGGCAGCTGATATCGGCCAAACCGTGCTCGGGTGGGCGGCCCTTCTTGGCCAGGTAGGCCTCTTCCAGGTGATCGGCCCGGTACCGGCGATGGCAGTTGGTGCACTCGGTGAGCGGGTCGGAGAAGGTCGCCAGATGGCCAGATGCCTGCCACACGGCGGGTGGCAACAGCACCGAGGAGTCCAGGCCCACGATGTCGTCCCGGCTGGTCACCATGGCCTTCCACCACTGCCGGCGCAGGTTCTCTTTCAGTTCCACGCCGAGCGGGCCGTAATCCCACGCCGACCGGGTTCCGCCGTAGATCTCGGCAGCCGGAAAGACGAAGCCACGACGCTTCGCCAGGCTGACGACGGCTTCATTGCGGTCTACAGGCACAGGGATTACTCCATCAGGAACGGGTGGCTAGCGACCCGTCCAGGATATCGGCTCGGCCAACCTCATTCGGCACACCGGCAACTGGCAGCTGATTTCGCCGCTCCCGGCGAGCTTCCCAACGCCGGAACCCGTAGGTGACCAGGCCGGTCAGCAGCCAGCCCAGCAGGATGTCGAAGACGTAGTGTTCGGCCGAGTACACCAGCGCGAACCCCATCGCCAGGGCGTAGAGGGCCAGCAGCGGGCGCCAGCGCTTGCGCACCCGGGGCCAGAAGAACACCGTGATCAGCGACGAGATCGCCGCATGCAGTGACGGCACCGCGGCCACCTGGTTCACGCCGGCCTGACCCTCGTCGAGCAGTGCCTTGGCCTCGGTGAAGCCGAGCCTGTTCCAGCCACGGCTGGAAATCCGTTCGATGTACGGGGCGGCGCCGGCGTGCTCGGGGGTTACCTTGCCGAGCATCCCGCCGGTCCGCAGGGTACCGACGGTGGCGCTGACGCAGCTCGGATCGGACGGCCCACCAACCACGTCGGCCGAGGTGCACTGCGCGGCGGCCCACGGCGGGGCCGCCGGGAAGGCGATGAACACCCCCAGCCCGATGAAGGAGATGATCACGAACTGGAACACGAACTGCCGCCAAGCCCGGCGATCACGCAGCCAGAGAGCGGCCGCGACCAGGTAGGGGGCAAAGAAGAACGAGACGTAGACCAGGCTGACGCCGATCTCCCACCAGGGCGGGAACGGTTCCTTCAGATGCGCCTGCAGCCAGACCGTCGGCTCGGTGCCACCGAACATCCACCGGTCGGCGTTGATCTGCAGATGCCACTCGGTGGGCCTGCCGAGCAGCGCCGCAGCGCCGCGGGTGAGGTCATAGACCAGCAGGACGGCGGCGAACGGCAGCCAGTCGCGCAGAACGGCCAGGCCCTGCCGGCGTCCGATACTGGCGGCCAGCAAACCGGTGCAGATGTAGAGCAGCAGGGTGTTGCGGTCGAAGGCCACCCCGTCGCGATGAGTCCAGTAGATGACGGCGATCGCCCAGCAACCAACCGCGATCCGGCGTAGCAAAATCAATATCCGTGGCGAGATCAGCGATTGGCTGGCCTGCTCGACCGACCCCGGGGTCTCGGAGTCGAGTTCGGCCTGGATCAAATCTCACCCCACAGGTTCACAGCTCGTGTCGGACAGGCGTTTCGGCGTCCAGTGTTTCGGCATCTCAGTGTTTTCGGCGTCTCAGTTTGTTTCGGTGTTTTCGGTGTTTCGGTGTTTTCGGTGTTTCGGTGTTTTCGGTGTAGCAGTGTTTCGGCGTCTCGCGTGTCGGCTCAGCGGTGGTTCGCCTAGTGGGCAATCTACCGGGTTGCCGGCCAACCTGACAGATAGCTGTGATTCTCAGGAATCCACTATCCGGGCTACCCAGTCTGCGTCGACGGCCCGATCGCTGCTCCGGGAGGTCTCGGCGCCGTCCGATCCGATGCTCAGCAGCGCTTCGAAGGCGCTGGGCCGGTCCTCGGCCCGGGCCAGCACCGGGGTGGCGATCAGCTTCACCTCGTAGCCGCCGAGCCCGCGCCGGTAGGCCCCGACCGACTCCCACTCGGTCATCAGCAGCCACGCCGAATCATCGTCGGTGGCCCGTCCGAGAGTGCCTCGGACGAACCCCGGCCGGCCAGCCAGCACCCGCAGCGCCGCCTCGGCCTGGTCCTGGAAGTCCGGTTCGTCGTCACCCTCAGCCGGACGCAGATGCACCACTGCGATCATCGCGCGATCCCCTGCCGGGTCGTGTCTGGGGCGGCGATGCCTGGGCTCGTGGTGTCTGGGGTCGCTGGGTGCTGAGTTGCTGAGCCCGGGGTGGCTGTGTCGAGGGTCGCGCTGTCTGGGGTCGCGCAGTCTGGGGT
>JALYVK010000093.1 GCA_030853265.1 Actinomycetota bacterium
GCGCCGGCCGGCCGACCCCGCCGGCTCTGGTGGTGGCCGGTGGCGCCGGTTGGCAGGACGCCGACGTGAACGCGGCCGCCGCCGCGGTGCCGGCCTCGCTGCGGTTGATCCGGTCGGGCTACCTGCCGATCGAGCAGCTGGCCGGGTTGCTGGGCGGCGCGACGGTGGTTGCCTACCCGAGCCTGGGCGAGGGTTTCGGGCTGCCGGTGCTCGAAGGCATGGCGTGTGGCGCGGCGGTGCTGACCACCCGCAACCTGGCACTGAGCGAGGTCGGCGGCGACGCGGTGGCCTACACCGGCACTGATGCGCCGGCGATCGGCCGGGCGCTGACCGAGCTTCTCGACGATCCGGCTCGCCGCGCTGCGCTGGGCCGGGCCGGCCAGGCCCGCGCCGAACTGTTCAGCTGGCAGAACTGTGCCCAGGCGCACGTGCGTGCCTACCAGCACGCGGTCGAGCACCGGGCCGCCGGCCGGAGCTCGCTATGAGCGGGGCTGAGCTGAGCGGGGCTGAGCTGAGCGGGGCGGGGCTGAGCGGGGCTGAGCTGAGCGGGGCTGAGCTGAGCGGGGCTGAGCTGAGCGTGGACCCGGCCGTGGTGGGCGTGGTCACCGTCACCTACGGCTCCGGCGAGGCTCTGGACCACTTCCTGGACAGCCTGCCGCTGGCCTCCGAGCAGCCGCTGGACGTGCTGATCGCCGACAACGGCTCGACCGACCAGGCGCCGCAGCGGGGCGCCCGGCGCGAAGGCGTTCGGTTGTTGTGCACCGGCGGCAACCTCGGCTATGGACGGGCCGCCAACCTGGGGGTGGCAGCGGTCGGCGGTGACTGGATCATGGTGTGCAATCCCGACGTGCTGTGGACCGCGGGCGCGATCGACGAGCTGCTGGCCGTTGCGAAGCGGTGGCCGCGCGCTGGCGCCGTCGGCCCGCTGATCCGTGACGGCAACGGCGAGGTGTACCCGTCCGCGCGTGAATTGCCAACCTTCTTCGGGGGAATCGCGCACGCCGTGCTCGGCTCGTGGTGGCCGGCCAACCCGTGGACCAGGGCCTATCGCCGGGAGCGTTCCGAGCCGCAGGAGAGAGTGGCCGGCTGGTTGTCCGGGGCCTGCCTGCTGCTGCGGCGGGCCGCCTTCGACTCGGTGGGCGGTTTCGATCCGCGGTACTTCATGTACTTCGAGGACGTCGACCTCGGCGAGCGGTTGGCCAACGCCGGCTGGCTGAACGTCTACGCCCCGAGTGCCGAGGTGGTGCACACCGGCTCGCATTCCACCGACCAGCACAAGAGTTCGATGTTCACCGAACACCACCGCAGCGCCTACCGCTACCTCAGCGGCCGCTACTCGGGGGTGACCGGCGCGCCGGTCCGTGCGATGCTCTGGGTTGGCCTGATGGCCAGGGCCCGTCTGACCCCTCGGCTGATCGAGTTCGCCCAGCGCCGGAAAGGCAAAGATTCCGCCGACGGCCTGCGATGATCGCGGTCCAGCGACGCTGGGCGCCGGGCCGTCCGGTCGATCTGTTCCGGACGTTGATCCCGCTGCGGCACGGTGCCGGGGACCCGGTCGTGACGTTCGCCGGCTCGAGCTTCTGGTGGGCGTCCCGGACGCCCGACGGGCCTGGCACGCTGTCGATCCAGGTGGCCGGTGGCGAGGTGCTGGCGCAGGGCTGGGGCCCGGGTGCTGACCGGCTGCTGTCGGCGGTGCCGCAACTGCTCGGCCAGGACGATGACTGGAGCGAGCTGGACGTCAGCGCGCATCCGTTGCTGAGCGAGCTGCTGCACCGGCTGCCCGGCCTCCGGCTACCTCGGACCGAACGGGTGCTCGACTCGCTGGTGCCGGCCTGCCTGGAACAGCGAGTCACCGGCCGGGAGGCCTTTCGTGCCTGGCGGGAACTGAGTCGAACCTACGGTGAGCCGGCACCCGGCCCGGACGGGATTCGGCTGTGGTTACCGGCCGAACCGGCTCGGCTGCTGGCGGTACCGAGCTGGGACTGGCATCGCTTCGGGGTGGACGGCCAGCGGCATCGGACGATCCGTGCGGTGGCAGGAGTGGCGGGCCGGCTGGAGGAGTGCATCGGGATGGACGGTGCGGTGGCCCGCCGGCGACTGCGCTCGATTCCAGGTGTGGGGGAGTGGACGGCGGCCGAGACCACGATGCGCGCGCTCGGCGATCCGGACGCGGTCAGCGTCGGCGACTTTCACCTGGCCAACCGGGTCGGCTGGTTCCTGACCGGGGCGCCGCGATCCACCGACGAGACCATGCTGGAACTGCTCGAGCCGTGGCGGGGGCAGCGAGCCCGGGTGGTCCGGTTGATCGAGCTGAGCGGGTTCAGCCCGCCCAAGTACGGTCCGAAGTTCAACCCGACCGACATCAGAAAGCTGTGAGCGGTTGCTTGCAATTTTGGTGGCTGGTCGGCAATTATTAGAGAGCGGGCGTCGGAGTCTAGTCCGAAGCCCGCCCCGAGCGGGTGCCTCTATCGGCCCGTGAGGGTCCGAATCAGTTCAGCAGTAGCCAGGATCGTCGGTGCAATTGTCGCGAGCGCGGCGCACCAGATCCTGGTTTTCTGCTTTCCTGACAGGTTCGGCCATCCTTCTCACCTCCTCTCCCAGCAGGGCCGCGCGCCCGAATTTTGCCGCGGTCCTGCCAGCGAGAGGAGGCCTGAAATGATCTTGGCATCGATCCCCGGCCATGAGTCTGCGCCGGGGAGTTCTGTGGATAACTCGAGTTGCCGGGTGTTCAGGGTTGCGGAGTGTTCAGGCGAAGTTGTCGAGCACCTGGTCGGCCAGCGTCGGCCAGGCCTGCACCGCCCAGTCCCCGAACGGCTGGTCGGCCAGCGCGACCAGGCCCAGCCGGGCGACCGGGTCCACCCAGAACATCGTGCCGCTCTGGCCGAAATGGCCATAGGTAGCAGCGGAATTCCTCGACGAGGTCCAGTGCGGCTGCTTGCCGGCGCGAATCTCGAACCCCAGCCCCCATGCGTTGTCCGGCTGGCTGCCATAGCCGGGCAGCACGCCGGGCAGGCCGGCGAACTGCGGGGTGGTCGCGGCGGTCAGAGTGTCCGGGTGCAGCAGCCCGGACGGCGCCAGCAGCTCACCGAGCACCGCGGCCAGGTCGGTCACCGAGCCGATACCGTCCTTGGCCGGCGAACCGACCAGCTCGGCGGTGTCCATCCGCAATGGCCGAAAAACCGCCTCGGCAAGGTAATTCGCGAACGGGATCTCGGTAGCGGCGGTGACCAGCTCGCCGATCAGGTCGAAGCCGGCGTTGGAATAGATCCGGCGCGTACCGGTCGCGGCCGCCCTGCTCAACCGGTCCGGTCCGAGCCCGCTTGCATGCGCCAGCAGATGCCGCAGGGTGGCCTCGGGCAGCTGGTCGGCGAGTTCGGCGATCGGCTGGTCCAGCCCGATCGCATCCTCCTCGACCGCAACCAGCGCGGCCAGTGCGGCGAGCGGTTTGGTCACCGAAGCAAGGTGAAACCGGAACGAGGTATCCCCAGCGGTGGCCAGCACACCGGCTGGCCCGACCACGGCGGCGGCGGCGTGGGGCACCGGCCAGCGGGCCAGCTGATCCAGCGCGCCGCTCATCGACCCGCGCCGCTCATCGACCCGCGCCGCTCATCGACCCGCGCCGACGCGGCGGGCAACCCGCGCGATCAGCCCGGGCAGCTCCGGCGAGACGCCCGCCGGTAGCTCGTCCAGTGCGAACCAGCGCAGGTCGTCGGACTCGGCGCTGATCACCGGTTCGGCACCGGCCGGCGCCCGGCCGACGAAGCGCACGTCGAAGTGCCTGGTCGGCAGGCCGAGCGAGCAGGTGATGGCGTGCACGTCCAGGTCGACCGGCACCGGATCCAGCACGATCCCGGCGATACCGCTCTCCTCGGTTGCCTCCCGCAGCGCGGCGGCGAGCAGCGACGGGTCATCGTCCTCGATGTGGCCACCGAGCTGAACCCAGGCACCGACTCGTGGATGCAGGGTGAGCAGCACCCGGCGGGCGGCGCTGTCCAGCAGCACCACGCTGGCGGTGAGGTGGCCGGGCACGCAGGCCCGCCTGGTGGCGTCCGGCCGGGCCGCCAGCAGGCCGTAATAGCCTTCGCGGATAGCGGATTGGCCGCTGCCGTCGGCCGGATCGAGTGCCATCGCGGCCAGCGTGGCCAGCACGTCGGCATGCAGCCCGCTGACCTCGGCGCCGCCCTCGCCAGCGGTCGCCTGTGCCCGGCCCAGCGCCAGCGCCTCGGCGGTACCCAGCCGGAACAGGTCGCCGGCCGAACCGCGGATCAGCCCGGCAGAGCCTTTTCCGTCGTCGCTGAAAGGCAAACCTCGGATGACCGCCACCGGGATATCGGCCAGCTTGCCCTTCACCAGGTCCGCCGCCGCGGCCAGCTCGTCGGCGATCGCGACCTCGGTGACCACCAGCTCGTTACCGTGCCGGTCGGTCTCGCCGCGCACGTCGAGCACTGCGGTCAGCCCGGCCACCCCGATCGCGACGTCGGAGATGCCGTGCCGCCAGGGCCGGCCGACCGAGTCGGAGATCACCACCGCCACGCCCCGTCCGGTCAGCGCGCGCAGGCTGTCGCACAACCGGCGGGCCGAGGCGTCCGGGTCCAGCGGCAGCAGCGCAATCTCGTCCCGGCGGACGTTGGAGGCATCCACTCCGGCCGCCGCCAGCACCAGGCCGTGTCGGATCTCCACGATCCGCAGGTCACCGCGCCGGGCGATCACCCGTACGGTCTCGTCCTCGATCGCCTGCTGTCGGATCGCCTCGCGCCGGGCCGGGTCGTCGGCCGGCACCGGCAGCAGCCGGCCCTCGACCTTGGACACGATCTTCGAGGTCACCACCAGGATGTCGCCCTCGGCCAGCCACGGGGCCTGCCGGGCGATCTCGGCGGCCAGATCGCCGCCCGGTCGCAGCTCGCCGATGCCGGTCACCGGCAGGATCTGGATACCGCCCACAGCCCCGGTCACCGGGTCAGCTCCCAGGCATCGGTGACCATCGCCGCGGTGACTTCGTCCGAACTCATCAGCAGGTCACGGGCCAGTACTCGGACGCCGTCGATCTGGGCCTGGTCGCTGGTATGGATCAGCCAACCGTCCAGCAGCCCGTCGCCCGACCGCGCGCCGTAGAACCGGCCGACTCCCTCGGCGGAGGTCGGCACCCCGAGTACCGGCAGACAGGCATCGGCCATCCCGCGTACCGGGGCGTTGCCGATGATCGGCGACAGTCCGATGACCGGGGCGGCCGCGGCCCGCAGCGCCGCCCGGATGCCGTCCAGGCTGAGGATGGTGTTGATCGAGACCACCGGGTTGGACGGCGCGAGCAGGATCAGCTCTGCCTCGGCGATGGCCTCGAGCACCCCGGCGGCCGGCCGGGCGGTGTCCAGGCCGACCTGGACGAACTCGTGCGCCGGCAGCCCGGCGCGATGGCGAACCCACCATTCCTGAAAGTGGATCGCGCGCCGGCCACCGTCGGAGTCGACCACCACGTGGGTCTCGCAACGGTCATCGGTCATCGGTAACAACCGGATGCCGGTGTGCCAGCGTTGGCACAGGGCAGCGGTCACGTCCGAGAGCGGGTAGCCGGCATCGAGCATCTGGGTACGCACCAGGTGGGTCGCGATATCCAGGTCACCCAGCCCGAACCAGGTCGGTTCGGCCCCATAGGCGGCCAGCTCCTCAGAAATCCGCCAGCTCTCACCGGTCCGGCCCCAGCCGCGTTCGGTGTCGGCCGCGCCAGCCAGGGTGTACATCACGCTGTCCAGGTCCGGGCAGATCCGCAGGCCGTGCATGCTCACGTCGTCGCCGGTGTTGACGATCGCGGTGACCTGATCCGACCGCCCGGCGGTACTGGCGAAGTGCCGGACGCCCTGCAGGAACTTCGCGCCGCCGATACCGCCAGCCAGAACCGTGATCCGCACCCACCGAACCTATTTCATCGGCCGCCGGCTCGCGGTGCCGGGGCGTCCGCCGGTCAGCGGGACGGCCGGAGTACCGGGCCAGCGGCCGTAAAGCTCAACGGGAGTACAGCTCAACGGGAGTACAGGTCAGCGGGAGTACAGCGGGATCGGGTTCACCCGGCGGACCGCGACCATCGAGGCGATCAGCGAGTTCAGCAGGGCATCGCCGCTCCGGCCCGAGGTCTGCAACTGCGGCGGCAGCCAGTCCTTGGCCAGCTTGCGGCAGCGGCGCGGCGACGGCCGGCCGCCGGCCCCGCCGGAGCCGCCGACCAGCAGCGTGAGGATGGTGGTCTGCAGGTCGGCCGGTGGCTCTTTCAGCGCCAGTAGCTGGCGGATCTTCTGCTGGTCGAGCACCGTCGCGCCCGGGTCCGAGTCGATGATCCGGCGCCCCTCCTGCCGCCACCGGCCACTGTCGAACAGCTGCTGGGAGGTGGCGTCTCGGTCGGCGTCGACGTGGCTGAACCAGCGTTTCCAGCCGGTGGGGCGCCGGTTGGCCACCGCCGTGTGCACCGAGTCCAGCAGCCCCGCGCCGGTCTCGGAGTCGCCGACCGCTTCGGGCCAGCGGGCGCCGACCACCCGGCCGGACAGCGCCAGCTCGGCGAACATCGCCGCCCGGATCGCGATCCCGACCTGCATCGGGTGCCGGATCCGGCCGCGTACCGGATCCAGCGACAGCCGGCAGACGGCTACTCCCAGCGGCTCGGACAGCCCCGGCGGTGGCGGCTCGGCCGCGGTCATCGGGATCGCCCGAAACACCGGACCGGACGGGCCGATCGTGCGCGTACTGCGTGCATTGTCACCTCGTGGGCAGCGTCAACCGAACTCGATCGCCCAGGGTACTGGCGCCAGCAGCGATCTTGGCCACTCTCGGGTAAGCGGTGTTGGCGGCGATGGCTGGCTAGGCTCGTAGCTGTGACTGAGCAGCAGCCCTCCGAATCGGCCGTTCGCCGGGCGCTTCGCCGCGCCCGCGACGGCGCCGCGCTAGACGTGACCGAGGCCGCGGTGCTGATGGCGGCCCGTGGCCAGGCCCTCACCGAGCTGATGGCAAGCGCCGCCGCGGTCCGCGACGCCGGCCATTTGCTGAGTGAGCATCGACCGAGGAACGAGGGAGGAGCGGAGCGAAGTGACAGCCGGCTGAGTGAGCATCGACCGAGGAACGAGGGAGGAGCGGAGCGAAGTGACAGCCGGCTGAGTGAGCATCGACCGAGGAACGAGGGAGGAGCGGAGCGAAGTGACGGCCAGCCCGCCGGCCAACCATCACCCGCCGGCCAGCCGATCACGTACTCGCGCAAGGTCTTCATCCCACTGACCCGGCTGTGCCGCGATCGTTGCCACTACTGCACGTTCGCGACCGTCCCGCATCGGTTACCGGCCGCCTACCTCGAGATCGACGAGGTCATCCAGATCGCCAGCCAGGGCGCGGCGCTGGGCTGCAAGGAGGCCCTGTTCACCCTCGGCGACCGGCCCGAGGAGCGCTGGCCGCAGGCCCGGGAGTGGCTGGACGAGCGGGGCTATGACTCCACCCTGGACTACGTCCGGGCCGCGGCCATCGCCGTCCTGGAGCAGACCGGTCTGCTGCCGCACCTGAACCCGGGGGTGATGAGCTGGGACGAGCTGCAGCGACTCAAGCCGGTGGCTCCGAGCATGGGCATGATGCTGGAAACCACCGCGCGCCGGTTGTTCACCGAGCCGGGCGGACCGCATTTCGGCAGCCCGGACAAGGATCCTGATGTTCGGCTGCGGGTATTGACCGATGCCGGCCGGCTCAACATCCCGTTCACTACCGGCATCCTGGTCGGCATCGGCGAGACCCGGATCGAGCGCGCCGAGTCGCTGTTCGCGATTCGGGCCAGTGCCCGCGAGTTCGGCGCGATCCAGGAGGTGATCGTGCAGAACTTCCGGGCCAAGGACGACACCGCGATGCGCAACGATCCGGACCTGGATCTGGAGGAGTACCTGGCCACCCTGGCGGTGTCCCGGCTGGTGTTCGGGCCGAAGCTGCGGCTGCAGGCGCCACCCAACCTGGTCGATCTCACCGAATGCCTGCTGCTGGCCGATGCCGGGGTGGACGACTTCGGCGGCATCTCGCCGCTGACCCCGGATCACGTCAACCCCGAGCGACCCTGGCCGGAGCTGGACAAGCTCACCGACCTGCTGGCCGGTCGTGGCTACACGCTGGTCGAGCGGCTCACCGCGCAACCGTCCTACGTCCGGGCCGAGGCGCCCTGGCTGGACCCGCGGATCCTGCCGCACGTCCGGGCGCTGGCCGAGCCCGCCACCGGGCTGGCTGCCCTCGAACCGGACGGCAGCTCGCGGCGGCCGACCGGCCTGCCCTGGCAGGAGCCGGACGAGCAGTGGCAGTCCAGCGGGCGCACCGACCTGCACAGTGCGGTGGATACCGAAGGCCGGACGGAGGACCGCCGAAGCGACTTCAACGAGGTCTACGGCGACTGGAACGCTTTGAAAGAAAGGGTGTTCTCGCCCGGTTCGACCGCCCTCGACTCTGACGTCCGGAACGCGCTGAAGGCAGCCGAGCGCGATCCGGCGAACCTGAGCGATTCCCAGGCGCTGACCCTGATGCAGGCCGACGGAGCCGGGCTGGTGGCGGTGGCGGCGCTGGCCGACGAGCTGCGCTCGGCCGCCGTCGGCGACGAGGTCACCTACATCGTCAATCGCAATATCAACTTCACCAACATCTGCTACACCGGCTGCCGGTTCTGCGCCTTCGCCCAGCGGGCCAGCGACGCCGACGCCTACACGCTGTCTACCGACGAGATCGGCGACCGGGTCCGCGAGGCGCATGCCGACGGCGCCACCGAGATCTGCATGCAGGGCGGCATCGACCCGAAGCTGCCGGCCACCGCCTACTTCGACCTGGCCCGGGCGGTGAAGGCGGCGGTGCCCTCGATGCATCTGCATGCCTTCTCGCCGATGGAGGTCGTCAACGGGGCCTCCCGGGCAAACCTGTCGATCGAGGAATTCCTGCTGGGACTGAAGGAGGCCGGCGTCGACTCGCTGCCAGGCACCGCCGCGGAGATCCTGGACGACGAGGTGCGCTGGGTGCTCACCAAGGGCAAGCTGCCGACCTCGGCCTGGGTCGAGGTGATCGGCACCGCGCATCGGATCGGCATCCCGACCACCTCGACCATGATGTTCGGCCATGTCGACCATCCCCGGCACTGGGTGGCCCACCTGCGGCTGCTCGGCCGGCTGCAGGACGAGACCAGCGGCTTCACCGAGTTCGTCCCGCTGCCCTTCGTGCACAACCAGTCGCCGATCTACCTGGCCGGCCTGGCCAGGGCCGGCGCGTCCCAGCGTGAGGTCAAGGCGGTACACGCGATGGCCCGGATCATGTTGCACGGCAAGATCTCCAACATCCAGACCAGCTGGGTCAAGCTCGGTGAAGAGGGCGCGGCCGAGATGCTGCGTAGCGGAGCAAACGATCTGGGTGGCACCCTGATGGAGGAGACCATCTCTCGGATGGCCGGTTCCGAGCACGGCTCGCGGCGCTCGGTGGCCGAACTCGAAGCGGTCGCCGCGCTGGCCGGCCGGCCAGCCCGGCAGCGCAGCACGTCCTACGGCGTGGTGGTTGCACACTGAGCTGCCCGATGGCGGTCCGCGGCGGCCTCGAATGGGTCGGTTTCGGCGACGATGGCAACGAATCTGAGCGAATACCAGGTTCTGGCTTGACGAACCGGTAACGACACGAGTGTAATTCCAGATGTGTCGTTCGGCTTATGCTGACATCACTTCCAGCCGATAGGCACGACGAGACCCTTCCGCCCGACTGACCAGCCTCAACCCGCAGTAGGAGACACCGTGACGGACATTCCCAGCTACCTGGCTGAAGCGGACCTGTCAGATATCTTCGGGTTGCCCGAGGAGCAGAACTGGCAGGAACGGGCGCTGTGTTCCCAGACCGACCCTGAGGCATTTTTCCCTGAGAAAGGCGGGTCAACCCGCGAGGCGAAGAAGATCTGCGTCGGCTGCGAGGTACGCGGAGAATGCCTGGAATACGCGCTCGAGCACGATGAGCGATTCGGCATCTGGGGCGGCCTGAGCGAGCGCGAGCGCCGCCGGGTCAAGCGCCAGGCAAGCTAGCCACTTCGCTCCGCTCCTCCCTCGTTCCTCGGTCGATGCTCACTCAGCTGTCGGGCGGGTCGATCTCGTCGGTCGACCTGCCGAGCAACCTGGCCACCTGCTCGACCACCACATCGTGGATGAGATCGGCCAGATCCTCGCCCCGGACCGCCCGGCTCTCCAACGGCCGGCGGTAGAGCACCACCACCGGCGCCGAGATCCCAGCCACTCCGGTCCGGTACAACCGCGACAGCGGGACGGCATTGTCATCGAGTACGTCCTCATCGAGGTCGGCCGCCATCTCGGTCGGCCGGCTCACCTCGGGGACGTCCTCCACCGCGAACTCGACGGCCGAGAGCTGGTCGCCCAGATGCGGCTGCAGGTGGTCCACCGCGTGCAGCACCATCGCGTCGAAGGCATCCGAGCGGCTGTGCGCGATCGGCACCATCGGCGGGGCCAGCATCCCGCGCAGGCCACGGCCGTGCCGGTCTCGCCGGTGTCCCGGCCGGCCCACCCGCAACAGGGCATCGATGGCCGAAGGCTGACTGTCGGATCCCATAGTCCGCTGAGCCTAATCCGCGACACGCGGATGGCTAGCTCTGGCGCTCACCACCAAATGGCTCGGCACCGGTAAGGTCGCCGCTTGTGAGGCATGTCCGCCGTTGTACCCGCACTGGCTGCAGCCAGTCTGCCGTGGCCACGCTGACCTATATCTACTCCGACTCGACGGCGGTGGTCGGTCCGCTCGCGGCGTTCGCCGAGCCGCACTCCTATGACCTGTGCGAGGAGCATGCCGTCCGGTTGACGGTGCCGCGCGGCTGGGAGGTGCTACGTCACGTGGGTGAGTTCCCGTCCCCGATCCCACACGCCGACGACCTCGAGGCGCTGGCCGACGCCGTCCGGGAAGCTGCCCGGGTCGAGGTGCCGCCGGCGGCACAGCCACGCACCGAGGGCGCCCTGACCGCTCGCCGGGGCCACCTGCGGGTCGTCCCGCCGCCGGTCTGAGCATGTCCGGTCCGAGCCGGTCCGGCCTGAGCCGGTCCGGCCTGAGCATGTCCGGCCTGAGCCGGTCCAGTCTGAGCCTGGCTGGTCTGAGCCTGGCTGGTCTGAGCCGGCCGGCAGACCGCGTCCGCCGGATCGGGTAGCAGTAGCGCCTCGGTAGGCTCGACTTTCGCCCGGACGTCCCGGGACGATCCGCGACCACAGGGAGATGCCGCCACCGTGATCGACTTGTCCGACATCGTCAAGGCCTACGACGTCCGAGGCATCGTCGGTGAGCAGCTCACCGTGGAGGTCGCCCGGGCCCTCGGCGCGGCCTTCGTCACGGTCACCGGCGCGCGCCGGCTGGCCGCCGGCCACGACATGCGCGAGTCCGGCCCGCAGCTGTTGGCCGCATTCGCTGACGGAGCCACCGGGCGCGGTGCGGACGTGGTCAATATCGGGCTGGCCTCCACCGACCTGCTCTACTTCGCCTCCGGTCAGCTGGACCTGCCCGGTGCGATGTTCACCGCCAGCCACAACCCGGCGCGCTACAACGGCATCAAGCTGTGCCGGGCCGGTGCCCAGCCGGTCGGCGCCGAATCCGGCCTGGTCGAGATCCGGACGATCGCCCAGGGCTACCTGGCCGACGGGCTGCCCGAGCCGGTCGCCGAGCCAGGCCGGGTCAGTGAGCAGGACCTGCTGCTGGACTACGCCCGCTACCTGCGTGGGCTGGTGGACCTGTCCGGGTCCCGGCCGCTGAAGGTGGTGGTCGATGCCGGCAACGGGATGGGCGGCTACACGGTGCCGGCGGTGCTCGGCGATACCGGGCTCGACCCGTTGCCACTCACCATCGTTCCGCTCTACTTCGAGCTGGACGGCAGCTTTCCCAACCACGAGGCCAACCCGCTGGATCCGGCCAACCTGGTCGACCTGCAGCGCAAGGTGGTCGAGGTCGGCGCCGATCTCGGGCTGGCCTTCGACGGCGACGCCGACCGCTGCTTCGTGATCGACGCCGAGGGCAACGCGGTCTCGCCGAGCGCGGTGACCGGGCTGGTCGCGGTCCGCGAGCTGGCCAAGGCGCCGGGTTCGGTGGTCATCCACAACCTGATCACCTCCAAGGCGGTGCCCGAGATCATCGCCGAGCACGGTGGCAAGCCGGTCCGTACCCGGGTCGGGCATTCCTACATCAAGGCCGAGATGGCAGCCACCGACGCGGTATTCGGTGGCGAGCACTCGGCGCACTACTACTTCCGCGACTTCTGGCGCGCCGACACCGGGATGCTGGCGGCGATGCACGTACTGGCCGCGCTCGGCGAGCAGGACCGGCCGCTGGCCGAGCTGACCGCTGGCTATGAGCGCTACCGGGCCTCCGGCGAGATCAACTCCGAGGTCGCCGACCAGGCGGCCAAGGTAGCCGAGATCCAGGAACGATTCGCCGACCGGACGCTGTCCAGCGATACCTTGGACGGGCTGAGCCTCGAGTTCGGCGCCGGCTGCTGGCTCAACGTCCGGGCCTCCAATACCGAACCGCTGCTGCGGCTGAACGTCGAGGGCCGCACCGACGCCGAGATGATCGCGATCCGTGACGAAGCCCTCGCGGTCATCCGGTCCTAGTGAGAAGACGATGAACCTAGGGAGAAGACGATGACAGTTTCGGCCGACCTGCTCTCGATCCTGGCCTGCCCCAGCCCCGACCACGCACCGCTGCGGCTGGAGACCTCGCCGGCCGGCGAGGTGGAGCTGGTGTGCACGTCCTGCCTGAGCCGGTTCCCGGTCCGCGACGGCATCCCGGTGTTGCTGGCCGACGATGCGCTACCCGGCCCGAACGGCCTCGGCGTGCCGGCCGCCGCGCAGGCCGAGGGTTCGGAGCCGACCGGGTGAACTCGTTCCAGCCGGAACTGCTCGAGGACCCGGCCGGGCTACTGGCCGCTGACCGGGGCGGCCTGCTGCGGGCGCTGGCGACTGCCGGTGCCCGGGTCCGCCGCTGCGTCGGGTTGACCGAGGAGTTCGGCATCGAACGGCTGCGCGGCGAGCTAGAACCGCGGGCGGTGCTGGTGGCCCCGGACGCAAACGCGCCCTACCTGTCCAGCCTGCTGGCCGCGCTCGCCTCCGGTGGCGCGCCGGTACTGGACTGGCGCGATCCGCTGCTGCCCAGGTGGGCCGGCCCGGCCGACGTGCTGCTGGTTGCCTCGGTCGACGGCCGGCATCCGCGGCTGGCCGAACTGGTCGCCCAGGCGGACCGGCGTGGGCTGGCGC
>JALYVK010000094.1 GCA_030853265.1 Actinomycetota bacterium
CCCGACGCCAGCCCACATCCGTGGCATAGGCCAGCGTCCGGGCCGCCTCGTTCACCGCCCGAAGCACCTCATCGCCGGAGTCCAGGCCGAGCGCGTCGGCCACCGCGTCCCGGTCCTGGGCACGCAGCACGTCCACCCCGCGGCCGGCGATCCGGTGCAGCTCGCTGCGGACGTCCAGCAGGGTGCCGCTCGCCTCGACCACCGCGGCGCTCAGGTCGAGAAGTTGGGCCGAGGCGAGTGCGCGTAGTCCCACCCAATCACGCAACCCGCCCCGGCAGTCTTTGAGATCCGGCTCGAGCAGGAACGAGGCGTCGCCTCGGCTGGCCCACCGGCTCCGGGCAAGTTCGGACAGCTCGGCAAGCCGGGACGGGGCCGTCCGCCGCCACCGGGTGATGACCTGCTCGCGGAGCAACCCGGTCAGTGCCGGATCGCCCGCGAGGTGGCGGGCATCCAGCATGCCCAGCATCGCCTTGAGATCGTCGGCCGCCACCGCTACCGCCTGGTCCGGCGTGCGGACCGAGTGATCGAGCCCCACCCCGGCGTCCCACACCGGGTACCACAGCGCGTCGGCGATCTCCGAGATCTGATCGACCTTCCCGTCGTGCAGCAGTACCAGATCCAGGTCGCCGTACGGGGTCGGCTCGCGTCGTCCGAGACCGCCGACCGCGAGCAGCGCGATCCCCGGCGTCCGGGGTAGCAGCTCGGTCAGCCAGCCGTCATAGAGCGCGGTGAGCTCGACCCGCAGCGGGGCGCCGACCAGGTCGGCCCGGGCCAGCAATGCCGCCCGGGCCGACCTGACGAACTGCTCAGACGGCGTCTTCATCCCGTTCGCCCGTCCGGACCCGGACCAGGGTTTCCACATCGGTCACCCAGACCTTGCCGTCGCCGATCTTGCCGGTCCGGGCGGCTTCGACCACCGCGTCGACGACCTTGACGGCATCGCCGCTGTCGACCAGGACCTCGACCTTGACCTTCGGGACCAGGTCCACGGTGTACTCGGCACCGCGGTAGACCTCGGTGTGGCCACGCTGCCGGCCGAAGCCGGACACCTCGCTCACCGTCAGGCCCTGAATGCCCAAGTTTTCCAGGGCAACCTTCACCTCTTCCAGCTTGAACGGCTTGATGATCGCAGTCACCAGCTTCATGCTTCTACACTCTCCTTCGACGATGCCGATGCCGGGACGAAGTGACCGCCCGACCCCGAGAGCGGGCCGAAGTCATAGGCCGTCTCACCATGGATCGAGATGTCCAGGCCGGCAATCTCGTCCTCTTCGGTGACTCGGGTCTTCATCACCAGGCCGATGACCTTGGCGATGATGAAGGTACCGACGAAGGAGAACGCCGTCACTACCGCCGCGGCCTCGGCCTGGTGCAGCAACAGGTTCCAGCCACCGTACTTACCGCCGCCGCCGTAAAGAATGCCCTTGTTGGCAAAGCTGTTTATCCCGTTGGTGGAGAAGAAGCCGATCAGCAGGCAGCCGGTCCAGCCGCCGACGAAGTGCACGCCGACCACGTCGAGCGAGTCGTCGTAGCCGAACTTGTTCTTCAGCCCGATGGCGTAGGCGCACACCATGCCGGCGATCAGGCCGATGAAGATCGCTCCGATCGGGCTGACGAAACCGGCCGCCGGCGTGATCGCGACCAACCCGGTCACCGCACCGGACGCAGCACCCAGGGCGGTCGACTTGCCGTACCGGAACTTCTCCACGATCAGCCAGCCCATCAGGGCGGTGGCGGTGGCGGTGTTGGTGTTCATCCAGGCCACCCCGGCCAGGTTGCCTGCGGTCAGGGCAGAGCCGGCGTTGAAGCCGAACCAGCCGAACCACAGCAGACCGGCGCCGAGCATCACGAACGGGATGTTGTGCCCGCGCATGTTCTCCTTCGGCCAGCCACGACGCTTGCCGAGCACCAGGGCCATTGCCAGGCCCGCGGCGCCCGCGTTGATGTGCACGACCGTCCCGCCCGCGAAGTCCTCGGCGAAGAACTTGCCGGCCGGCCGCAGCGACTGGTTGAGGAAGCCGTAGCCGTTGAAGACCCAGTGCGCGACCGGGGCGTAGATCAGGATCGACCAGGCCGCGACGAAGGCCACGAACGCCCCGAACTTCCAGCGATCGGCGGTCGAACCGGTGATCAGCGCCGGGGTGATGATCGCGAACGTCAACTGGAAGGCGACGAAGACCAGGGTGGGCGTGGTCTGCGCCGAGCCGAGGGTGGGCACCACGTCGTTGACGTGCTGCAGTCCGAAGAAGTGCAGGTCGCCCAGGTAGCGGTTGTTGCCGCCGAAGGCCCAGGTGAATCCGATGAGCACCCAGGTGACGCTGACGACCGCGATCGCCATGAAGTTCTGCATCAGCATGGCCAGCGCGTGCTTGGCCCGGACCATGCCGCCGTAGAAGAACGCCAGCGCCGGGGTCATCAGCAGCACCAGCGAGGCTGAGGCGAGCACCCAGGCGGTGTCGCCGGCGTTGAGGTTCTTGAGGTCGAAGGGTACGTAGGTCGGGTCTGCGAGGACGGCTAGTGACACAGAGCCTTCCCCTTCCTCTCGGGCGGGATTGCGAGCAGGAAAGCGCGCTGGGACGAGAATCAGCCGAGCCTGTTACGCCGAAGCCCTCCGGATGTTTCACGGAGGTGAACGAGGACTGATCGTGAACACCGACACAACCGGGCTTGCCGGTACCTTTTCAGCTATGCCCAGTCTTGCCCGAATCGAGGCCGCAGAGCGTGCCGAACTACTCACCGTGCGCCACTACCGGGTCGTCCTCGACCTGCCGGCGACCGGACCGGAGTTCGGCTCGGACACCACCATCACCTTCGCCTGCTCGGTGCCCGGGGCGAGCACGTTCCTGGACCTGACACCGGCCGCGATCGAATCGATCGAGCTCAACGGGGTCGCCCTCGACCCGGCCGGCCTGCACGATGGTCGGCTGCCGCTGACCGACCTGCGGTCCGAGAACGTCCTTCGGGTACGGGCCCGGATGAGCTATTCCAGCGACGGCGAGGGCATGCACCGCCATGTCGATCCGACCGACGGCAACAGCTACCTCTATGCGATGTCCTTCTTGGACGCCGCGCCGCGCTGGTTCGCCTGCTTCGACCAGCCCGACCTGAAGGCGACCTACGACGTCGAGGTGCACTGCCCGGCCGACTGGACGGTCCTCGGCAACGCCGCGGCCAGCCGGATCGCCGACGGCCACTGGCAGCTCGCGACCAGCAAGCCGCTGTCGACCTATTTCGTCACCATGGTGGCCGGGCCGTACCACTCGATCATCACCGAGCACGACGGCATCCGGCTCGGCCTGCACGTCCGCGCCGCACTGGCCCGGCACCTGGACGCCGAAGCCGAGGACATGCTCACCATCACCCGGGCGTCCTTCGACCGCTACCACGAGCTGTTCGGCATCCGGTACCCGTTCGGCGAGTACCACCAGGCCTTCGTCCCCGATTTCAACGCCGGCGCGATGGAGAACCCGGGCTGCGTCACGCTGCGCGAGCAGTACGTCTTCTCCTCCGCCGCGACCCGCAGCGAGCGGGGCGTCCGGGCCGGCACCATCGCCCACGAGATGGCGCACATGTGGTTCGGCGACCTGGTCACCATGCGCTGGTGGGACGACCTGTGGCTGAACGAGTCCTTCGCCGAGTACATGGCCTACCGGGTCTGCTCGGAGGTCCGTGAACCCTCGTTGGCGGCGCTGGCCTGGACCGAGTTCGGGATGAGCCGCAAGGACTGGGGCTATATCGCCGACCAGGCACCGTCCTCGCATCCGGTGGCCGGCAACGGTTCCGAGACGGCCGCCGCCGCGCTGGCCGACTTCGACGGGATCTCCTACGCCAAGGGCGCCGCGGCGCTCAAGCAGCTGGCCCAGCATCTCGGTGACGAGGTGTTCTTCGACGGCCTGCGCCGGCATTTCGCCCAGCACAGCTATGGCAATGCCGGCTTCGCCGACCTGATCGCGTCCTGGACCGCGGCCGGTGCCCAGGACCTGCCCGGCTGGGCCGAGCAGTGGTTGCGCACCAGCGGCCTGGACACCCTGGACGCCTCGGCCAGCCAGGGCCGTGTCACCGTCCGGCGGATCTCACCGGATGCCTCCCGCCGCCCGCATACCGTCCGGGTCGCCGGCTTCGACCCGGACGGCGGCCGGGTGCTCGATGAGTCCGTCCGGCTGGTGGACGAGCTGGTGAGCCTGCCGGCGGCCGACTCGATCCGGCTGGTGGTGGCCGACAGCCTGGACCAGACCTGGGCCAAGGTGCGCTTCGGGCCGGACGGCTGGCACGCGGTGGCTGAGGTGCTGCCCCGGATCGAGCAGGACCTGACCAGAGTGGTGATCTACAACGCGATCCGGGACGGGGTCCGCGACGGCGGGCTGGCGCCGGCTCTGGCGCTGGACATCCTGCTGGTGGCCGCCGGCTCCGAGCCGATCGACCTGGTCACCGCGCACCTGTTGAAATTCTCGACCACTCAACTGGCCGGTGTGTTCGCCGCGCCGGCGGAGCGGCCGGCCCGGCGGCAGCGGATCCGCGCGGTGGCCGAGGAATTGCTGGCCCGGGCCGCACCCGGTTCGGACAGCCAGCTGGTTGCCGGCCGGGGGCTGATCGGAGCCTGTGACGAGGCCGAGCTGTTGCAGGCCTGGCGGGCCGGCGATCAGCTGCCACCGGGACTGCTGCTCGATCCGGAACTGCGCTGGTCGCTGGTCAACCGGCTGGCCTCGCTCGGCGAGCTGACCGAGCCCGAGATCGACCAGGAGCTGGCCGCCGACGCGAGCGGCTCTGGAGTGGTGCACGCGGCGCGGGCCAGGTCGCTACGACCCGACCCGGCGGCCAAGCGGGCGGCCTGGCAGTTGCTGACCGAGCCGAGCAAGCGGCCCGCCTATGAGCTGTACGCCACCGCCGAGGGGTTCTTCGACCCGTCCCAGCACGAGCTGACCGCCGGCTACCTGCCCCGGTTCTTCGACGAGATGGCCGCGACCGCCGAGCACCGGCATGGGTGGGCGCTGGCGCAGGTGATCCTGAACGCCTTCCCGGTGGCGGCGGCGTCCGGCCAGGTGCTCGAACTCGCCGAGGCGGCCCTGGCCCGTCCCGGACTCAGCTCCACGGTCCAGCGCTCCTTCAGCGACGGCACCGATCAGCTGCGCCGCTCGGTCACGTCCTTGCAACGCTACGGAGGGGCGTGAGCACTGGCTGTCATGCTCGCCCGCTATCGTCTGGCCATGACCGAGATGAGCGTGCGGGGATTGACCGTAGCCGTACATGCCGGCGACCGTGACGAGGCGTTGGCGTTCTACTGCGCGCTGATCGGGCGGGATCCGGACCTGGGGCCCGACCCGGATTTCTACGAGTGGGAGATCTCGCCCGGCGCCTGGCTGCAGCTGGCCACCTCGCGGGACGACATCAAGCCATCCTCGTTCCGGCTGCGGTTGCAGGTCGAGGACATCGACGCCTCGGTGGCGATCCTGGCCAAGAAGGGTTTCGAGCCGGGAGTGGTCAAGCGGCTACCGGGCCTGGTGGCCTTCGCCAACCTGACCGATCCGTGGGGCAACCCGCTCGGCGTCTACCAGGACCTGGGCG
This sequence comes from Actinomycetota bacterium, assembly GCA_030853265.1. GTDB lineage: Bacteria > Actinomycetota > Actinomycetes > Mycobacteriales > Jatrophihabitantaceae > Jatrophihabitans_A. Next base: position 5,563 of record JALYVK010000094.1, read on the forward strand.
TCGTCCGCGGCGTCTGACCGGCTGAACTTCGAAGATCGGCTGGCTTCGCGGTTCACTGGATATAGGACTCCTTGTGCGGCTCCAGCTCGTGCACCCAACCTTGGAACAGCTCCAGCTCGGTCTGCTCGCCATCCACCAACCGCTCGTAGAAGTAGTGGTCGCTGGACCACTCCGGCCATGAGACCAGCAAGATGTCCAGATCACGCGATCGGTGGTGGCCGACCGTCCAATCATCTGGCATTCGAGGGTCAACGATGTCGAACAGCCGGGCCGGCTTCCACACCGGCCACGGGTTTCGGTCGTCGTCCAAGACGTAGTACCAGGCACCACCGAGGAAGGTGGTGATCCCGTAGACCGCGTACTCCGAACCGACCGTCAAGGGAAAAAAGGTATCTTCCGTATAGCCACGTCGAGGATCCAGGTACCCGGCCGGCAACACCGAGCCACTGTTACCACGCGCTTCGACTCTCATCCCCCACCCCGATTCGTGAACGCTCCGGTCATCTGTAGTCGAAGGTGTAGCACCAGCCCAGCGCGGTATCCCGGCCAATACCTATCGATCACCGCTGGTCGTCCCGCTTCGGCCAGTTCACGATGCGCCAGCCGGACCACAGCACCAGGGCTTCGCTGATCAGTCTCGGATCCATCGGTCACCTCGACCAGAGCAGGGTGCTGACACCGGTCCTGGATTGATGCTCGCTTCACGGTTCACCGGATATAGGACTCCTTGTGCGGCTCGAGTTCGTGCACCCAGCCCCGGAACAGCTCCAGCTCGGCTTGCTCGCCATCCACCAACCGCTCGTAGAAGTAATGGTCGCTAGACCACTCCGGCCATGAGACCAGCATCTTGTCCAGGTCGGGCCAGAAGTGGTAGCCGAACGTCCACTCAACCGGCAGGTGCGGGTCGGTGACCTCGAACAGCGGAGCCGGCTTCCACACCGGCCACGGGTTTCGGTCGTCGTCCAGCAGGTAATACCAAACACCTCCGAGGAGGGTAGTGATCCCATAGACCGCGTACTCCGAACCGACCGTCACCGGAAAGTAAGTATCTTCCGTAAAGCCACTCCGGGCATCGAGATACCTCGACGGCAACGCTGAACCGCTGTTATTACGAGCTTCGACTCTCATCCGCCACCCCGGTTGGTGAACGCTCCGGTCATTTGTAGTCGAAGGTGTAGCACCAGCCCAGCGCGCCGACCGCCTCCTCAGTGAGCTCCGAATGGAGGCCGCGAAAACGGTCCTCGGCCTGGTTGCCCATCTCGATCAGATCCGCCGCGAAATACCGGGCGTCAGATTCGTAGAACTCGTCCGCCAACCGGTGGATCACCGGCAGCAGATCCAACGCGGCATCCCGGCCGTACCGGTCGATCACCCGCTCGTCGTCCCGGTCAGGCCATGACTTGATGTGCCACCCGGACCACAGCACCAGGGCTTCGCTGATCAGTCTCGGATCCATCGGTCACCTCGACCAGAGCAGGGTGCTGCCGCCGGTCTCCGGGTTGATGGCCGTGATCGACGTGACGTTGGGGTTGGCGGTAAGCGCGGGGTACTCGACCTCGGCCCAGACGCTAGTGGTCCGAACCGCGTCACCCTGCAGCACGATGACATTGCCCTGCGCGCCCCGGGCGAACGCCGCCGACGCCTGCCGCCACGCGCCCACGACGGACGGATCATTCCGGTCGTACTCGGGCAGGGTGATATTGCGCTGGTCCAGCGTGGTCTCCAGAGTCACCCCGCCATTCTTTCCCACCCAGGCGGCGGCACCGGCATCACTGCCCTTGATCCCCGACCAGAAGACCGCCTGGTCTGCGCCCGTCTCGAGGCCGGGACCGCCACCGCCGGCCCCGCCGGCGGCTCCGACGATGGCGCCAGCCACCGCGGACAGCGCCACCGAGGTCACGTTGGAGCAGTCGCTGGCGCAGGCGCCGGCCGCGCCAGCGAGTGCACCGACCGCGACCAGGCAACCAGCACCCGCGCTCTCCGGACAGAGCGCGGCTCCGACGATGCCGACCACGAAGGCCACTGCTGGGCCCTTGGCTGCCTTGAGGATGTCGTCGAAAGTCAGTGGGCCATAGATCGCCCACCGAATCCGCACCATCAGCGCGTTGTAGGCATAACTACCGGGCACATTCCAGTCGTTGGGGCTGTCCTTCATGTACATCTGGATGTCTGCCCGCAGCACCTTCAGCCGGTCCGGCGGGATCTTGGGCAGCGGGCTGGCTGCCGGCTTGCTCGTGCTGCCACCGCCGCCACCTCCACCGCTACCCGGCGGTGGCGGGGCCTGCTTCATCTGACCGCAGTCGATGTCGGCGTACAGGCAGTTGTAGCAGGCGGTGTTCTCACAGCCGATCGGCGGCGGATCCATCCCGGTCGGGTCGGAATTCGACACCGGGTTGTTCAGCGCGTAGCTGTAGCCGTTGGCCTGCTGCGGCTGCTTGAGATCGAGCACCGGATCGACCGCGGTGAACCGGCCCAGCACCGGGTCGTACTGCCGGGAGCCAACGTCGGTCAGGCCGGTAACCGCATCCTGCGGCTTGTTCAGGAATCCATGTTGGTCGGGCCAACTGCCGCCGGTCACCGTGCCGAGCGGGCTGCCGAACGGATCCAGGTACTGGCGCACCGGAGTGCCAGTGCCGGTGCTGGTGGTCGGCAGCGAGACCTGATTGCTGCCCGTCTGGTTGGCGTACAGGTAGCTCTGGTTGCCGTGGCCGACCCGGACCGAAACCACGGTGCCGTTGTGGCTGTAGTAGCGAGTACCGACGATGGTGCCGGTGCTGGTGTTGCGGGTCAGCTCCTCGCCCGGCAAGTACACCGTGGTCGAGCTGGGATCGTGCCGCACCAGTTGGTTGCCGTCCGCGTCGTAGCGGTAGTCGGTGCTACCGGCCGGCCCAGCCACCGTGTCGGTGTGCCCGTCGTAGGTGTAGCCGATGGTCTGGGCCCCGGCCGGCAGGGTGCGCAAGTTGGTGTTGCCGTCCGCGTCGTAGCCGAAGCTGCTAGTACCCGCGCCAGGGCCGGTGATCGTCGCGCTGGCCAGCGCGTGAGCGTGGCCCGTCAGGCCGTTCGTGTAGTTCGTGGTGCTGTCGCCGGTGCCGCTGCCGGGCAGCGCGTGCTGCACCTGCTGCAGTCGGCCACCGGTCGCGTCGAACGTCCAGCTGGTCCAGTACGGCTGCGGGCCGCCGACCGTGGCGTTGCCGGCGGTCGCCGGGTCGGCCGTGCAACCGTCGGTGGCCGCCCACGACTCGCCGAGCTGGTCCAGGCTGCTGTAGCGATAGCACTGGGTCTGCACGGGCACACCGCTGCCGCCACCCTCGGTATCCGCCGTCTGGGTGATGTTGCCGGCCGGGTCGTAGCTGTAGACGGTGTGTTCCTGCTGCGGGATCGCGGTCTGCGCGGACAGGTCGGTGCTCAGCACCCGGTGCGTCTGCGGATCCCGGGTGTAGGTCAGCGAGGCCAACTGGACGTTGGTGCCGAGCTTGTACTGGTTCGGCTCGCTGAACGGACTCCAGCTGGTCGCCGAGACATAGCTGTTGTAGCCGGCGGTGGCGGTCGGATTTCCCAGCGCGTCGTAGGTGTACTTGATCGTCTCCGACGGCAGTGAGCCACCGTCGGCGGGCTTCATGGTGGCCATCAGGTGGGTGCTGGTCCAGCTGTAGCTGGTGGTGTAGCTGCTGGCGAAGCCGGTCTCGGACGGCGGTAACTGCACGCTGACCCCGAGCGGGTTGCCGTAGTTGTCGTAGCCGGTGCTGGCCACCACGTAGTTGCCGCTGCTGGTGTACCTGGTGCTGGAGGTCTGCTGGCCGGCCTGCAGGGTGTCGTAGAGCCAACTCGCCACCTCGTTGCTGCCGAGGTACGCCGACACCTTGCGGCCCAGACCGTCGTAGTTGTACGTCACCGTCTGGTTGTTGGCATCGGTACTGGTCTTGAGCTCGCCAGTGTCGTAGTAGCTCAGGTCGCTCGCACCCGCGTCCGGATCGGATTTGTGGTAGGGCCGGCCAGCCAGGTCGTAGCTGGCGGTCCAGGTAGCGGCGAGCAGAGTGCCGGCCGCCGAGGTCAACTGGTCCTGCAGGCCGGTCGGCGTGAAGTGGTAAGTGGTACGGGATGCGGTGCCGCCGCTCAGCACATTGCCGGCGAAGGTGGGCGCGCTGGTCCACTGGTCCGACTCGACGGTTTCGCCACGAGCGTCGAACACCGCGGTGGTTTCCACCCCGCCGGTCGGCGGGATGGTGGTGGTGCGGTCACCGCCGTAGACGGTCTGAATAGAGGAGATCGCGGTGGTGCCGCGGTAGGCGGTGACCAGCAGCGGCCGGCCGGCACCGTCGAAGTTGCTGACCGTCCGGTCATCCACCGCGGAGTCGGCCGTCGTGACCAGGTCGGTGCCGGGTACGCCGCTGGTATACCAGCGATTGTTGGTCATCACCACCCAGCCGTGCGAGTCGTCGAAGGAGTCCACCACCACCCGGCCGCCACCCGGCGCGTCCACCTGGGTCTGCCGCAACGACCCGAAGGCGTCGAACAGGTTGACGCTGGTCTTGTAGGCCGGGGTCATGCTGTTGCCCACGTCGATCAGGGTCTTGGTGGTCACCGTGAGCGGTCCGGTGCTGCGGACCAGGTAGCTGTAGGTGGTGGACGCCGGGTCGGTGCCCTTCACCTGACCTGGTTGCCAGACCGAGGTGACCCGGCCCAGCGGGTCGTAGCTGGCGTCGACCTTGTGCACGGCGACGTCCACCACCTCGGTGATCAGGCCGCGACCGGGCTCGACCACCGTGCTGGTCGCCTGGCTGGCCGGGTTGGTGACCTTCACCGAGGCCAGCTGCCCGGCGGCAGTCAGGGTGTAGCTGGTGCTGGTCAGCCGGCCGGTCGTATCGCCGGCCGAGATGTAGCTGGTGGCCGAGGTCTGTCGGCCCGTGGTGTCGAAGCCGGCGATCGACTTGGCCCACGCGGTCGGCGGACTCGCGTGGTCGGTCGCGACCAGGGTGGTGGTCGTATCGCCGGCGCCAGGCACCGCGCCGAGCGTGGTCGAGGAGTCGTAGTAGGCGCGGCTGTCGGCCAGGATCGGGCTCGGCTGTCCGCTGGTCGGACAGGCCTGTCCGGACACGATCTTCTCCGCCACCAGGTCGCGGATCCAGGACGTGCTGTTGTCGGCGTAGCTGGTGGCGGTGCAGACCGGGCTCAGCCCGGTGCCGCTGTCGGTCTGACCGACCAGCCGGCCGATCGAGTCGTAGCTCGAGTCGCTGTCGTGCTCCTGCCAGCCGCCGGCCGCGATCGCGGTGTACACCTGGCTGTGCGCGCCGGCCACGATGTGCGCGGTGAGCGCAGGCAGGCCGGTACGGGCCCGGGTTGCGGTGGTCGCGACGGTGATCGGCGTGGTGACCGTGTCAGACACCTCGGCCCCGCCGTCGCCGTTGAACGTCTGCACCTCACGGGCCATGTCGGCGAAGTTGTTGTCATCCGGCACGCTGCCGCCGTGAGTGTCGGTCACACTCGCGGTCCGGCTGCCGCCGCCGGGCAGGGTGTCACCGTTCATGCCGCGGTAGTAGGTGGTGGTGGTCAGCGTCCATTGGTCGGCGGTGCCGTTGCTGGCCGCCGACTCGTTGCCGGTGCGCACCTGCACCTGCTGGTAACCGCGGAACTGGCCCCAGGTCCGGTTGGCCGGCTTGATTACCTCGTTGTCGTCGTAGTGCCAGGCCGGGTCGCCGAGGTAGCTGTAGGTGGTCTTGCGGGTCGGCGCGATCGCGTTCGGATCCTGCAGGTCGACTTCGGTCACCACGTACTTGTGGAAGTAGTCGAGGATCGGGTTGGTGTTGAACGGTGGCACCCAGCGCACCGGAAAACACTCGGCGGTGTCGTTGGATTCGTCGCTAGGCACGGTGGCCGCGGTGCAGGTCGGCTTAGCGCGTCCGGGTTGGTTGTAGGAGATCGAGGTGATCTGGCCGGTCTCGGAATGGATGGTGGTCAGCCGGTGCTGCTGCATCACGCTCTGGCCGTTGTAGCCGCTGACCCGGTTGTCCATCAGCTGGCTGGCGAAGGTGACTGCCGGTAGCGCCAGCGTGGTGGCACCGCTGTAGCCCGTCCGGGTGATCGAATCCAGGCTCTGCGACGGGTCGCCGTCGGTCGGGAAGGATTGGCCGAGCACGTAGCTGTCCACCGTCTGGTACGTGGTTCCGGTGCCGGTCCAGTAACCGGTGGTGATTGCGGTCAGCCGCTTGGTGGACCAGAACGTCGGTGTGTGGTTGTTGCAGGTACCGGTCGAGGCACACTGCTGGTCCTGCGGGGTGTCTGGCCAGTGGCTGGCATTCGCGGCGGTGAACAGGCTGGGATCACAGGTGAAACCGGCGACCGGGATGCATCGCTCGGCCACCGTGAAGGTGACCCGGTCCGGCGGCTGGCTGCCGTAGATGCCGGTGCTGCCACCGGCATCGCGCAGGCCGTAGTCGATCTCGCGGAGGTAGCCACCGCGCAGGTAGCTGACCGGCGTGGTGGCGTTGTGTGCACCGTAGTAGTTGGATTCGGGCGTGTAGTAGTACGCGGTCGCGTTGGCGTGCGGATCGACCACGTAGTCGAGGTTCCACCGCCAGGCCTGGGTGCAGGAGGACTGGGCGAAGCCGGCCGCGTTATAGCAGGGGTCGGTCGAGTGCGGCCCGAAGACCGGTTCGGTGTACACCGATTTCGTTGCGGTGGCAGCGGATCCGCCGGGCAGCGTGTTCCGTCCGAAGTAGTACTGCACGCCGTCGGCGGTGGTCACCCGCCAGTACTCACCCTGGTAGCCGCCGCTACCGGCGCCGATCAGTTCCACTCGCTGGTCGGCGTCGGTCTGGGCATGCCAGGTGTGGCTGGTGTCGTCGAGCACCAGCGCGGTGCTCGACCCGCCCAGCGACATGGTGAGGATCTGGCCTGCCCAGCAGGCGTCACCGGTCTGAGAGGCGGCCGGCAGCGTGGTGTCGGAGGAGCAGGACCGGTAGGTCCGCTCGATGTAGCCGGGCGCGTAGTCCCACCCCTCCCCCAACCAGGACGGTTGGTTGTTGGTGGAGGCGATGTGGCCGTCCACCGAGCCGGAGTTGTAGGCAAGCGACACCGACGGCGCCACGTCGCTGCCGGCGGCGGCCGGCGGCACCGCGATCGGGTATCCCCAGTGGAAGCTGCCAGACGCGCCGGACACCGACCAACTGCCGGACGGGGCCAGCGAGCTGGCGCTGAACGCGCCGCCGGAGCCGTCCGCGCCGGCCACCGCGGCCAGCACCATAGTGGCGCCGGCGTTGCTCGCGAGCCGAGCCGGCTGCGCACGGTTCGGCTGGGACGCGGCTGCGCTACGCAGCACACCGGCACTGGCCGGTACCACGGTGGTGCTGAGCGTCTGGTGCCTGGTGTCGTTCTGGTAAGGCACCGGGGTCTGCACCTGGCAGGTGGGCAGGCTAGGCGTGCTGAGCGCACAGGCGGGCAGGCTGACCAGCCGGGCCCGGTCGCCGAAGCCGGCGCCGGCCGCGTTACGGAAACCGTGGTAGTCCAGCGAGACGGTGAAGCCGCTACTACCCGCCGCGGTCCGGTTGACCGACAGCAGCACGCCGGTCAGCCCGGACCGGACCGCCTGGGCCTGGTCGGCCAGCCGCACCCGGAGCCGGTCGGCGCCGGACCCGCCGACCCGCACGGGCAGCGCGCCGGCCGGTTG
>JALYVK010000155.1 GCA_030853265.1 Actinomycetota bacterium
GGCGGAACTTGCGGGTGCCCCGGTTGCGGTCCAGCACCGCGACCTCGAGGCTGTCGGCGGCCAGCTCGCGGACCGCGCCGGCCTCGGCGCCGACCGAACCCAGCGCCTTCACCGCGACCGCGATCGTGTCGGCCAGCGGCAGGTTCTGCTGGAAGGACTCCTTGACCTGGGTGGCCACCACGTCGGCCTGGCCGCCCATCACCAGGTAGTCCGGCTCGTCGACGATGGTGCCGTCGAAGGACAACCGGTACAGCTGGTCGCCGCCGGCCTGCGAGCCGACCTCGGCCACGCACAGCTCCACCTCGTACGGCTTCTGCTGTTCGGTGAAGATCGAGCCGAGCGTCTGGGCGTAGGCATTGGCCAGCGCCCGGGCGGTGACATCGCGCCGGTCGTAGGAGTACCCGCGCAGATCGGCCAGCCGGATGCCGGCCACCCGCAGGTTCTCGAACTCGTTGTACTTGCCGACCGCGGCGAAGCCGATCCGGTCATAGATCTCGGAGACCTTGTGCAGCGTCGAGCGCGGGTTCTCCGCGACGAACAGCACGCCGTCGGCGTAGGTCAGCACGACCACGCTGCGACCGCGCGAGATGCCCTTGCGGGCGTACTCCGAGCGGTCGCGCATGATCTGCTCGGCCGAGGCGTAGAACGGCATCGACATTGGGGGAACTCCCGAGTTCGCTAGCGGATCGTTCTCGTCTACGGGTGGTGTCGGGCGGGTCGGCTCAGGAGCCGGGGGTGGCCGCGCGGCGTTCGAGCACCGCACGCACCATGGTGTCCAGGGTGGCGTCCGGAACCCGGCGGGTGCCGTCCGCGGTCGCGGCGTACACCACCGGGTAGATCCGCCGGGTCAGGTCCGGGCCGCCGGTCGCCGAGTCGTCGTCGGCGGCATCGTAGAGCGCCTCGACGGTGGCAGCGACTGCCTCGTCCTCGGACAGGTCCGGACGCCACAACTTCTTCAGCGCGCTCTTGGCGAACACCGAACCGGAGCCGACCGAGTGGTAGTACTGCTCGGGGTAGCGCCCGCCGGTCACGTCGTAGCTGTAGATCCGGCCGGCCTGCGCCGGGTCGGTGGCGTCGAGGTCGAAGCCGGCGAACAGCGGAACCACGGCGAGCCCCTGCATGGCCGCACCCAGGTTGCCCCGGATCATGGTGGCCAGCCGGTTGGCCTTGCCGTCCAGGGTCAGCGCGGTGCCCTCGATCTTTTCGTAGTGTTCGAGTTCGACCTGGAACAATCGCACCAACTCGATCGCGATGCCGGCGGTACCGGCGATGCCGACCAGGCTGAACTCGTCGGCGGCGAAGACCTTCTCGATGTCGCGCTGGGCGATCAGGTTGCCCATCGTGGCGCGCCGGTCGCCGGCCATCACCACGCCACCGGCGAAGGTCGCCGCGACAATGGTGGTGGCGTGCACCTGGCCGGCCACCGGCAGCGAGCCGGTCACCGGCACCGAGTCCAGTCGCTGGCCCGGCAGCAACTCAGCGGCGGCCGCGGACATGAACTCCACGAACGACGACGATCCCGGCGCGGTGGCGAACCGCAGCAGACCTTGCTCGGACTGGCCGTGATACCCGCTCACTGGCCGCCCTTCTGGACAAAGCTGCGGACGAAGTCTTCTGGATTGGTCTCGAGCACCTCGTCGATGTCATCGAGGATCGCGTCGACGTCGTCGGTCAGCTTCTCGTGCCGCTCGGCGACATCGCTGGTGCTGTCCTCGACAACCTCGTCGACGTCCTCGCGCTGCTTGGCGGGACGGGACTGCCCACCTTCGTGACTGGCCATGTTTACCTCCGCAGACCCGCTGCAGTTGCGGGTATCCCCCGACCTTAGTAGGCGGGTCGGACGGCCGTCTGCCGGAGGCGGGGTTTTCCGCCGATTGTCACCACTCGGGCGGCATTACCGGCCGAGCAACGCGGGACTAGCGGCCCGGCAACGCGGCCTTACCGGCCCAGCAGCTCGGCGACCAGGGCACTCGCGGTCGGGCAGCGGTCCAGCAGGTCCTGTACGTGCGCCTTCGATCCGCGCAGCGGTTCCAGGGTCGGTACCCGGACCAGCGACTGCTGGCCGACATCGAAGATCACCGAATCCCAGGAGGCCGCGGCGACGGCGTCGGGATAGCGACGCAGGCACTCGCCCCGGAAGTACGCCCGGGTATCGGTGGGCGGCTGGCCCACCGCGTCCGCGATCAGCTCGGGGTCGACCAGGGTGCGCATCGAGCCCCGGCTGACCAGCCGGTGGTACAGACCCTTGTCGGGGCGGATATCGGCGTACTGCAGGTCCACCGCATGCAGCCGCGGTGCCGACCAGTCCAGGCCGTCCCGGTCCCGGAAACCTTCGAGCAACCGCAACTTGGCCACCCAGTCCAGCTCGCCGGCCAGCTGCATCGGGTCCTCGACCAGCCGGATCAGCACTGACTCCCACTCGGCGAGGACCTGCTCGGTCTGCGCGTCCAGGCCGCTGCCGTAGCGGTCATCGACGTACTTGCGGGCCCGGTCCAGGTACTCGCGCTGCACGTCCAGCGCGGTCAGGGTGCGCCCGTCGGAGAGCTTGATCAGATGGGTCAGGCTCGGGTCGTGGCTGACCGTGCGCAGCTCGCGGATCGGTTCGGCAATCCGGAACTCGTCGGTGAGCCAGCCGTCCTCGATCATCGCCAGCACCAGCGAGGTGGTGCCGACCTTGAGGAAGGTGGACAGCTCGGCCAGGTTGGCATCGCCCAGAATCACATGCAGCCGCCGGTACTTCTCGGCATCGGCGTGCGGCTCGTCCCGGGTGTTGATGATCGGACGCTTGAGGGTGGTTTCCAGGCCGACCTCGACCTCGAAGAAGTCGGCCCGCTGGCTGATCTGGAAGCCGTGCTGGTGGCCGTCCTGGCCGATCCCGACCCGGCCCGCGCCGCAGACCACCTGCCGGGTCACGAAGAACGGCGTGAGCTGGCTGACGATCGAGGCGAACGGGGTCTGGCGGCTCATCAGGTAGTTCTCGTGCGCCCCGTAGGAGACACCCTTGTTGTCGGTGTTGTTCTTGTAGAGCGTGATCGTCGCGCCGGCCAGCTGCTGGGCCTGCTTCGAGGCGGCCAGCATCACCAGCTCGCCGGCCTTGTCGAACTTGACGATGTCCAGCGGGGTGGTGACCTCGGGCGTGGAGTACTCGGGGTGCGCGTGATCGACGTAGAGCCGGGCGCCGTTGGGCAGCACCACGTTGGCGAGGCCGGCGTCCTCCTCGTCGTCGAGGAACTGCTCGGCGACGTTGTTAGGACCGGACAGGTCGAAGCCCCGAGCATCGCGCAGCGGCGATTCCTCTTCGAAGTCCCAGCCCGGGCGGCGGCGCCGACCACCGGGCAGCAGCGAGGCATAGCCGTTGACCACCTGGGCCGAGAGCAGCATCGCGTTGGCATTCGGGTTGCCGGGCAGGCTCACGCCGTACTCGACCTCGGTGCCCATCACGCGTATCGCCGACATGCCCTCAGGCTACGGCTTCTAGTCCGGCGGCGGCACGAATGCACCGGCACGTCGATCACGTTCGGCCTGCACATGCCGGTCGGTCCGGCTGTCGTAGCGCCGGAAACCAGGTAGCGCG
>JALYVK010000037.1 GCA_030853265.1 Actinomycetota bacterium
GTGCTGGTCATCGCAGCACCTCGGCCATCGGGGCGACCGGCAGCACGGCATCGATCCGACGTTCCCGGCGCCGGGACAGGGTCAGGTTCACCAGCACGGCCAGCACAATGATCAGGAACATCGTCCAGGCGGTGGCCGAGGCCAGCCCGAGCCGGTCATTGGTCCAGCCTTGCTGGTACATCAGCAACCCCAGAGTCTGGTACTGACCGGCGCTGCCGCCGTCGGGCAATCCGCTGTGATAGAGCAGCGGTTCGCCGAACAGCTGGGCGGCGCCGATGGTGGACACCACGATGGTGAACAGGATGGTCGGGCGCAGACCGGGGACGGTCACGTGCCGGAACTGCTGCCAGCGCGAGGCTCCGTCGATGGCGGCCGCCTCGTAGAGCGCAGAGTCGATGGCCTGCATGCCGGCCAGGTAGATCAGCGCGTTGTAGCCGGTCCAGCGCCAGGTCACGATGGCCGACACCGCGATCTGGCTGGGCCACTTCGAACCCTGCCAGTCGACCCGGGGCAGGTGCACCAGGTGCAGGCCCCAGTTGACGATGCCCAGGTCCTTGTCGAACAGCTGCAGGAAGATCACCGTGGCGGCGGCCAGGCTGGTGGCATAGGGCATCAGCATCGCTATCCGGAAGAACGTCCGGGCTCGCAGTTTGTAGTTCAGCAGGTGGGCGATTCCCAATGCCAGGCACAGCTGCGGGACGGTGGAGATGATGCCGATGCTGATGGTGTTGCGCAGCGCGTTGTAGAAGAACTTGTTGGTGAACAGGTTGCGGTAGTTGTCCAAACCCACCCACTGCTGCTGGTTGTAGGTGGTCAGCCGGACGTTGTGCAGTGACACCCAGGCGGTGTCCAACCAGGGGTAGACGCTGAAGGCGGCGAACACCAGGAAGAACGGCGCGATGTAACCGTAGGCGGCCTTGCTGCCGGGTAACGTGCGGCGTTTGGCCTTGCGGGGCGACGAGATTGCTCGGCTGGTGTCAGTGATGGCTGCCATAGCTGGTCCACTCGAATCCAATCGTTCCGGGCGGCGCTCCGGCCGCGGGTCTAGCACGGCCGGAGCGCCCTGGGGCGGTGGGTGGCTCAGCCGGTGACCTGCTTGATGGCATCCATCGCGTCACCGAAGGCCTTGTCAGGGTTGGCGCCCTTGGTCTCGACATTGGTGAGCTGGGTGGTGAGAGCGGTCTGGATCTGGGTGTCGTACAGCCCGATCGGCGGGATCTTCATCGCGTCGGAGATCGCCCCGTAGATGGCGCCGACCGGTGCGTTGCTGAAGTAGCTGTTGGTCGCGCCCTTCACGCTCGGGTCAGCGGCCGCCTGGCTGTTGGACGGCCAGTGCCCGCCCTTGGTCCACATGGTGATCTCTTGCTCTTTGTTCGTCAGCCATTCGACCAACTGCTCGGCGGCCTTCTGGTGCTTGGACGCGGTCGGCACACCGAGCCACGAACCACCCCAGTTGGTGGCGCCACCGGGTAGCACCGGTGCCACGCTCCACTTGCCGGCGTTGCCGGTGCCGGCCTGGCTCTGGATGTAGCCCATCATCCAGGTCGGGCAGGCGATGGTGGCGAACGCACCGTTGGAGAAGGCCTTGTTCCAAGGCGGCTGGAACTGGGCCAGGCCGGCGGTGATCTTGTCCTGAGCCGCCTCGGTGGCGTACTTCCAGGCGGTCTTCACGCCGTCGCTGTTGGCCACGTCCGGCTTGCCGTCACTGCCGTTGTAAGCCTCAGTGCCCTGGTAGACGGCGGTGGAGAAGATCGAGGCGGCGCTGTCGACGAAGCTGCTGCCGGCCGGCTTGGTCTTGGAAGCCTGGTACTGCTTGCCGAAGTCGAGGTAGTCCTGCCAGGTGGACCACTTGGTGGCCAGCGTCGCGCCGTCAGAGGGCAGCCCGGCCGCCTTGAGCAAGTCCGGCCGGTAACAGATCGCCTCCGGGCCGGTGTCGGTACCGAGCCCGACGGTCTTGCCGTCGGTGGTGGAGGCCTGCTTCCACTTCCAGTCATAGAACGAGGACTTCAGCGAACTGCCTTCCGGCAGCGAGGCGAAGTCGACGAACTGGCTGGCGTGGTTCTGCACCACGTCGGAGACGAAACCGATCTCGATACCTTGCACGTCGTCCAGGCCGCTGCCCGAGGCGAGCCGGGTCTTGAGCTTGGTCCAGTAGTCCGAGGACTGCTCGACGTCGTCCTCCTTGATGGTCACGTTGGGATGCTGCTTCATGTATTCGTCGTAGAGGCCGGCTTCTTTGAAGCCGAAGGTGCCGAACAGGCCGACGGTCAGGGTGACCTTGGCGTTCGGGTCGTCGCTGGCCGTCGCGCTCTTGCTCGACGAGCAGGCCGCCAGTCCGGCGGCGGCAACCGTGCCGAGAGCCACTGCGGCGATGATGCGCACTCTGGCGCGGGACGAGCGGGGCATTGAATCCTCCTGAGAAGGCGGTCCGGCTCAAGCTGAGACGGCCAGGTCGAGTGAGTGGCCGAAGTGCGTCGCCATGAGAGCGCTCTCACGACTGACAGCGAGAATGCGGCACCGTTGATGGGCCTGTCAAGCGTTCGGAGCGGATTGGGTGGCAATTTGTTGTCACCGGAGCGAAACCTCGCGCTTACCTCACCGACACCGCGCTCAGGCGGTTGCCCGGCGGATCAGCTCGACCGGCAGGATGGTCTGCAGCGGGGCCGATTCCCCAGCTATTCGTTGCAACAACCGGGTCGCCATGGCCTTGCCCATCTCGGCTATCGGCTGCCGCACGGTGGTCAGCGCCGGGTGCGCGAGCTCGGCATCGCCGATGTCGTCGAAACCGACTACCGCAACGTCGTCAAAGACCCGCCGACCGGTCGCCTCGATGGCGCGCATGGCGCCGATCGCGGTCAGATCCGAGGCCGCGAAGACCGCGTCGATGGCGGGCTCGGCAGCCAACAGGTCAGCCATCGCGGCCTGACCGCTGGCGATGCTGAACCGGCCGTGCGCGACCAGTTCGTCGCCGGCCGGTCGGTCGGCCTCGCGCAACGCACGGCGATAGCCACTCAGCCGGTCCTGACCGGCGCACATGTCCTGCGGCCCGGTGATGGTGGCGATCCGGCGCCGGCCCGAGCCGATCAGGTAGTCGGTGGCCATCGCGGCGCCGCCCCGGTTGTCAGAGTCGACGAAGAACAGCTGGTCGGCCTCGTTCAGTGGCCGGCCGCTCAGCACGGTGGGGACGTGCTGGCTCTCGAGTTCCTGCGGCAGCTGGTCGCGGCCGTGCAGGGACAGCACCAGCACCCCGTCGACGTGGCCGCCGGCGGCATAGTGCAGAAAGCGGGTGTGCTCGGAGTCGGTCGAGGCCACCGTGAACACCAGCTGCAGGCCGGCGTTCGCGATCTCGGTCTGGGCGCCGCGCAGCATGCCGAGGAAGAACGGGTCGGAGAACAGCCGGTCCTCGGTCTCGGCGACCAGGAAGGCGACCGAGTCGCTACGGCCGGTGACCAGCGCCCGGGCGGCCCGGTTCGGTGCGTAGGCCACCTCGGCGGCCGCGTCCAGCACCGCCGTACGGGCTTGCTCGCTGACATTGCTGGCGCCCCGTAACACCCGGCTGGCGGTGGCCCGCGAGACGCCGGCTCGAGCGGCGACCTCTTCCAGGGTCGGCTGATGTCTGAGACCCGTACCCGAACCGCTCATCGTTGAAGTTTTGCACGCGTGCTGCTGGCTGTTGCGCAGTCCGCCGAGATGCTCGCGGCGCGTCGGGATCATCTGCGTGGACACTGTGTATACCCCGGGGTAAGGTCGCCGGGTTCCAGCGCATCACACAAAGGGCACACGTTGAAGAATTCACGTCCACTATTGGCCGCAGTTGTCTCATTCGCCCTGGTGGGATCGATGTTTGTCGGCAGCGGCCCGGTCGCCGCGCAGCCACGACTCGCGCACGGAGCGTCACCGGCCGTCACGAACCAGCTGTCGGCCACCAAGCTCACGCCGGCCGATCAGCCCGCGTTCCGGCAGTCGTTGCTGCGCCAGCTGAGCGCGCACCGGGCCGCGGCTGCGGCGCAGACCACCGTCGCGCACCTCGACCCGCAGCTGAACCGGGTCGCCGGGGTGTCGGGTGCGACCGGCCAGTCCAGCGTGCCGACGGCCAAGGACGGCACCGTCGAGGTGACCGTGCGCGGCCAGGCCGCGGTAACCGCCGCCAAGGCGGTGGGTGGCCGAGTGCTGGCCAGCTTCGCCGGCTCCGTCGCGGTGGCCGTCCAGCCGGCCAAGCTTCGCGCGCTGGCCGGCCAGGCCGGCGTCAGCAGCGTCGAGCGAACCGTGCGAGCGATGCCGCAGGCTTCGGTGACCAACGAGGGCGTGGCGGCCTCCGGGGCTGACGCCTGGCAGTCGGCGGCGCCGGCTATGGGCAACGATGGTTCGGGTATCAACGTCGGCATCGTGGACGCCGGCTTCGGCAACCTGGCGGCCGAGATCACTGCTGGCAACTTCAACAACCCAGACGGAACCTCGGTCGTCCAGTACGTAACCACCGGTACCGGTAACCAGGATCACTGCGTCGACGACACGGCCACCGACCACGGCACCGCGGTCGCCGAGATCGTGCATCAGATGGCGCCGCGGGCGACCCTGTACCTCTACTGCGTCGACAGCAACGTCGGCTTCTCCCAGGCTGCGGCCCAGGTCGTCGCGAACCCGGCCGGCATCAAGATCGTGAACAGCTCGCTCGGTTTCACCGCCGAATCGCGGGGCGACGGCTATGCCGGCGCCAACTCCACCGAGCTCGCCGTTCGGGCCGCTCGCGAGGCCGGCGTGCTGTGGATCCAGTCCGCTGGCAACAGCGCCGAGGACCACTGGGAAGGCAACCTGGTCGATGCCGACAAGCACGGCTTCGTGGACCTGCTCAACCAGAATGAGGACATCGACGTGGTGGCCTTGGAGCCTCAGGCCACCGGAAACGTGGTGCTCAGCTGGGACCAGTGGCCCACCTCGAACCTGCCGATCACGCTGGCTGTGCAGGAATTCGACAGCCACCAGCAGGCGGTCGGCGCCACCACCTTCGTCGATCACACCCCCGGCCAGGATCCGACGCTGGAAATCGACATCGCCAACAACTCGTCGGTGGCCGATGACGTCCATCAGTACGACATCTTCGTGGTGATCGACAGCGGGACCCCACCACTGCACTACGACCTCACCTACGGCGGCGATGTGTCGCCCTCCTACCTCAGCGGGCTGGACGCCGCTCGCGCCTCGTCCGGCAGCATCCTGCAGCCGGCCGACTCGCCCTGGGCGCTGGCGGTCGGCGCGGCCGACTGGCGGTCCGGCCACGCGCTGGAGACCTTCTCCTCCCGCGGCCCGACCATCGACGGCCGGGTCAAGCCGGATCTGCTCGGCTACGACGGGGTGTCCTCCAACATCGCCGACGTCCAGGCGATGAAGTACGACAACAACGGCACGCCGATCCCGGGCAGCCTCGGCTTCTACGGGACGTCTGCCGCCGCGCCGCACGTGGCCGGTGCGGCCGCCCTGATCGCGGCAACCAACCCGCAGATGGACGCCTCCGACATCGAGGCCTTCCTCGAAAGCCAGACCAACCCGCCGACGTATGAGTCCGGGCACGGCCTGCTCAACCTCGGTCCGGCCGACGCCAGCCAGGTACACGGCGTCGCCGGCTCCGGCTACCAGCCGCTGAGCCAGCCCGTCCGGATCGTGGACACCCGCAGCGGAGTCGGCGGCCGTACGGGTGCGCTGACCGCAGGCATGCAACTCTCGGTCGCGCTGCCGGCCTCGGTGCCTGCCGACGCCAGCTCGGTGGTGCTGAACGTGACCGGCATCGCCGCCAAGGGCACCACCTACCTGTCGGTGTTCGCCGACACCTTCTCGGGCTCCACCAACCTGAGCCTGAGCAGCACCGATCCGAACGCGGCGGTCGCGGCGGTGGTCAAGGTGAACAGCGCGCACGGGTTCAAGCTGCTCAACCGCTCGGCCAACACCGACGCGGTGGTGGACGTGGTGGGCTACTTCGCCGCGCCGACGGCCACCGGCGTCGCCGGTTACGCCCCGGTCACACCGACCCGGTTGCTCGACACCCGCTCGGCAGTGGGCGGGCACCTGCGCAAGTTCAACCCGAACGAGACGTACAAGGTCAGCGTCGCGCCGGCCGACGGCAGCGGCGTGGTGCCGGCCGGGGCGACCGCGGCGGTGGTCAACCTCACCGCGCTGAACGAGTCCGGCGCCGGGTACCTGATGGCCTATCCCAACCCGAACAGCGCGCCGTCGACGTCCTCGCTGGACTACCGCACCGTGTCGCGATCCAACCTGGCGGTGGTGGCGCTGAACACCGACGGCAGCTTCACCCTGCAGAACCGGACGGCCAAGACCGACATCCTGGTCGACGTGGTGGGCTACCTCAGCGCGTCCGCGCCGGGCAGGTTCGTCACGCTGCCGGCCCCGATCAGCGTCGCCGACACCCGGACCGGCAAGGGCGGGCGGCACGCGGCGATGACCGCCAATGCGGTGCTGGCCGAGGACGGCGCGGGCTTGTACGGGATCCCGTACCACGCCAGCGCGCTGTGGACCGGCTATGACGCGGTGGCGGCGGCCAGCACCGGCTACCTGATCGTCTACGCGGCCGGTAGCAGCGTCCCGCACACGTCCAACATGGACTACGGCACCGGCCGGACGGTGGCCAACGCGGTGGTGGCCAACCTGTCCCAACCGGCGAGCGGGGCAGGCCAGTTCAGCACCATCAACCGGACCGGCACCACCAACCTGACCCAGGACGTGTTCGGCTACTTCGTCAACCCGCCGCCGGTACCCAACTGATCGGTTCCGGCATCTCGGCCCGGCCGGCGGTCTTGGTCGGCGTGCCTGACTGGGCTGCCGGCGGGCTGTCGGTCGGCCAGGTGTTGCTCATCTGGCACAATGGCTGACTGAGTACCGGCCGGCGCCCGGACCCTCTCACCGAACGCCGGCTAGTCCATCAGGACCATCGTCGCGGTGTCCCCACCAGTCGGCGCTCTGGCCCGTCCCTGCACATACTGGAGTGACAACACCCGTGGCAACCAAGATCAAGCTCACCCGCGTCGGAAAGATGCGCGAGCCGCACTACCGCGTCGTGATCGCCGACGCCCGCACCAAGCGTGACGGCCGGTCGATCGAGACCATCGGCGAGTACCACCCGAAGAACGACCCGTCGGTCATCCGAATCGATGCCGATCGGGCCGCGTACTGGCTCGGCGTCGGTGCCCAGCCGACCGAGGCGGTCACCGCGATCCTCAAGGTCACCGGTGACTGGCAGAAGTTCAAGGGCCTGCCGGCTCCCGAGCCGATGAAGTTCGCGGCTCCTAAGCCGGACAAGCGCGCGCTGTTCGACGCCGCGCTGAAGGACTCCGAGGGCGAGCCGAGCCTCGAGGCCACCACCCCGAAGAAGCGTGCCGCCAAGAAGGCCGCCGAGCCGGTTGCCGAGGCCACCGAAGCACCTGCTGCCGAAGCACCTGTTGCCGAAGCACCGGCCGCCGAGGCACCTGCTGCCGAAGCGACCGAAACCGCCGAGGCCTCGACCGCCCCGGCCGACGGCGCGGACAGCTAAGTGCTGGAGGAAGCCCTCGAGCACCTGGTCCGTGGCATCGTCGACCATCCCGATGACGTCGTGGTGGACCTGATCGACAACCGGCGTGGCCGGCGACTCGAAGTACGGGTTCACCCCGACGATCTGGGCCGGGTGATCGGCCGCAACGGCCGCACCGCCAAGGCACTGCGCCAGGTCGTCAACGGCGTCGGTGGCAAGGGCATCCGGGTCGATGTGGTGGACACGGACGAGGGTCGCTGACGAACCCGAGACCGAACCGGTGACCAACACGACGCGAGCCATCGACGGCGACGACCAGCAGGATCCCTCGTCGGATCCCGAGGTCGTCGCCGTCGGTCGCATCGGTAAGGCGCACGGCGTCCGGGGCGATGCCTTCGTCGAGCCGTGGACCGATACGCCCGACGAGCGCTTCCTCCCGGGCGTGCTGCTGTCGACCGAGCCGGCCGAGCGCGGGCCGCTCACGGTGGCCGAGACGCGCGACCATTCCGGCAAGCTGGTGGTGCATTTCGAGGGTGTCGATACCCGCAATGCCATCGAGGAACTGCGCGGCACGGTGCTGGTGATGCCGACCGCTGCCCGTCCGGTGATCGAGGACCCGGACGAGTTCTATGACACCGACCTGATCGGGCTGTCGGTCCGGACGGTGGCCGGCGAGCCGCTCGGCCCGGTCACCGACGTGCTGCACTCGACGGCCGGCAGCCTGCTGGCCATCGAGGTGGCCGGCCGCGAGGTACTGCTGCCGTTCCTCAAGCAGTTCGTCCCGACCGTGGACCTGGCGGCCGGCATCGCCGAGGTCGAGCTGCCGGACGGGCTGCTCGACCTGTGACCGATGGACCGGTTGCCGGCGCGCCCGACCTGGCGGTGGACATCGTCACGATCTTTCCCGACTACCTCGCCCCGCTCAGCGAATCGCTGCTCGGCAAGGCAATCGGGCGTGGCCAAGTACGGATCGGAGTGCACGACCTGCGGAGCTGGACCACCGATGTGCACCGCACGGTCGATGACACCCCGTACGGCGGCGGACCAGGCATGGTGATGCTGCCCGAACCGTGGGCGCTGGCGCTGGATTCGATCGCGCCGTCCGAGGCGCCCGCACAGCCGCGGCTGATCGTCCCGACCCCCACCGGCCGGCTGTTCACCCAGGCGGTGGCCGCGGAGCTAGCTGCCGAACCGTGGCTGGCCTTCGCCTGCGGGCGGTACGAGGGAATCGATGCCAGGGTCACCGAGTACGCCGGCCGGCGGATGGTGGTGGACGAGATCAGCCTCGGCGACTACGTGCTGTGCGGGGGAGAGGCCGCCGTCCTGGTGATCATGGAGGCGGTCGCCCGGCTCATTCCTGGCGTGCTGGGCAATGAGCTGTCGGCCCGGCAGGATTCCTTCACAGACGCGGTGGACGGCCTGCTGGAAGCGCCTGCCTATACGAAGCCGGCGAGCTGGCGAGGGCTGGGCGTGCCGCCGGTACTGCTGTCGGGCCACCATGCCCGGATCGAGCAGTGGCGGCAGGAACAGTCCCGGCTACGCAGCCAGCAGCGCCGACCCGATCTTTTCGAGTCCTAGCACCGAACCGGGCGGCCTCCTAGCACTGGTCGGCTCTCAGATAGCAGGCTGCTCCGGCCCCGGTTTCTCATTCGGAGGCCGGATATGGCACCATCGTGGGGTTGCCTCGCGACCGCCCGTCGGCAGGTATGCGGCAGCATCACGATGATCTGAACGCTACGAGTTCGCTCGCGCTGTCGCGCGTTCGGACGCGGTAAACGAAGGAAGCAGAGCCACCATGGATACCTTGCACACGCTGGACGCCGAATCCCTGCGCAGCGACGTGCCGGACTTCCGGCCCGGTGACACCCTGAAGGTGCACGTCCGGGTCATCGAGGGTTCGCGCTCCCGCGTCCAGGTTTTCCAGGGCGTCACCATCCGCCGTCAGGGCGGTGGCCTGCGCGAGACCTTCACGGTCCGCAAGGTCAGCTTCGGGGTCGGCGTCGAGCGCACCTTCCCGGTGCACACCCCGGTCATCGAGAAGATCGAGGTCGTGACCCGCGGTGACGTGCGGCGCGCCAAGCTCTACTACCTTCGCGATCTGCGCGGCAAGGCCGCCAAGATCAAGGAGAAGCGGGACGCGGTCGTCCGCTAGTCCCAGCCGGCCATACAGAACTCGCGAGGTGCCGGACTCCACGATGGGCGATGACGCCGAGAAGAGCACGGAAGTCAGCGGGGACCCAGCCGGCGAGATTGCGGCTGGCCCGCCCACTGATCCCGGTGCCCCTACCCCGGCGGTGACCACCGGTGCTCGATCGAGGTTCGGCAGGCGTGAGCGCGTCCCGGCGCCCCCACCGAGCGCTCGGCGTCGCAAGGTCTCCCGCTTCGAGTTGCCCATCCTGATCGTGGTGGCCATCGCCATCGCCATCGTCCTGAAGACCTTCGTGGTGCAGCCGTTCTACATTCCGTCCCAGTCGATGGAAAACACCCTGTACGGCTGCCCTGGTTGCGCCGGCGACCGGATCCTGGTGTTCAAGCCGGTGTTCAAGGTTCGCGATCCGCATCCTGGCGACGTGGTGGTGTTCAAGGCTCCCGACAACTGGGACGAGGCCGGCGGGGTCACCTTGTCCTCGAACCCGGTCGTACACGGCGTCCAGTGGTTCGGTCAGCTGGTCGGGGTGGTGCCGCCGAGTGAGAAAGACCTGGTCAAGCGGGTGATCGCGACCGGCGGCCAGACCGTCAAGTGCTGCGACGACAACGGCAACGTCCAGATCTCCGACAACGGCCCGGCCGGCCCGTGGCGCAGCCTCAACGAGCCCTACATCTTCGAGAACAGCCCGTGGAGCAAACCCACCACGCCCGGCGTGAAAGCGCCCGATGACAGCCGCAGCTTCGGGCCCGTGACAGTGCCCAAGGGCCGGCTCTGGGTGATGGGCGATCACCGGGGCGACTCCGCCGACTCCCGCTATCACTGTGGTGATGCCGGCTCCGGCGCCACCTGCGACCCGGACAGCAGCACCGTCCCGGTCTCGGATGTGATCGGCAAGGCCGTGGTGATCGCCTGGCCACCGTCGCGCTGGCGCACCCTGGGCACCCCGAAAACCTTCGAATCGCTGGGTCTGCCCGGTATCGGCGCAGTGCCGGCCGAACCCGCCACCGTCGGATTGGCCAGCGTGCTGCTGGTGGGCGGCTGGCGGCGCAGAAGGCGTCGATGACCTCCACGCCGGCGGCGAGTGGGGCCACCCCTCGCACGGCCGGCCGGATGTTTCTCATCGACGCCGACGACCGGGTGCTGCTGCTCCACGAGCGCCGGGACCTCGATACCGCCGACTCGCACTGGATCACGCCCGGTGGCGGCGTCGAGCAGGACGAGACGCTGGCAGAGACGGCCATGCGCGAGGTCTATGAAGAGACCGGCTTGCGGATCTGGATCGACGTCGATGCCGAGCCGATGTATGCCGAGCAGGTCGAGTTCCGCTTCGCCGGCAACCATTTCGATCAGACCAACCATTACTTCCTGGTTCGGGTGCCGGCCGGCCTGGCAGTGGAACCGGCCGGGCATACCGAGTTCGAGCGGATCGTCGCGCTCGGCCACCGGTGGTGGCCGCTGGCCGAACTCGATGCCTCCGACGTGGTTCGTGAACCGGTCGCTATGGTCGAATTGATCCGGCGATCGTTGGCACTGGGCTAGCCGGTTCGCATTTCGAGCGGCGGTGATCTGATGACAGCGACTACGGGCAGGGCAGTGCGCGGCAAGGCGCCGACGGCGCGCAAGGTGCCGACGTTGCGCTACGAGCGCGAGGTATGGCGCACCGGCGCCGGCCTGCTGGTGGCGGTCGACGAGGTCGGGCGAGGGGCACTCGCCGGACCGGTGTCGGTGGGCGTGGTGCTGCTGGCGGCCGATACCAAGCCCGCCCCGCTCGGCGTCGCCGATTCCAAGCTGCTCACCCCGCAGGCGCGGCAGCGGCTGGTGCCACGGATCCGCCGCTGGGCGCTGGACTGCGCGGTCGGTCATGCCTCCGCGGCCGAGATCGACCTGATCGGGATCATCGCGGCGCTGCGACTGGCTGCCGAGCGGGCGGTCTCGCAGCTGTTCCAGCCACCGGACTGGGTGCTGCTGGACGGCAACCATGACTACCTCACGCCGCGAGAGCAGCCGGGCCTGTTCGACGTTGCGCCGACGGTCGTTGACGAGCCGGAGCGCTGGCGTTGTCGAGTGCCGGTTCGGACACTGATCAAGGGTGACATGCGCTGCTCGTCGATCGCCGCCGCGTCGGTGCTGGCCAAGACCGAGCGGGACGCGATGCTGATCGAGCTTGCCGAGCACTACCCGCAGTACGGGTTTGCCGACAACAAGGCCTACGCCTCGCCTCAGCACGTCGCCGCGCTGGCCGAGCATGGCCCGTCGCAGATCCATCGCTGCTCGTGGAATCTGCCGGGAATCGCCGGCCGGACCGCCGACGCGGAATCCGAGCTGCTGGATTTGCCCGATGTGATGGCAGGGCTGACCGCCGCGCTCGCAATAGGTGATGATGGAGCGATGACTGCCGTGGACCCGCTCCGATGAGCGCCGAAGATCTCGAAAAGTACGAGACCGAGATGGAGCTGCAGCTCTATCGCGAATATAAGGACATCGTCGGGCAGTTCAGTTACGTGGTCGAGACCGAGCGCCGGTTCTACCTCACCAACGACGTGCAGCTCACCCCGCACAACGCCGAGGGCGAGATCTACTTCGAGGTCACCATGCGCGATGCCTGGGTGTGGGACATGTATCGCCCGGCGAGATTCGTCAAGAACGTCCGGGTACTGACATTCAAGGACGTCAACGTCGAAGAGCTGGACAAGCCCGATCTGGATCTGACCGGCAAGGGCGGTTTCGGAAGCTGAACCCTGTTGCGGTGACTGGTCGACCCGTCGTGGTGACCCGCTGTGGTGACCGGTCGCGCGGTCGCTGTCCACAGGCTGCGGGGTCTATCCACAATTTGCTGCGAGCCTCGATCCGGGCTGATTGACGCGGCAGGCTCGAGTCATGCAGCTCAAGGATGCGATCGGACGTTACGGCGAAGCGGTTGCCGTCAGGTTGCTCATCGACTCCGGCTACCGGCTGATCGAGACCAATTGGCGTTGCCGGCGCGGTGAGATCG
This sequence comes from Actinomycetota bacterium, assembly GCA_030853265.1. Taxonomy (GTDB): domain Bacteria; phylum Actinomycetota; class Actinomycetes; order Mycobacteriales; family Jatrophihabitantaceae; genus Jatrophihabitans_A. The sequence continues at coordinate 12,661 of JALYVK010000037.1, forward strand.
ACATCGTCGCCTCGGCCGGTAACACCCTGGTCATCTGCGAGGTCAAGACCAGATCCTCGGTGGCTTTCGGCGAGCCGGCCGAGGCGGTCGGCCGGCTCAAATCCAGCCGGCTGCGGCTGCTGGCCACCCAGTGGCTGGCCGAACATCCCGGCTCCTGGGATGCGATCCGGTTCGACGTCATCTCGGTACTACGACCGCCCAGCGGTCCAGCCCAGGTCCGTCATCTGCGCGGAGCGTTCTGATGGCGCTGGCTCGAACCCTGTCGATCGCGCTGACCGGCGTGTCCGGTCGGCTCATCGAAGTGCAGGCCGACATCTCGGCTGGCTTGCCCGGCCTGACGTTCACCGGCTTGGCCGACGTCTCGGTAATGGAGTCGCGCGAGCGCATTCGCTCGGCCGTGCTGAACTCCGGTTTCGACTGGCCGAACCGCCGGATCACCATTGCCCTGCTGCCGGCGGATCTGCGCAAGAACGGTTCGGTCTTCGACCTGGCGTTGGCCGTGGCCGTGCTGGCCGCCGCCGGCGAGGTACCGGTGGCCGCGGTAACTGGTGCGGTCTGGCTGGGCGAGCTCGGTCTCGACGGCATGCTGCGACCGATCCGAGGGGTCTTGCCTGCGGTGCTCGCGGCTCGCGGATTCGGAGTGCCGACCGTCGTGGTGCCGGCTGGCAACGCGGCCGAGGCGGCGCTGGTCACCGATCTGCGGGTGCTGACCGCCGGATCGCTGGCAGAGGTGGTGCATGCTTTGCGGTCGGAGGGTTCGGCGCTCACCATCGCCGATCCGGCCCCGTCTGAGGACGGTGCGCAGCTGCCCGACCTGGCCGAGGTGGTCGGCCAGCCCCTCGCCAAACGGGCGCTCGAAATCGCCGCGGCGGGTGCTCACCACCTGTTGTTGGAAGGCTCACCGGGAGCGGGCAAGACGATGCTGGCCGAGCGGTTGCCCTCGATCCTGCCGGTGTTGGATGCGGCCGAGGCGCTGGAAGTCACTGCGATTCATTCGGTGGCCGGGCTGCTGCCGGCTGGCTCCGGGTTACTCCGGCGGCCACCGCTGCAGGCGCCGCACCACACCTCGTCGATGGCAGCGCTGGTCGGCGGCGGCAGCGGAGTGGGCAGGCCAGGTGCCGCGTCCTTGGCGCATCGAGGGGTGTTGGTGCTCGATGAGGCCGCGGAGTTCAAGCCCACGGTGCTCGATTCGCTGCGCCAGCCACTGGAATCTGGCCGGGTGGTGTTGCACCGTACCGGCGGCGCGGTGGAGTTTCCGGCCCGGTTCCAGCTGGTGATGGCCACCAACCCGTGTCCGTGCGGGGCCCGTAAGGACACCGAATGTGCCTGCACTCCCGATGCCCGGCGCCGTTACCGGCGACGGCTGTCCGGACCGCTGCTGGATCGCATCGATCTCCGGGTGCCCATCGATCCGGTATCTCGAGCGGACCTGATGGCCGATGCTGGCGGGGCCGAACCCAGTGCGGTCGTGGCTGCCCGGGTCGGTAGGGCCCGGGCAGCTGCCCGCCGGCGCTGGTCTGCCTTCGGCTGGAGCACCAACGCCGAGGTGCCCGGGCCGGTGCTGCGTTCGTCGGCGTGGCGGCCGGAGCGCTCGGCGCTGAAGTGGCTGGACGACGAACTCGAACTGGGCGGCCTGAGCGCTCGGGGCTGCGATCGGGTTTTGAAGCTGGCGTGGACAATTGCAGATTTAGGCGGTTTGCCCGCTCCGGGCGCGCCGGAGGTCTGCGAAGCGATCGGCCTGCGTACCGGCCGAGAAGCGGTGAGGCTCGGATGAGCACCCAGTCCAGCCCCCAGACCGGTCCTGACACCGACGTCGTTGCTGATGCCGAACTGGCTGATCTCGACCTGGCTAGTCCCAATCCGTCCAGTCCCAATCCGTCCGGTCCTGACACCGACGTCGTTGCTGATGCCGAATTGGCTGATCTCGACTTGGATAGTCCTATGCCGTCCAGCCCTAATCCGGCCGGTCCCGGGTCGGCCGGCGCCCGGCTGGTCGACAGCCAGGCAGCCAGCCAGTCTGGCCAGCACCTGTTCATCCAGCACAGCCAGGATGAACAGGTGCTGGCGGCGGCTTACCTGAGCCGGGTCGCCGAGCCAGCTTCGGTTGCCCTGTGGCTGTTCGTGGTCGAGCATGGCTACCCAGCCGCGGCAGCCGCCGTCCGATCGGGTCGAGTGCCGCCCGAGGTAGCGGCCTGTACCGAGGCCCGCCGTGAATCGGCCGATCCGCACGCAGACCTTGCCGCGGCCGAGCGCAACGACATCCGACTGATCACGCCGGCCGATGACGAGTGGCCGCATTTCGCCTTTGCCGCGCTGCACGCCGCGGCGAGGCGCCGGGTCGCACAGTGGCGCGCCGGCTATCGCAGTCGGCCGAACCGGGGTGAGCTAATTCCGCCGCTTGCGCTCTGGGTCCGTGGCGCCGGCGATCTGCGGACCGTCGGCACCCGGTCGGTCGCGGTGGTCGGTTCCAGGGCGGCGACGCCGTACGGCGAGCGCCTCGCCTCCGACTTCGCCTACGGTCTCGCCCGGCACGATGTCGTGCTGGTATCCGGCGGTGCCTATGGCATCGACGCAGCCGCGCATCGGGGTGCGCTGGCCGCAGACGGGGTGTCGGTGCTGGTTTCGGCCGGCGGCCTGGACCGGCCCTATCCCAGCGGCAACCGCACGCTCTATGACCGGACGGCCGAACGAGGATTGCTGATCAGCGAGCGGCCGCCTGGCAGCGCGCCGCACCGCCAGCGTTTTCTTAGCCGGAACAGGCTGATCGCAGCTCTCGGCGCTGCCACCCTTGTTGTCGAGGCGGGCCAGCGATCTGGTGCCTTGAACAGCGCCGGCTATGCCCGGGATCTGGGTCGCCCGGTACTCGCGGTGCCCGGACCGGTGACCTCAGCCATGTCGATCGGCTGCCACCGACTGATACAGCGCGATGACCAGCCGGCGCAGCTGGTGACCAGTGTTGCCGAGGTGCTCAGCTTCTGTGGCTACCCAACCGGTCCGGCGGATCCGACGCTCAACCCAACGATGGACAGCGACTCGGCGAGCGCATCGGCCGGCAACAATGGTTCGCCCGGCAACCCAGCCAGAGGTAACGGCTCGGCCATGGACAGCGGCTCGACTAGCAACCAGGTCGGCAACAGCGGCTTGGCTAGCAACCCAGCCAGAGATAACGGCTCGGCCGGCAACACCGCCAGCGGCGCGGCCGCCAGCACCCAGCCGACCGGTGGCCCGAGGATGAAACCTCCGGCAGGCTACGACAGCCTGGATCCGGCGGCGCGGACGGTGCTCGACGGATTTCCAGCCCGCCGGGCGGTGACCGAGGCGGAGCTGTCCCGGCTGAGCGGGCAGCCGATCCAGCTGGTGGTCGGTGTGTTGCCGGTGCTGGTGGGGCTCGGGCTGGTTCGTGGCTCCCGGGACGGTTACCGGCTGGCCACTGCCAGCGTGGCGAGTTGACCCGTGCCCGGCCCACGCGCACTGTCGATGGGTGACCAGCCCGCTGCCCACCGCCCGGCCCGTTCCGCGGTCCGCTCTCGCGAGCCGCCGCGCGAAGCCGGCCAGGCCGCACCTGCCGACCCTGCGGGCGGGGCTGCCCGGCGAGTTGGCCGCTGCGCTGTCGGATTTCGAGCGCTTCCTTCGGCTGGAACTCAACCGCTCCGAGCACACGGTGCAGGCCTACCTCGGTGACCTCACGCTGCTGCTGCACTTCCTGGCGGCCAGCGGTGAACAGCGGTTGTCCGCGCTCACGCTGCGAACGCTCCGGGGTTGGCTGGCAGGCTTGCGGGAATCCGGGGCATCGCGCACCACGCTGGCCAGACGGGCGGCCGCCGCCCGGACGTTCACCAGGTGGGCCTTCCAGCATCGGTTGTTGCCGGCTGATGTGGGCGAGTTGCTGGTCAGCCCGCGCCCGCACCGCAGCATCCCCACGGTGCTGTCCAGCACTCAAGCCGCAGGCATCATCGACGCGATGGACGGCGACGAGCCGCAGCAGTTACGTGATCGGCTGATCCTCGAACTGCTGTACGGCGCCGGCATCCGGGTCGCGGAACTCGTCGGCCTGGACCTGGGCGATATCGACCGCAGTCGCCGGGTACTTCGGGTCACCGGCAAGGGTGACAAGCAGCGCACGGTGCCTTTCGGAGTGCCGGCCGATGAGGCGCTGCAGCACTGGCTGGATGCCGGCCGGCCCGTCTGGTCGACGCCAGCGTCCGGAACCGCGCTACTGCTCGGCAAGCGGGGCGGCCGGCTGGATCAACGTGCCGCGCGGGCAGTGGTGAACCGGGCCACCGCCACCGTGGTGGGCGGCAACGGCCTGTCCCCACACGGGCTGCGACACAGCGCCGCTACCCATCTGCTGGATGGCGGAGCCGACTTGCGTGCCGTACAGGAATTGCTCGGTCATGCCAGCCTGGCCACGACCCAGATCTACACCCACGTCTCGGTCGATCGGCTGCGAACCAGCTTCAACCAAGCCCACCCGCGAGCCTGACAAACACCGACCAAGTTCACCTGTGGGCCTGACAAGCTAGGTCCACCCGCAAGGCCTGACAAGCACGGACCAAGCCCACCCGCGAGCCTGACAAGCACCGGCCAAGACTCTCCGCGGGCCGGAGTAGGCATCCGCGCTACCGTCCAGACCAGGGTAGGTACGCGGCCTGCCCCTGCCTGAGCTGACAGGTAGCCGGCTGGTCGCGGATAGTCCCAGGGCAGCAGCCGCACCACGCCGAGCGGATCCAGCAGACTCATCGGATCGAGATAGTCCTCGCCCCGCCGAGCACCCCAATGCAGGCAGCTGGCCGGGCAACCACTGTGCGAGCCCGACACCCGTCCGATCGGCTGGCCGCGCTCGACCCGCGCGCCAACCGGCACCGACCCGGTAACCGGCTCGTACTCGGTGCTCAGGCCGTCCGGATGCGCGATGACCAGAACGCCACGGCCGGCCACCCGGCCGGCGAATCGGACCAGGCCGGCGCCCGCCGCCACCACCTGGCCGCCAGCACCGACAGCCAGGTCGACGCCGAGATGCCCCGGGCCGTACTTGTGGAGCGGTGGCTGGAACGGTCGCAACACCCGGATCGTCCCGAGCACCGGGGCGCGGTAGCTGGCCTGCAGCACTCTGCCTGCGGCCACCGGAGCGACTGCCGCCGCCCCGACCGGTGCGCCCGAGCCGGCTACCGTGAGCGCCAGCATTGCCGATATCGAGAGCAGGATTCGCATCCTGACAGCATCCGATGCGGATCGGCATCGAGGACCGGCCAGTTGAGATCTGTGGAAAACCTCGAGTCGCCGGCAGCGCGCTATCCACAGGCCGGCGACCCCGGCAAGCGACGATTTCTCCCAGCGCGAGCCACCGGGCTAGACTTGCCGGGCACCCAGCGAAAGCCGGGTGACTTCGCGTGCCCTCCTGCCTTATTACCTCGGGCAGGTAGCAGCCAACTCGGTCCGGCTCCATGAGCCGGTCCTGGCCGCGCCAACCGGGCACCAGGGTGATCGGCCGACCGGCCCGATCACGACAAACCGAGGCCGCGCGGCATGCCCGCGCACGAACGCAAGGAGGACGAGCCCGGATGGCCGTCGTCACTATGAAGAACCTGCTCGACTCCGGTGTGCACTTCGGGCACCGCACCCAGCGCTGGAACCCGAAGATGAAGCGATTCATCTTCACCGAGCGCAATGGCATCTACATCATCGACCTGCAGCAGACGCTGAGCTACATCGACCGCGCGTACGAGTTCGTCAAGGAGACCGTCGCCCACGGTGGCACGGTGCTGTTCATCGGCACCAAGAAGCAGGCCCAGGAAGCGATTGCCGAGCAGTCCACCCGGGTCGGGATGCCGTATGTCAACCAGCGCTGGCTCGGTGGCATGCTCACCAACTTCTCCACCGTCTACAAGCGGCTGCAGCGGCTCAAGGAACTCGAAGCCATGGAGGCCAACGGCTGGGAAGGTACCGCCACCAAGAAGGAGCAGCTCATCCTGACCCGCGAGAAGGTCAAGCTTGAGCGCACCCTGGGCGGTATCCGTGAGATGTCCAAGACCCCGAGCGCGGTCTGGATCGTCGACACCAAGAAGGAGCACCTCGCGGTCGCCGAGGCGCACAAGCTCAACATCCCGGTCATCGCGATCCTGGACACCAACTGTGACCCGGACGAGGTCGACTACAAGATCCCGGGCAACGACGACGCCATCCGCAGCTCCGCGCTGCTGACCCGGGTCATCGCCGATGCGGTCGCCGAGGGTCTGATGGCCCGCGCCGGGCTGGCTGCCAACGCCGGCCGCGACGACAAGCCCGAGCCGGGCGTGCTGGCTGCCGACGAGCCGCTGGCCGACTGGGAGAAGGAACTGCTCAAGCCGACCGAGGCCACCGCACCCGCCGAGGCTGCGCCCGAAGCACCGGCAGCCACCGAAGCACCAGCCACCGAGGCACCGGCAGCCGCAGCGGCCACCGAGGCACCGGCAGCCGCAGCGGCCACCGAGGCACCCGCAGCCGAGGCAGCGACCGAAGCACCGGCAGCTGAGGCAGCACCGGCAGCAGCGGCCGAGGCGCCGGCTGGCGAAGCCACTGCCTGAGGCGCTCCCGAGCATTCTCCGCTGGCAGGGCGTCCGTCTCGACGAGACTCGGACGCCCTTGCCGTGCGAAAACCCCCTTTGTTGATAAAGCAAAACGCGAGAGACAGGACACAGGACGAGATGGCAATCAGCGCCGCCGACGTGAAGAAGCTCCGGGATGCCACCGGCGCCGGCATGATGGACGCGAAGAAGGCTCTCGAAGCCGCCGATGGTGACTTCGACAAGGCCGTGGACGAGCTACGCATCAAGGGCGCGGGCAAGGCCGCCAAGCGCGGTGCCGAGCGCGAGACCAGCAATGGCCTGGTCGCCGCCGCCGAGAACGCGATGATCGAACTCGCTTGCGAGACCGACTTCGTGGCGAAGAACGAGCAGTTCCAGACCCTGGCCGGCGACATCGTCGCGCACTTCGTCGGTGCCGCGGCGACCGACGTCGAGTCGCTGCTCAACGAGACCCTGGTCGACGGCAAGACGGTCGCCCAGAACCTCGAGGCACTCAACGCCGTGATCGGGGAAAAGATCGAACTGCGCCGGGCGGTCAAGCTCGAAGGCAAGATCGCGACCTACCTGCACAAGAAGTCCAGCGACCTGCCGGCTCAGGTCGGCGTGCTGGTCGCCTTCGAAGGTGACGACGTCAACGCTGCCCGCGGTGCCGCCATGCAGGTCGCCGCACTCAAGGCGCAGTACCTCAGTCGCGAGGACGTCCCGGCCGAGACGATCGAGAACGAGAAGCGGATCGCCGAGGCAACCGCCCGCGAAGAGGGCAAGCCCGAGGCGGCGCTACCCAAGATCATCGAGGGTCGGGTCAGCGGTTTCTTCAAGTCCGAGGGTGGCGTGCTGCTCGAGCAGTCCGCCGTGCAGGACAGCAAGAAGACCGTCAAGGCCATGCTGGACGACGCCGGCGTAACCGTGACCGCCTTCGCGCGGTTCGAGGTCGGCGCGGCCTGAGCGGTCCTACCCGTCCCGCCGATGTGGCTGGGATAGGGCAGGATCGGGAGCGCACGCAGTAACGACGAGAGGGGCCGCCATGACCGACTCAGGACAGGCGGCCCTTCTGTCGTCCCCGGCGGCTAGCCAGCCAACGGCTCCGAACCGGTATCGCCGGGTGATGCTGAAACTGTCCGGCGAGGTGTTCGGCGGCGGCGAGATCGGTGTCGATCCGGACGTGGTGGCCTCTATCGCCCGGCAGATCTCCGACGTCACCCGCAACGGCACCCAGGTCGCGGTGGTGGTCGGCGGTGGCAACTTCTTCCGGGGCGCCGAGCTCAGCCTGCGCGGGATGGACCGCGACCGCGCCGACTACATGGGCATGCTCGGTACCGTGATGAATTGTCTTGCGTTGCAGGACTTTCTTGAAAAGGCCGGCTTGCCGACCCGGGTCCAGACCGCGATCGCGATGGGGCAGGTCGCCGAGCCCTATATCCCGCGCCGGGCCGAGCGGCATCTGGAAAAGGGCCGCGTGGTGATCTTCGGTGCCGGGGCCGGCATGCCGTACTTCTCGACCGACACCGCCGCCGCCCAGCGCGCGCTCGAGATCGGCTGCCAGGTGCTGATGATGGGCAAGAGCGGGGTGGATGGGGTGTACGACGCCGACCCGAAGACCAACCCGTCGGCGGTCAAGTTCGACGAGATCAGCTATGACGAGGTGCTGCAACGCGATCTGCAGGTTGCCGACGCGACGGCCATCAGCTTGTGTCGCGACAACGGGATGCCGATTGTGGTGTTTGATCTTGCCGACGGCAACATCGAAAAGGTGGTGCGCGGTGAGAAGATCGGCACACGGGTGGGCCCGGCTCGCTGACGCACCGACGCGGTCCTGCCCCGGCGGACAGCTCAGGGCAGAACTAGGTTGAGATACCAAGGAGATTGACGTGATCGACGAAACGCTCTTCGAGGCCGAAGAGAAGATGGACAAGGCCGTCTCGGTGCTGCGGGACGATCTGTCTGGGCTGCGCACCGGACGCGCCGCGGCAAGCGCGTTCGCCCGAATCAGCATCGAGTACTACGGCTCGATGACCCCGCTGCCCCAGCTTGCCTCGGTAAGCACGCCCGAAGCGCGGATGGCGGTCATCAAGCCCTATGACGCCTCGCAGCTCGGCGCTATCGAGAAGGCCATCCGGGACAGTGACCTTGGCGTCAATCCCACCAACGACGGCAGCATCATCCGGGTGCTGTTCCCGCAGCTGACCGAAGAGCGTCGGCGCGACCTGGTGAAGGTCGCCAAGAGCAAGGGCGAGGACGCCAAGGTCTCGATCAGGTCGGTGCGCAGACACGCCAACGAAACCTTCAACAAGCTGGTCAAGGACAGCGAGGTCGGTGAGGACGATGCGCACCGGGCCGAGGCCGAGTTGCAGAAGCTCACCGACCGCTACGTCGCCTCGGTCGACGAGGCCGTCAAGCACAAAGAGACCGAGCTCCTCGAGGTCTGATGACCGATCCTGACGAATCCGGTGGATCGGCTGGCCGGCACGGCGGTGAGGGCAACGCCGGCCTGTCGGTCGCGGAGCTGATTGCCCGTTCCCGGGCCGCGTCCCCGCAAGCGCCGGCGCGGCCGTCTCGTTCGGCACGCCGTTCGGCATCGAACGGCGCCCAGACCGAAACGGCCGAGGCTCAAGCGGCCCAGGCTCAAGCGGCCCAGGCTCAAGCGGCCCAGGCTCAAGCGGCCCAGGCTCAAGCGGCCCAGGCTCAAGCGGCCCAGGCTCAAGCGGCCCAGGCCCAAGCAACCCAGGCCCAAGCAGCCCCGGGCCAAACAGCCCACACCCAAACATCCCGGACCGAAACCGCCCCGGCGGCGGCTGAAACCGCGCCTAGCCAGCCAATCCCCCCAGCGGCGCCGACGCAGCCGGCTGCCCGCGCTGAGCCCATCGAAACACCGCCGATGCGTCACCTCAGCGTGGTCGACAGCGCGCCGAGCGAGATCCCGGCGGTCGGGCAGATCGCGGTGGCTCCGGCCCGTCGAGCGGGTCGCAACCTGCCGGCCGCGATCGGGGTCGGCGTCGCGCTCGGCGCCCTCATCATCGCCACCCTGGCCATCTACCGGCCGAGCTTCGTCTACGTATTGGTCGCGGCGGCAGCCATCGGTGTCTATGAGATCGTCACCGCGATCGGCACCGTCGAGGCGCGTCCACCACTGGTGCCGTTGCTCGCCGGGACGGCGGCGATGGAGGCGGCAGCCTGGTTCCGTGGGCCGAACGGGCTGGTCGGCGCGCTGTTACTGACCTCGCTCGGGTTGATCATCTGGCGGCTGGCAGACGGCGCGGACGGCTACCTGCGCGATGTCGCCGCCGGCGGCCTAGTGGCACTGTACGTACCGTTCCTGGCCGGCTTCGCGGTGTTGCTGGTCCATGCCAGCGACGGCGCGGCTCGCATCGTGATCTTCATCCTGGTCGTGGTGTGTTCGGACACCGGCGGGTACGCGGTCGGCGCGCTGTTCGGCAAGCATCCGATGGCACCGACCGTCTCGCCGAAGAAGTCCTGGGAAGGTCTGGCGGGTTCGCTGCTGGCCGGTATCGCCTGCGGGGTGCTGATCATGACGCTCTGCTTCCACCACCAGTGGTGGCAGGGCGCACTGTTCGGAGCCGCCCTGGTGGTGACCGCGACCCTGGGCGATCTGGGCGAGTCGATGATCAAGCGCGATCTCGGCCTGAAGGATATGGGCCGGTTGCTGCCCGGGCATGGCGGCATCATGGACCGCCTCGATTCGCTGTTGCCCTGCGCGCCGATCGGCTACCTGCTGCTGTCCGCTTTTCTACGGTGAGCCGTCGGCGGGCATAGTTGGCCGCCGGACGTGGGAGAATTGGGGTCTGATGACTTCACTACCGCTAATTTTCGATGCCCCGCGCAAGGCCTTGCCGCCCCGTCACCTGGCGGATCTGACCGTTGCCGAACGCCGTACCGCGGTCGCCGAGCTGGGCGAGAAGCCCTTTCGCGCCGACCAGCTGTCCCGGCACTACTTCGGCCGGCTGACCAGCCAGCCCGCTGAGATGACCGACCTGCCGGCTGGCGTCCGTGATCGGCTGGGCGAGGCGCTGTTTCCGCCGTTGCTGACCGAGGTCCGCCACGTCGAGACCGATCGGGGAACCACCCGCAAGACGTTGTGGAAACTGCATGACGGGACGCTGGTCGAGAGCGTCCTGATGCGCTATCGGGACCGGCTCACCGTCTGCATCTCGAGCCAGGCAGGCTGCGGGATGGCCTGCCCGTTCTGCGCGACCGGCCAGGGCGGTCTGAACCGCAACCTGTCCACCGCCGAGATCGTCGAGCAGGCTGTCTCGGCGGCTCGGGTGGCGGCGGCCGGCGAGTTGCCGGGTGGCCCGGTGCGGCTGTCCAACGTGGTCTTCATGGGCATGGGGGAGCCGCTGGCCAACTACAACCGGGTCGCTGCCGCCCTGCACCGGCTGGTCGACCCGGCGCCGGCCGGCCTGGGGCTGTCCCAGCGCTCGATCACGGTCTCCACGGTGGGCCTGGTGCCGGCGATGCAACGGCTGGCCGATGAGGGCCTGCACGTGACCTTGGCGGTGTCGCTACACGCCCCGGACGACGAGCTGCGCGACACCCTGGTGCCGGTGAACACTCGCTGGAAGGTTCGCGAGGTGCTCGAGGCGGCCGACGCCTACGCCGCCCGGACCGGTCGCCGGTACTCGATCGAGTACGCGATGATCCGCGGTATCAACGATCAGCCATGGCGGGCCGATCTGCTCGGCCAGCTGCTGTCCGGACGGCTCGCGCACGTGAACCTGATCCCGCTCAACCCGACCCCGGGCTCGCAGTGGGATGCCTCGCCCAAGCATGTCGAGGAGGCGTTCGTGGAGCGGGTGGCCTCGCACCGGGTGCCGGTCACCGTGCGCGACACCCGGGGCCGCGAGATCGACGGGGCCTGCGGGCAGCTCGCCGCCAACGGCTGAGCCGACTCCCCAGCCAGCGCCATAGACAGCACGAAAGCCCGCCGGGACTGCGTCCCGGCGGGCTTCCGCGTGTACAGCGGTAGAACTAGGACACGGTGACTGCGGTGTCGTCGATGACGAACGAGGTCTGCAGCGAGGAATCCTCAACACCCGAGAAGCTGATGCTCACGGTCTGACCAGCGGTCAGGGTGAAGCTCTTGAGCGCGTAGCCGGTGTTCTTGTTCAGGTTGGAGTAGGTGGCCAGCGTGGTGCTGCCCGCCTTGACCGTCAGCTTGTCGTACGCCGTGGTGCCGGTCTCCGCGGTGTCGATGTGCAGGTAGAAGCTGAAGGTTGCCGTGCAGCCGGCCGGGATGGTGACCGACTGGGACAGGGTGTCGGTGTGGGTGGTGCCGTAGCCATCCAGCCAGGCCTTCCAGCTGCCGGAGTGAGCGGCTTCACCGGAGGAGTTGTCGATAACTCCGGTGCTGGCCGACCAGGGTGCGGCGGTGCCGGTCTCGAAGCCGGGGTTGCCGAGCTTCTGGCCGGGGGAGGAGCAACCGCCGCCGCCACCTGAGGTGCTGATGGTCCAGCCGAAGGTGGTGCTACCGGTCGCGTTGGTGGCGTCCTTCGCGGTCGCGGTGACCGAGAAGCTGCCCGCCGTGGTCGGAGTGCCCGAGATCAGGCCGGTGGTGCTGATGGACAGCCCGTTCGGCAGCCCGGTCGCGGTCCAGGTGTACGGCGCGGTGCCGCCACTGGCCGAGAGCTGCAGGCTGACGGCGGTACCCACCGTGCCGGTCTTGGAGCCCGGGTTGGCAACGGTCACGCCGGTGCCACCGCCGCCGCCACCCGCGGTGAACGCGGCGACGCCGTTCGGGGTGCCGAGGCCGGTCGGACCGTCCCAGCCGGTGCCCGCGGTGCACAGCGGTGCGCCACAGGTGCCGTTGGAGCCGCTGGTCACATCGTTGAGGTTCGCGGTGTGGGCGTACGGATAGGCGTTCGGGGTGTCCGAGGCGCCGGGGGTGCCGGCCAGTGCGTAGACGCTCGCCACGATCGGCGAGGCGGCACTGGTGCCACCGTAAACGGCCCAGCCCGAGCCGCCGTAGGTCTGGTAGACGGCAAGACCGGTGGCCGGGTCGGCCACTGCGGAGACGTCAGCCTCGGCGCGGTTCGCGCAACCGGTGCTGATGCTGGTCTGGAAGGCAGGCTTGGCAATGTCGCTCGAGCAGCCCGAGCCGGTGCCCTCGGTGTAGCTGGTGGTGTTCCAGACCTTCTCGGTCCAACCACGGCTGTTGCTGGCGGTGTTCAGCGAGGTGCCACCGACCGCGGTGACGTACTTCGACGTCGCCGGGTAGGAGCCACCGTCATAGTCGCTGTCGCCGGAGCTGGCGGTGATCGCTACGCCCGGGTGGTGGAAGTAGCTCGAGTCGTAGGTGTTCTCCGAGCCGTCCTCCGAACCGCCGTAGCTGTTCGACACGAACTTCGCGCCGAGGCTGACTGCGGTGTTGACTGCGGTACCCAGGTTCGCGGTAGTCGCGCTGCTGGCCTCGACCAGCAGGATGTGGCAGTTCGGGCAGACGGCCGAGACCATGTCCACGTCGAGGGAGATCTCACCCGCCCAGCCGGTGTCGGCGGTCGGCAGCGGTGAGCTGGCGCCACTCTGGTTGACCTTCTTGAAGCAGCCGTTGGCCGTGGTGCAGGCCGGCAACCCGAACTGGGTGCGGTAGGCCGCGAGGTCGGACTCGGCGTTCGGGTCGTCCTGAGCGTCGACGATGCCCACGGTCTGGCCGGAGCCGGCGGTGGAAGAGGGTAGCGCGTAGGCCGACTGCAAGCTCGATGGTCCGTAGCCGCTGGGGGTTGCGTTCGGCGAGACCGAGTTCGGCTTGATGGTGGCCGGCTCGCTGGGGCTGACCTGCTTGATCGCCATGCAGGCCATGTGGCCCTTGGCTGGCGTGCTGCAGAGCCGCTCGGTCTGGTGCTGAGCGGCAGCGGGGGTGGCTGTTGCGTGGGTGGTCTGGGGCGCGGCGAGAGCCGAACCACTGGTGGCCGCGGCAAAACCAGCTGCAGCGAACACCGCCATGCCAACGATCACGCCGCGACGGCGACGCGATGTTGAGGGTAACGCCATTGTGGATCCTTTCGAGTGAGGACTATCTGACTCGCGCGTACGCGACGATCCCTCCCGGCCTCTCGGCCGTCCTTCGGTGTGCGCTCCAGTCACTGACCGTCCCCGTCAGCTGTCCCGAAATGGGAACAAGCGCGTGTGAAGTACGGCCTCCCTTCGGATGAGGTGAACGAACCCTTCCTGGTGCAGGTCGGGCCGCTCTGCGGTGACACCACCAGTCAGTGGTGCTACCGCGCGGAAATGTAGCGATGACTACAAGTCGCCGTCAATGGGAAAAGAGATGAAATTCAAATATTTATGTGCATGAAACACTTGGCCGAAAAGATGCCGATGCGCCGGGGCCCGGCGAACTCACAGGTTTCGGTCGGGGCTGGGTACCGTGCACCCATGGCAGACCTCAACACCCATGTGCACGGCCTCGTCGAGCTGGGCATGACCCGCTACGAAGCCAAGGCATATCTGACTCTCATCCAGCGCGAGAGCTATGCGGCTTCGGAATTGGCCAATGAGGCAGGCATCCCGCGGCAGCGAATCTACGATGTGCTCAACAGCCTGGTCTCCCGTGGTCTGGCCAGGGACTGGCCCGGACCGGTCACCCGATACGCGGCGACCGATCCGCTGGCAGCGGTCGAACGATTGCTGGCGGTGCAGCGCCAAGCACTCAACGGGTTGGAGTCCCAGTCGGCCAGCCTGGCCGACAACCTGCGCAACACCTGGGTGATCGGGCGGGAAGAGACAGCGCCGCTGGACTACGTCGAGGTGCTCCGCGATCCGGGCCTGCTCGGCGCGCGCTTCCTGGATCTGCAGCGCGAGGCCGAACGGGAGTTGCTGACGTTCTCCAAGGCGCCCTACGCGATGCCCAACAACCAGGTCGGGCTGGCCGCGACCCGGCGAATAGTGGCGGCCGGCGGGGACGTCCGGTGCGTCTACGAGCAGAGCGTCCTGGACAACCCGGGGGTGGTCGCCGAGACGCTGCAGTTCATCGAGGCGGGCGAGGGAGCCCGGATGGCTCCCGAAGTCCCGATGAAACTCTGCCTGGCCGACGGGAACCGGGCACTGTTCTCGCTGACCGATCCGATCGCCGGTGGGCTGACCTCGACCAACATCCTGGTCGAGCACCCGTCCCTGACCAGTAGCCTGCGCTGCGCCTTCGAATCCATCTGGGCGGTCAGCCTGCCCTTCGAGCTAGCCCTCGAACAGCACACCCGGACCTCGGCCTGATCGCGAACACCCTTGCTCGAAAGGCCTAACCGGCGTTTGAGCCGGCAACCTCGCCGAGCAGACGGCGCACCGAGGCCGGCGGTTCGATACCCGCCCGCAGGTCCGGGGCGGGCCAAGCCTGCGGGTGGCTGTGCCGCAGTGGCAGCACGCCCGCCCAGGCCGGGCCGGCCACGTCCGACTCCGAATCGTCCGGCCACTCCTGGGCAATCTTGATCGTGTAGTCCTCGACCAGCAGCCGCAGCACCAGGGTGGCGGCCAGTTCCTTGCTGGTCGGCCGGCGGATCTCGGCGACCCGGCCGGGGATCAGCACGTCGGTCAGCAGGTCCAGCGCGGCAAGCTTGGCCGGGCCGTCCACCTCCACGCAACTGCCGAACAATACCGCGCTGCGATACCGCATCGAGGACTCGAAGGCCGACCGGGCGACTACCAGGCCGTCCAGCGCGGTCACCGCCAACGAGACCGGAATCCCTTGTGCTACCAGGCGAAGCCAGCGCGAGCCACTGGAGCCGTGCAGCAGTACGTGCTCACCGTCCCGGGCGATCGCGGTAGGCAGCACGAATGGCTGACCGGTCTCGGTGACGAAGCCGACGTGGCCGAGCGGCTGCGAGTCGAGCAACTGATCGAGCGCGACCCGATCGCTGTCGCTGACCCGGTCGGCCATCCGGGCGGGCGTGGTCCGGCTCGGTTCTGGTGTGCTGGTCATCGTCCCATCATCCGGTTCACCATGGTGGCGAGCCGCGACGGCCTGCCCGCTCGCTGCTCGGCATGATCTGCCCAGGTCATCGCGCGCAGCCCGGCATTGGCACCGAGCCAGCGCAGCGGTTCGGTTTCCCATTGCGGTGACTGGTGATTCACCCACGGCAGGCTGGTCAGCTCGCTGTCGACACGCAGGATCAGGTCGGCCAGCGTGCGGCCGGCCAGGTTGGTGGTGGACACCCCATCGCCGACGTAGCCACCGGCCCAGGCCAACCCGGTACTGCGATCCAGGCCGACCGAGGGATGCCAGTCCCGTGCGATACCGAGCGGACCGCCCCAGCTGTGCGTGATGGTGGCGGACGCGGCGGCCGGCAGCAATTCAGCCAGGGTTTGGCGCAGTGCGCTGAACACCGCAGGCACCCGGTCATAGCCAGGCCTGATCCGGGAGCCGAAGTGGTACGGCGCGCCACGGCCGCCGAACACCAGTCGGTCATCGGCGGTGCGCTGGCCGTAGACGATCAGGTGCCGATAGTCGGTGAACGTCTCGCGCTGGCGCAGCCCGAGCTCGTCCCATACCCCGGCAGCCAGCGGCTCGGTCGCCACGATCAGCGAGTAGACCGGTGCGAGCGTACGGCGATGTCCTTGCAGGGACGGGGTGAACCCCTCGGTGGCTCGGACGATCAGATCGGCCCGAAGCTCGCCCAGCGGGGTACGCACGAGGCCGGGCTTGATGGCGGTGGCCGGCGTGCGCTCGAAGATCCGGACGCCGAGCTCGCTGACCCGGCTGGCCAGCGATCGCACCAGCTTGGCCGGCTGGATGGCCGCGCAGTGCGGGGTGAAGGTGCCGCCGAGCACCGAACTGCCGGCCAACCGCTGCCGTGCCTCGGTCGCGTCGAGCAGCGCCAGATCCTGCGGCCCGAACCCGAACTCGGCGGCTTCGGCAACCTCGGCGGCGGCCCGGGCCAGCTGCGGCCGGCTGCGGGCCAGCGTGACGGTGCCGCCGTGTGCCCAGTCAGCGGCCAGCCGCTCGGCCTGGATCACCCGGCCCACCTCAGTGACGGTGGCCTGCATCGCGCGGTACTGCCGGACGGCCTGGTCCCGACCGTGCTCGACGCTGAGAGTGGCCAGTGAGACCGGGTAGAGGCCAGAGCACCAGCCGCCGTTGCGCCCCGATGCCCCGAAGCCGGCCACCTCGGCCTCGACGATCGCGATCCGCAGCCCCGGATCGGCCAGGCTCAGGTAGTAGGCCGTCCACAACCCGGTGTAGCCGGCGCCGATGATGGCCACGTCGAACACCCGGGCGGCTGGCTCGATGGTCGCCAGCGACGGCCGGGGCGCGAACTCGTCCCCGGCCGTCTCGTGCCACAGCGAAAGATGCTCGGCTATGCCAGTACCTCCGACAGCGCCAGGCTGGTGTAGCCGTGGGCCTGCGCGACTGGGGAGTTGGTGAGCTCGCCGGCGTGGGTGTTGAGGCCGAGCGCCAGTGCCTTGTCCGACCGCAGCGCGTCCTGCCAGCCGCGGTTGGCCAGTTCCACCGCGTAGGGCAGCGTGACGTTGGTCAGCGCGTAGGTCGAGGTGTGCGGTACCGCGCCGGGCATGTTCGCCACGCAGTAGAAGACCGAGTTGTGCACCGGGTAGGTGGGGTCGGCGTGCGTGGTGGGACGGGAGTCCTCGAAGCAACCGCCCTGATCGATCGAGATGTCGACCAGCACCGAGCCCGGCTTCATCCGCGAGACCAGCTCGTTCGACACGATGTTCGGGGCCTTGGCACCGGGCACCAGCACCGCGCCGATCACCAGGTCGGCGTCCAGCACCGCCCGCTCGACCTCGAAGGCGTTCGAGGCGATGGTCTGGCAGTGACCCTGGTAGATCGCGTCCATCTGGCGCAGCCGGGCGACGTTGCGGTCCAGCAGCAGCACCTCGGCCTGCATGCCGAGAGCGATCGCGGCGGCGTTCTGGCCGGACACGCCGGCTCCGATCACGACCACCTTCGCGGCGTACACGCCGGGCACGCCACCCATCAGCACGCCGCGACCACCGCCCTGGCGCATCAGGTGGTACGAGCCGACCTGCGGGGCGAGCCGGCCGGCCACCTCGGACATTGGGGCCAGCAGCGGCAGGGTGCCGTCGGGCAACTGCACGGTCTCGTAGGCGATCCCGGTGGTGCCCGCCTTCAACAGCGCGTCCGTGCAGGCCTTGTCCGCGGCTAGGTGCAGGTAGGTGAACAGCGTCTGGTCCGAGCGCATCCGGCCGTATTCCTCGGCGATCGGCTCCTTGACCTTGAGCAGCAGGTCGCCCTCGGCCCACACGTCGTCGGCGGTGGCCAGGATCTCGGCGCCGGCCGCGACATAGTCCTCGTTCGGGATGGCCGAACCGATGCCGGCGTCCTGCTCGATGAAGACCTGGTGGCCGTGCCGGACCAGCTCGTTGACCCCGGCCGGGGTGATCGCCACCCGGTATTCGTGGTTCTTGATCTCGCGGGGAATCCCGACCTTCATCTCAAGCCTCCATGGCCTTCATCGTTGAACGCTGTGTGTAGTGGAGAAATGTTCCATTGAGAATGAAGGATCACGTGCTCGATAGCTAGTCGAGTGAAGATAATTCTGCAAGAGTGGCCAGATGGCCACTGATAGTTCGAAAGCACGGCCGGGACGGGGTGTCCCGTCGAACCCGCTGCGACCGCGTCTGCAGGCGGCCGGCCAATCGAGCGCCGATCAGCGGCCGCCGGTGCTGGACGCGGTCGACCGGCTGATCCTGCAGGCGCTGGCCGCCGATGCCAGGATTGCCAACAACTCGCTGGCCGAACTCGCCGGCATCGCGCCTTCGACCTGCCTGGGCCGGGTCCGGACGCTGCGCGAGCGTGGGGTGATCCGGGGCTTTCACGCCGACGTGGACCCGGCCAGCATCGGTCGGCCGATCCAGGCGATGATCGCGGTCCGGATGCAGTCGCACGCCCGAAGCCACCTCGCCGAGTTCGCGGCCGGAGTGTCGGCGCTGCCCGAGGTGCTCAACGTGTTCTTCCTGGCCGGCGCGGACGACTTCCTGCTGCACGTGGCCGCCGCCAGCACCGAGAACCTGCGTCACTTCGTGGTGGTGAACCTGTCCGGCAACCCGGACGTGGCCCTGACCGAGACCAACCTGATCTTCGAACACATCCGGGCCAGCACCGGCTACTAACTTGCAATGCAGGCCGACAGTCATGCTGAGCGGACGCCACGGCTTCCGCTCAGCATGACTGTCGGGCAGGAACGGACTAGATCTTGGTGGCGCCCTCGATCAGGACAGCCCGCAGGATCTGCTCCATCTCGTCGAACTCGGCCTGCCCGCAGATCAGCGGGGGAGCGAGCTGCACGACCGGATCGCCCCGGTCATCGGCCCGGCAGTACAGGCCGGCCTCGAACAGCGCCTTGGACAGGAAGCCGCGCAACAACCGCTCGGACTCGTCGTCGTTGAAGGTCTCCTTGGTCGCCTTGTCCTTGACCAGCTCGATCCCGTAGAAGTAGCCGTCACCGCGGACATCACCCACGATGGGCAGGTCGTTCAGCTTCTCCAGCGTCGTCCGGAAGGCGTTCTCGTTGTCGAGCACCCGCTGGTTGAGGCCCTCCTTGTCGAAGATGTCGAGGTTGGCCATCGCGACCGCCGCCGAGACCGGGTGACCGCCGAAGGTATAGCCATGCGGGAAGTAGTCGGTGCCGTGCTGGAACGGTTCGGCCAACCGATCGGAGATTATGCAGGCGCCGATGGGGGAATAGCCCGAGGTCATCCCCTTGGCACAGATGATCATGTCCGGCTGGTACTCGAACTTCGACGAGGCGAACATCGGGCCGAGCCTGCCGAAGGCACAGATGGTCTCATCCGACACCAGCAGCACGTCGTACTGGTCGCAGATCTCGCGGACCCGCTGGAAGTAGCCGGGCGGCGGCGGGAAGCAGCCGCCGGAGTTCTGTACCGGCTCGAGGAAGACCGCGGCGACCGACTCAGGGCCTTCCATGATGATCGCGGTCTCGATCTGGTTGGCGGCCCAGAGCCCGAATGCCTTGAGATCGTCGGCATGTTCGGGCGCCCGGTAGAAGTTGGTGTTGGGCACCTTGTGCGCGCCGGGCACCAGCGGCTCGAACATCGTCTTGGCGCCGGGGATTCCGGTGATCGACAGCGCGCCCTGCGGGGTCCCGTGGTAGGCCACGTAGCGCGAGATCACCTTGTGCTTCTCGGGCTTTCCGGTGAGCTTGAAGTACTGCTTGGCCAGCTTCCAGGCGGTCTCGACGGCCTCGCCGCCGCCGGTGGTGAAGAAGACCTTGTTCAGGTCGCCGGGTGCGGACGCGGCAAGCCGCTCGGCCAGCTGGATGGCCTTGGGGTGCGCGTAGGACCAGATCGGGAAGTAGGCCAATTCGGCCGCCTGCCGGGCTGCTGCGTCGGCAAGCTCGCGCCGACCGTGCCCGACCTGCACGGTGAACAGCCCGGCCAGACCGTCCAGGTAGCGCCGTCCCTGAATGTCGTAGACATAGGCGCCCTCACCGCGAGTGATGATCGGGACGGGCGAGTTGTCGTAGGACGACAGGCGAGTGAAGTGCATCCACAGGTGCTCGCGGGCCGAGGCGGACAGCTGCGCGGCGTCGTAGTTCTCGGGAGTGTTGGTTGTCATGCGATACCCCAGTTGTAGGTTTGCTTGGCCAGTTTCAGGTACATGAAAGTTTCAGTGCGGCGTACGCCGGGCAGCTTGCGTATCCGTTCGTTGATCAGTTCCAGCAGGTGCTCGTCGTCGACCACCACGGCCTCGGCTAGTAGGTCGAAGGAGCCGGCGGTCAGCACCAGGTACACCAGCTCCGGAATGCTGGCCAGTTCGGCAGCCACCGTCTCGAGATCCCCGTCGACATTGATGCCGATCATCAGCTGGCGAGCGAAGCCGATCTGCTGCGGGTCGGTCACCGCGACGATCTGCACGACACCGGACTCGATGAGCTTCTGCACCCGCTGCCGGACGGCCGCTTCGGACAGTCCGACGGCCTTGCCGATGCTGGCATAGGGCCGGCGGCCATCCTGCTGCAACTGCTCGATGATTGCCTTCGACGTGTCGTCCAGCTGCGGCCGGCCGGGACGACGTCGTGAAGCAGCCATAGAACGAATAATGCCCGAAGAAGTGGCGCTAGGCAAGTGAATCCGAAGCTCCTGGTCACCTTTCCCGCTGAATCAGCGGTCAACGCTTCGGAATCCAGCGGCCGGGCGCTAGCCTATGGCTACCGCGGGCACCGACCCCAGTGCTCGCTCGGACGGAGGAAAAATGGCGCGCTACGGCGCACAGTTCGGACCGGACATCACCTTCTTGGGCGTCGAGCGCTGCGACTGGGCCGACCCGGCAAGCTACCCGGACGCCGACGTGGTGATCCTCGGCGCGCCCTTCGACGGCGGGACCTCGCACCGGTCGGGAACCAGGTTCGGGCCCCAGTACATCCGCCAGACCTGCTACCTGGCCCACGATGGCAGCCGGCCGTCGCTGGCGATGCGAGTGGACGGCCTGCGGGACCTGCGGGTGTTCGATGCCGGTGATGTGGAGATGTTCTCCGGCGATGCCGAGCGGTCGGTACGCGATCTGCAGGCCGCGGTACACGCGGTGACCGCCAGCGGCGCGATCCCGCTGATCCTGGGCGGCGACCACACCATCGCCTGGCCGGACGCCGCCGGGGTGGCCCAGCACCTGGGCCAGGGCAAGGTCTCGATGATCCACTTCGACGCGCACGCCGACACCGGCAACATCGAGTTCGGCTCGCTGATCGGACACGGCCAGCCGATGCGGCGGCTGATCGAGTCCGGCGCCCTGCGCGGCGACCGGTTCCTGCAACTGGGGCTGCGGGGGTATTGGCCCGAACCCGAAACGCTGGCCTGGATGGCTGAGCAGGGCATGCGTTCCTACGAGATGACCGAGATCACCGCACGCGGCTTGGACGAATGCCTGTCCGAAGCCTTCGCGATCGCCCTGGATGAGTGTGACGGGGTATTCCTGTCCGTCGACATCGACGTCTGCGATCCGGGTCATGCGCCGGGTACCGGAACCCCGGAGCCCGGCGGCCTGACCTCCCGGCAATTACTCGACGCGGTAAGGCGAATCGCCTACCAGCTGCCGGTGGTCGGGATGGACGTGGTGGAGGTGTCGCCGCCCTACGACCATGCCGAGATCACCTCGTTCCTGGCCAACCGGGTCGTGCTGGAGGCGCTGTCCGGGATCGCCCGGCGTCGCAAGGATGCCGCCGATGGCACCACCTGGGATCCACGGCAGCCGTTGCTGGATGGCCGCTGAGCACGTCCTGTTCTGCTCGTTCGTCCTCGTTTCGTCAGTATTGCTAAGGAGATTCGATGAAGCTACTGATTCTCGGTGCCGGCGGCGTCGGTTCGGCCGCGGCAAGGATCGCGGCCCGCCGGCCGTTCTTCGAACAGGTGGTGGTCGCCGACTACGACCTCGGCCGGGCCGAGCGAGCGGTCCAAGCGGTGGGTGACAGCAGGTTCAGCGCGGTCCGGCTGGACGCCTCGGACGAGGCCGCGGTACGGGAGCTGCTGACCGGGTCGGGGATCGACGCGGTGCTGGGCGCGACCGATCCGCGCTTCACCATGCCGATCTTCAACGCCGCGCTGGCGGCCGGCGTGCACTACCTGGACATGGCGATGTCGCTGTCGCGTCCGCACCCGGACGATCCGTTCCACCAGACCGGTCTGAAACTTGGTGACGAGCAGTTTGCCCTTGATCAGCAATGGAAAGATGCCGGCAAGCTCGCCCTAGTAGGAATCGGGGTCGAGCCGGGTCTGGCCGATGTCTTCGCTCGCTACGCCAGCGATCACCTGTTTTCTGAGGTCGAGGAATTCGGTGTTCGGGACGGGGCGAACCTCGAGGTCACCGGGGACGACGGCGAGCCGATCTTCGCGCCGACCTTCTCGATCTGGACCACCATCGAGGAATGCCTCAATCCGCCGGTGATCTATGAGCAGGATCGTGGCTGGTTCACCACCGAGCCGTTCAGCGAGCCGGAGATCTTCGACTTTCCCGAAGGCATCGGCCCGGTCGAGTGCGTGAACGTGGAACACGAGGAAGTGTTGCTGATACCCCGCTGGCTCAAGGCGAAACGGGTCACCTTCAAGTACGGCCTGGGTGCGGAGTTCATCGGAGTACTGCAGACCCTGCACAAGCTTGGGCTGGATTCGACCGAGCCGTTGCAGGTCGGTGGTGCCTCGGTCAGCCCGCGAGACGTGGTGGCCGCCGCGTTGCCCAACCCGGCTGATCTGGGCGATCGGATGCGGGGTAAGACGTGCGCTGGGATGTGGGTGCGAGGGCTCGGCAAGGACGGCCAGCCTCGATCGACCTATCTCTATCACGTGGTCGACAACGAATGGTCGATGGCTGAATACGGCTCGCAGGCGGTGGTCTGGCAGACCGCGGTCAATCCGATTGTGGCGTTGGAGCTGATAGCCAACGGGACCTGGTCCGGTGCTGGCGTGCTCGGCCCGGAGGCTTTCGACGCGGTGCCGCTCCTGGAGTTGCTGGCCGGTGAGTACAACTCGCCCTGGGGCCTGATGGAGCTCTAGACCCAAGGTTTGCTCTAGTGGGCCGGCAGCCGGGTGTCGCTGCCGGTCTTGCCTCGTGCGGTCTTGCTT
>JALYVK010000095.1 GCA_030853265.1 Actinomycetota bacterium
GATCTGCCTGGGCTGCCCGGTGGCGCTGTCACAGGCACCGACCTCGCTGCGCTGGGCGCAGCTGGCCGGCCGGCTCAGCTCGGCCGGGCTGCTCGAACCGACCGGGGTGATTTTCTGCGAGGATCACCTGCCGTTGCTACTCCTGCACTCGGAAAAGGCCTTGCACGATCAGCTGATTCGCCGCCGGCTCGGCCCTTTGCTGGCGCTCAGCCCGGTCAAGCGGGCCAAGTACGCCACGCTGCTGTCGGCCTGGCTGGAGCTGGGCTGCAGCCAGGGTGAGCTGGCCGGGATCCTGGGGGTGCACCGGCAGACCGTGCACTACCAAGTGGGCCGGCTGCATGCGATGTTCGGCGAGCAACTACGTGACCGGACGGCCCGGGTCGAGCTGCTGCTAGCACTGCGCGCGGCACTGCCGGACTGGCTGGGGCGGGCAACGAATGGCGCAGAGGCTGATCTCGGCACCAGCGCCGCTACTTGATGGGAGGCGGGAGTACGCAGCCTTGACCGCCGACCGGGCCCAACGGGCAGCTCTGTGGATAGACCCACAGGCCCAGCTGGCCCTGCGAGACGATAAGCGGGTTGCTCGGTGCGGACAGCATTCCGGTGAAGAGTGGATCCAGGTCGTCGCTACCGGTCCCGCAGCGGGCGAAAGCCCCGACGTCAACGGTGCCGCTGAGGAATCCACCATCGACGGGACCCGGGTAGGCGGGCGGGGCGCCGGACAGGCTCATAGTGACCGGCGCCGCGGTCCCGCAGTCAGGGCCGACCGGTAATGGCACCTGATCGACAGTCACATCGCTCAACCGCAGGAGCAGTCGGCCAGTGACGTAGGTCGGCAGGCTGGTTCCGTTGGACTGGAGCGAACGCTGCCGGATCTTCAGCGGATCGAGGTAGCCGGTTGGTAGCAGCGGCTGGCTGAGCTGCACGGTCGCACTGACCGGGATGGCGCCGAAGGCAAGCGTCGTCACCCGAATCGGGGCGAAATAGCCATAGCGTTGGCTGAGCCCGGCGGGCGAGACCACGTAGCCGTCGGAGTTCGTGTCGACGAAGTCGGGCGTTACCGAAAGCGTGGTGTAGGCGTGAATGAGCGTCTGGGGTATCCGGAAGGTGGTCTTCGCCTTGCTGACGGTGTTCTTGCCGATCATGAGGGCGCCGTTGTCGGTGAACGACTCGAAGAGCAAGCCTGGTGGGGTCGGAAAGATCGGCCCGGTGGGGGGCGCGATCGGCACCAGTGGAGGCGGGCCGGCCGACGCGGTTTGGGTCCCGACGAGAATCGACGCCACTACGACCGCGGTGACGGCCGACCACCGGGTATGACGGGGGAGCCGACCTATTCGCCGCCGAAGCAGATCCGCAGCTCTCACTTCGTTGCCTCCGTTGGGTCTGCATGCCGACGGCCGTCGGTTCGTGTAAGCGAGTCGATGATAGAGCAACCGGTCGCACCCGGCTATCGGCGATCAGAGATATGTACAGCAGGTCGAAAGTCTGGCGACGGATTCGTACCTCGGTCACAAAGAACAGGGTAGCGATTGGCTTTCAAAAATATTTGTTACTCGGGGGTAGCCAGGGTGCCTTTCTGCGTTGTAACTTTTCGGCAGGTAAAGCAGGTTAACCTCACTGAAATGCACAGGACGCAGACAATAGCATTTATCAAACTCCTTATCTGTCGGCGTTCTGCATCGGTGAATATTGCGATACCTACCCCACCCCCGTCATTTCGAAAGGATCACTCATGCACAAGTCCCTCAAGCGCGCTGCTTTCGCAATCGGTGCCGCCGCGACCATCGCGGCACTCGGCGCGGCTACCGCGGCAGCAGCACCGACCTTCACGGCGAAGATCGGCTCCGCGGCCTCCGGTTCGGGTACCTACACCGCGGCGTCGGTCGGGAGCGTCAAGCTCACCGACACCACGACCGGCATCGTCATCACCTGCACCAGCGCCTCGGCTGCTGGTTCGGTACCTGTCCTGGGCTCTGGCCAGTCGGGCAACTCGATCGTGAAGATTGCCTCGACCGGTTGGATTTCCTGCACCGGCGTGGGCCTGACGTTCACCGTCACGCAGACCAGCACTCCCTGGTTGGTCAACGCGGTCTCCACCACGGCCGGTGGGGTCACTACCGGCAACCTGACGGGTATCGCGGCGCACCTGGCCGCGACCGGCTGCACCTTTGACGTGACGGGCGCAACCGACGGCACCTACACCAACAGCAGCCAGATCCTGGCGGTGAACCCGGTGGCCGGCTCCGGTCACACGCTCGCCATCAGCAACGTCGTGGGCTGCTTCGGTGCCGTGGGCAACGGCCACACCGCCAGCTTTGTCGGCAGCTACAAGGTTGCGGCGACCGCGGGTGGCGTTGCGGGCGCGTTGACCATCACCAGCCCCTGATCATCGGGCCTGAGTTCGGCCAGCTAGCCAAGCACGGCAATGAAAATCAGGTAAGCAGGTAGTCAGGTGGGTGGGTGCGCCGAGCGGCGCACCCACCGCCAGCTTGAGAAATGGCAGTTTTGGTAAGGCAAAACTCGATAGTAACCAGTAGGCACTACACACGGAGGACGAAGTGACTGCAACAAAGATGCGCGCCATCGCTATCGCGGCCGTCGCGGCGGCAGGACTCGCGGTTGCCGCGATCCCCGGGCAGGCCAGCGCTGCCACTGACCCGGACGCACTGCACGTCAGCTACGACGCAAGCGGTTACAGCTCGATAGCCAAGACCGGATCCTCGGTGAAGCTCGGACCGACCACGCTGGCGACGATCCTCAATACCGACGGCACCTTCACCGGCACGCTGCCGCTGCCGCCGTCCAGTACGACGTTCAAGGCAATTGGCCTGGTGCCGATCTCGGCGACGGTCAACTTCATCCCGGTCGGCGCCGTAACCGGCACCCTGGGCGGGGTTCCGCTGCAGGTGAAGAGCTCGACCAAGTACATCCTGCGGCTGAGCAACGTGGTTGTCGGTGGCATCCCGACCCCGGTCGGCAACAGCTGCCAGACGATCATCCCTGCCACCATTCCGGCGGTATCCGATCCGAACAGCAACTTCGACGTCGTCAACGGTGGCACGCTGACGGGCTCGTACACGATCCCGATCTTCGCGGGCTGCGGGTTGACGACTGCCCTGATCGATCTGCTGGTCCCTGGCCCGAACAACACGATCAGCCTGAACCTGTCGAACGGGGTCTTCAGCTCCTGATCCTGCTTGTGGGTGGAACTCGTGAGGTCCACGAACGCACGTGCGTGAGAAGTGGCTGTGGCGTCGACGGCGTACGCCGATGCCGCAGCCGCTTCTGCGATGGCGCGGGAGATCGTGCCGATGTGTGCCCAGGTCACCGTGAGCCGGTCTGGGCTCATCCCGGGCACGGGCAACACCGTGAGCCTGAACCTCAGCAACGGGCGGTTGGTGTTCTGACCCGGTAACAATCGGACAAGCTGCCTATTGTTCCCAGGTTGATTTCTGAGGATCGTGCATTTATCACAATCGGTCTTAACACTGGCCGGCCACCGAATATCGGACTCGGACGGCAGCCCGCCTGGACCGGCGTGTGTCACCCGTCCGCACCCCGATCGGAGATCCTCATGTCCTTCAACCTGAAACGGCTTCTGCTGGTGGCCGGCGCGTCAGTTGCCGCGCTTGCCGTCGGAGTCAGTGCCGCCACTGCCGCCGCCACCCCGTTCAAGGTGACGGCCGGTGGGGTGAGCACCGGCGTCGCTAAGTTCAACGGCGCGGCGACCAGCACGAGCTCGGCGCCGGCCCTGGTGTTCAAGAACCTGGCGAGCGGAGCGTTGATCCAGTGCCTGGCCAGCGTCAACGCGGGCACCGTCAACCTCGGGGCACAACCGGGCCCGAACATGGCCCAGATCCTGAGTTCTGGTTACAACGGCTGCTCCATCTCGGCTCCACTGCCACCGCCGGTCACCCTGACCCACGTGGGCACCTGGATCTTCAACGCGATCTCAGAGACCGGCGGCGTCACCACCGCGGTGGTCAGCGGGATCAACCTGAACGTCAACAACGGCCCGTGCGTCTTCAACCTGGTCGGCAGTGCCGACGCGACCTACACCAATGCCAGCCAGCGGCTGGCGTTCGCGCCGGCCGGTCACCTGCTCACCGTCTCGGCGCCGAGCGCGGGCTGTGCGGGAGCGTGGGTGGCCGGCCAGCCGGTCAGCTTCCAGACACCGATCCCGTACCTGATCACCACCAACCTGGGGCCGCTGGTCATCATCTGACCCGCTAGAGCAACCCGCTGGCGGTAGTCGCGCCCCGACTACCGCCAGCGGGTTCAGGGGCGCTGGCCCCGGCCGTGCTCGGAGACTGGCGGCTGTCTGAGCAACCGGCTGTCTGAACAACCAGGGCGAACTGTCTATTGCCAGCACCGGTCTTGTTGTGCAAGGTGCACTCAGTGCATTTGTCAGCAACCGGACGCTTGACCGACTCTCGGAGGTTCAGAATAAGCCGCCATCCGATCCCGCCCTCCGAATCGGCGCGGTAGGTGGTTGCCGTGCCGGTGACCGGTGCCCGCGACGCCCCGCTGGTGCCGGTCGAGCTCGCCGACGTGATGCGTCCACTCCTGGCTGAACTGACCACCCAGATCGCCGGTGAGATCAGCCGGCAGATCGCCGAGTACGCCCGCGAGCCGGATGAGAGCTACCTCGAGACGACCAGGTCCGGCGTCTGGCAGGCAATCACCTATTTCGTCGACCGGATCGCCGATCCGGCGGTCTCGCGGGAAGAGGTTGACGAGTGCTTCCGCAGGATCGGCCGCGGCGAGGCATTCGCCGGTCGCAGCCTGGATGCGCTGCGATCCGCCTACCAGATCGGTGCCCGGATCGCGTGGAAGAGCCTGCACGCGCTAGCGCTGGATCAAGGGTTGCCCTTGAGCACGCTGGGCGAGCTGGGCGACGGGCTGTTCGACTTCATGAACGAGCTCACCGAGCAGTCGGTGGTCGGTTTTCAGGAAGCCCAGAACCAGCTCTCCGACGCCGCCTACCAGTGGCGGGAACGTCTGCTCGAACTGATTCTCAACGCCGCCACCAGCACCCCGCGCGAGATCAACCAGCTGGCCGCGACCGGTAACTGGACGGTGCCGCGCGAGCTGGTGATGATCGTGGTCGAGCGCTCGGTCGAGCTGGCGCTGCCGCCGCCGCGGCGATTGCACCCTCGAACACTGGCAAATCTTCGAGGCCCGGTACCGATGGTGCTGCATCCGGTGCCCTGTGACGCCGAGGCGCGGGCGGAGCTCGCCACCATCTTCGCCGGGCATTCGATCTCGATCGGCTGCCCGGTGCCACTGGCTGACGCGGTCGCCTCGCTGCGGTGGGCCCGGCGCGGCATGGAGCTGATGCACAACGGCGTGCTGCCCCGTCAGCCGATGCTGGACTGCTCCGAGCACATCGCGACGCTATGGCTGCACTCCGAGCCGTTGCTCCGGCAGCGATTGAGCCAGTCGGCGCTGGCCCCGCTGTTCCGGCAGGCGCCCAACAGCCGCCGGATCATTGCCGAAACGATGCTGGCCTGGCTCGAGACGCGGGGCAGCGCGCCGGCGCTGGCCGCGCACCTGGGCAAGCACGCGCAGACGATTCGCTATCGGCTCAAGCGCATGCACGAGATCTTCGGCGATGACCTCGACGACGATCAGCGCTGCTTCGAGATGTACCTGGCGCTGCGGGCGAGCATGCCGCTGTGGAAGTCCGGCTACTTCACCGACGACCTGGATGAGTTCGGTGGCCGGGGCCGCCGGGTGCGCCCGCCCCGCCGGCTCGACTCCTGACCGCGCTGAGCGGTTTCGCCACAGCCACGGACCCCGCAATTGCTGGTAATTCGGCGATTGCGGAGTCCATCGGGGCTCGCCGCGAGGTACGGTCCGCCCGCTGCGCCTGCTCGCTCCTGCGGAAAACCCCAGGCCGGCTGTAATACGCTTCGAACACTGTCAGCTTCGAAGGGCGCGCATAACGGATGGACGTCGAGGCCGGCATCGCCGGAGATCTCGCGGCGATCAACCCACCCCCGGTCGTCATTGACGATTCGGGTCCGGGTCGGGTCCGGCGCTCGCTGGACCTGGTCCGGCTGATCGGGTTGCTCGTAGGTGGGCTGCTGCTGGTCGGCATCGGCATCGTCGCCCAGGACACCAGTCGCGGTGCCAACGACGACCTGGCCCGGCTGCTCGGTGAGGTTCCGCATGTCTTCATCAGGGCATTCAGCCTGCTCACCTCGTTCGGGGCGCTGGTTATCCCGCTGGCATTCATGATCCGGGAGATCGTCCGCGGTCAGACCCGCCGGCTGATCGAGGCGCTGCTGACCGGCCTGCTGGCGATCGGCGTGGTCGAGGGGCTGGACCGGCTGGTAGGCCAGTTCCCGCACAGCCAGCTCAACGAGGCGCTGACCAGGGTCGGCGCCAGCGGCTCGGTCCAGCCGTTCGACACCTACCTGGTGGCGCTGCTGGCCTTCGTGGCGGTGACCGGCCTGGCCGCCGACCCGTTGTGGAGCGGGCTGCTGGTCACTGTCACCGCGCTCTACGTCCTGTCGGTGTTCACCGCGACCCAGGCCTCGCTGCTGTCGCTGAGCCTGAGCCTGGTGATCGGGGCGATCGTCGGTATCGCGGTGCGGTACGCGGCCGGTCGGACCAGCTTGCGGCCGACCGCCGAACAGCTGGTGGCGGCGTTGGATGCCCGCGGCCTGCAACTGACGAGCTTCCAGCGGTTGGATTCGGACGCCGACGGCGGCCGCCGCTACCTGGCCGTCACCCAGGCCGGCGAGCGGCTGGCGGTGCAGGTGCTGGACCGGGAGCTGATCGCCTCCGGCGCGGTCTACAACGTCTACCGGCTGATCCGGATCCGCAAGGAGATCGCGCCGGCGCCGGCGCTGTCACTCGAGCGGGTCGCCGAACATCGCTCGCTGCTGTCGATGGCCGCGAGTTCGGCTCAGGTCCCGATGCCGAGGCTGCTGGCCGGCGTGCGCTGCGGCCCGGACGCCATCGCGCTGGTCTATGAGCACCTGGTCGGAACCGCGCTGACCGAACCGTCCGCCGAGCAGTTGGACGAGCTGTGGCGAATCGCCAACCGGCTGCACCACAACCGGCTCACCCATCGTGGCCTGACCGCCTCAAGCGTCCTGGTCACGCCGGAGGGCCAGCTGCTGTTGCCGATCCCGCAGGACGGCACGGTGTTCGCCACCGACCTGCGGATCAGCCTGGACCGGGTGCAGCTGCTGATCAGCAGCGCGCGGCTGGCCGGCGTCGATCGGGCGGTGGCCAGTGCCCGGCGCGCGCTCACCGGCGACGAGCTGGCGGCGATCGTGCCGGTATTGCAGCCGATCGCGCTGACCCGGGAGACCCGCGAGGCGATCCGGCAGGACAGCGGCCTGATCGAGGCGGTTCGCGAGGAGATCCAGGGCGCCAGCCACGTCCGGGTACCCGAGCTGGTCAGGGTCGAACGGGTCCGGCCCCGCACCATCGTCTCGATCGTGGCCGTCCTGGTGGCGGGTTACCTGATCGTCGGGCAGCTGAGCTCGGTCAACCTGATCACCCTGCTGTCCGAGGCTCGTTGGCGGTGGGTGCCGCTGGTGCTCGCTGCCTCGGCCGCCAGCTACCTGGCCGCCGCGCTCTCGCTGACCGGTTACGTCCGGGAGCGGCTGTCCTTCCCGCGAACTGCCCTGGTGCAGGTGGCGGCCTCGTTTACCGGCTTCGTCACGCCGCCGTCGGTCGGCGGCCTGGCCATCAACATCCGCTACCTGCGCAAGGCGCGGGTCAGCATCACCGGCGCCGCGACCAGCGTCGGGCTGTCGCAGGTGGTCAACGGCGTCTCGCACGTCCTGCTGCTGATCGCGTTCGCGGCGGCCACCGGAGCCTCGGCCCGCCACAGCCTGCCGATCCCGGGCTGGGCGTTCGGCGCGATCGGGGCGCTGGTGGCGCTGGCCGCGCTGGCGCTGGCGGTGCCGATGACCCGACACTGGCTACTGAACCGGGTGTTGCCGCCGCTGCGCGAGGCGATGCCCCGGCTGCTGAACCTGCTGACCAACCCGGTGAAGCTGGCCGAGGGCGTGTCGGGCGCGCTGCTGCTCAGCGGCTGTTACATCGCGGCGCTGTGGTTCTCGGTGCACGCCTTCGACGGCAACGTACGGATCAGCCAGGTCGCGGTGGTGTACCTGGCCGGTGCGGCAATAGCCTCGGTGGCCCCGACCCCGGGCGGCCTGGGCGCAGTCGAGGTCGCGCTGTCGACCGGGCTGGCGGCCGCCGGGATGGCCAGCGCCGCCGCGATCAGCGCCGTCCTGCTGTTCCGGCTGGCCACCTTCTGGCTGCCGGTGCCGTTCGGCTGGCTGGCATTTCACTGGCTACAGCGCTGGGACGCGATCTAGCGCATAAGGCAAGCTAATTCAGCACTGGGGCGATAGTTTGAGAACCGGTCGGCACGGTCGCCGACCCGGTCACGGAGGGTGAGCGCTGCGATGTCGGACCTGCAACAGGTTTTCCAGGCGGTGGACGAGCTGGCTGGCAAGATCCGCGACCGGGGCGCGGAGATCGAGCAGGCCGGTCAGCTGCCCGACGACATCGTCGAGGGGCTGCATGCGGCGGGCGTCTTCCGGCTGTGGTTGCCCGTCGAACTCGGTGGATTCGAGGCCGAGCCGGCTCAGGTCGTCCGGCTGCTGCGGACGCTGGCCGAGGCGGATGCCTCGACCGGCTGGTGTGCCGCGACCGGAGTGGCCAGCAACGTCGCCGGTGCGCTGCTCGCCGAGGACGCCGCCCGCCGGATGTTCGCCACCGGCTCGGAGTTGTGCGGCGGCGCGCTGATGCCGGGCGGTCGGGCAACACCCCAACCCGACGGCGGCTACCTGGTGGACGGCCGGTGGAGCTTCGGCAGCGGGACCCAGCACTGCGACTGGGTGGTCGGCGCGGCCATGCTGACCGGCGACGGCCCGCCGACGGCCCGGGCGTTGTTGATGCCACGGGCATCGGTGGAGTTCATCGAGAACTGGCAGGTGATCGGGCTGCGCGGGACCGCCAGCGTGGACTACCAGGTGCGGGGGCTGTACGTGCCGCCCGAGCATGCGATCGACCTGGCTACCACGACGCCCTGGCCGGCCGGTGCGATGTGGCGGATCCCCTTGCGTTCACTGCTGTATCCGTTGCTGGCCGCAGTCCCGCTCGGTATCGCGAGCCGGGCGCTGGCCGAGCTCACCGGTCAGCTGGACCGGGTTCGATACGGCTCGAGCAGCCGGCTTGCCGAACGCGCGGTGGTGCAGGCGACGGTGGCCCGGGCCGCCGCGATGGTCGAATCCGGCGCCGTCTATCTCGGCGCCAGCCTGCAGGCGTTGCGCGATGCGGCGGACGCCGGCCGGGTGCCGACGCCGGCCGAGCGGGCCGTCGCGCGGCTGGCGGCGGTGTACGGCACCGAGCAGGCGGCACAGGCCGTCTCGCTCTGCTTTCACAATGCGGGCACCGTGGCGATCTATGCCGACAGCCCGCTGCAACGGGCGCTGCGAGACGTGAACACCACCACCCAGCATTACGCGCTGAGCGGGCAGGGCTACGAGATCACCGGACGGGTACTGCTCGGCTTCGACCCCGATCCGATGCTGTGACCGACTTCGACTACTCCAACCTCAGCGGCCGGCCGGTCGGGCCGTTCGTGTCGCTGGCGGCCAGGTTGCTACCGGGGGTTCGCCAGGTACAGGACCAGGTCGAGCCGTACGCGGCAGCCTGGCAGCGGGACAACCGGCTGGCAGTGGCCGGTTCCGGGCCGCTCTGGGTGGTGCTCGGCGACTCGCTCAGCCAAGGGATCGGGGCGTCCGGGCACGACCGCGGCTGGGTCGGCCAGCTCGCCGAACAGCTCATCGCGCAAGGGCGAATCTCGCGAGTGCTGAACCTGGCGGTCAGCGGCGCGCGGGTGTCGGATGTGCTCGACCGGCAGTTGCCGGCGCTGCAGGCGTTGCCGACGCCGCCGGCCCTGGTGACGTTGCTGATCGGCTCCAATGACCTGTTCCGGCGCAGGTACCGGCTGGAACTGCCGGCCGGTTTCGAGGTGCTGCTGCAGCGGTTGCCGGCCGGCACCGTGGTCGCCAACCTGCCCAATCCGAACGCGACCGCCGACGCCCTGAACCGCAGCCTGCAGCGAGCCGTCACCGATCGCGGGCTGGTGCTGGCCGATCTGCGCCAGCGCGAGACGACCAGCTGGCGCGGCAAGCTGGCTGCCGATCATTTCCATCCCAACGATCTCGGATATGCCGGCATTGCAAGGGTGTTCGCCGATGCGATCGAGCCGCTGGCCGAACTCCGCTGAGCCCTGGCTGCTTACCGCAGCGTGTCGAAGATGTCGTCCGAGGTTCGGTCCGCGCCGGCCCGACCGGTCTCGACGAACCACTCGGTGCCGAAGGCTAGCCGGTACAGCGGCCGGGGGAGTTTCAGGCAGTAGGCCAGCGTCCGGGTGTCCGATCCGCCGGCGGATTGGGTGGCATGCGCGCGCATCGAAGCCCGCTTCTGATCGAGGTAACCGCGCACGTTCACCCGGTGGGTGATCGCGGACCGCTCAGTGTAGGCCGCCCGCATCCGCTCCGGTGCGAAATCGGCCGGAGCGAGTTTCGCCTTGTTCAGAAACCACAGCGCTCGCAGCAGGGCGGTCCGGTCCACGGTCGCCTGCAACACCACCTGGGTGCCGGCGAGCTCTGCCGCCCGGTGCCCGACCCGGTGCACCTGCACGTGATCTGGATGCCCGTACCCGCCGTGCCGGTCATAGACCGTCAGCGCGTCGGCCCGTTCCTCGCTGAGAATCTCGGCCAGCCGGGCCGCCGGCTCGTCCACCGGGAGGGCGGCAAAACCTCTGTGTTCATTGTGCATTCCCGAATCCGGGTAGTTCAGCTCGACCACCCGCGCGCAGCCCAGCGCGGCTGCCGATCGCCGCAGCTCGGCAAGCCGACGGGCCGCCAACGCCGCACCCGGCGCGCTGTCGGACAGGCCCGCCTCGCCCGAGGTGGCCACCACCAGGGTGACCCGGTGCCCTTCGGCTGCAGCCCGGGCCAGCGTGCCGGCGGTCAGCAGCGCCTCGTCGTCCGGATGGGCGTGAAAGGACACCAGCCGAAAGCTCATCCGGTGGCGATGTCGGCCAGCGGTCCGATCGGGGGCATCACCCGGCCGGCCTGCTCGAAGGCGTCGGCGTAGACGTCCTCGCAGGTACTGAGCACGCTCGCCCAGGAGAAACCGGATTCGGTGGCCAGGTTGTGCTCGGTCAGGGCCGTCCGGGCCTCGGTCGAGCGCACCAGCGAGGCGAGGGCGGCGGCCATCTCGGCATCACCGCTGACCAGCAACCCGTTGCGCTCGTGCACGATGAAATCCGACACCCCGGTGCCGGCGAAGGCCACCACCGGCAGCCCCGAACAGCGCGCTTCCAACGCCGCGATCCCGAACGATTCCAGGGTGGCCGGTGAGATGTAGAGATCGGCATCGTCGAATACCCGCCGGATGGTCGGCTGGTCCAGTTGGCCGGTCAGCTCCACCCAGTCGGTCATCCGGTGCTTGCGCAGGTAATCCAGCATCGACTCGCGCTTGGGACCGTCGCCGATGATCTTTGCCTCGACGCGCACGCCGGGCGGTACCTGGGCGCGGACCGCTCGCAGCATCTTCAACAGGTGCATCGGACGCTTGCGCGCGGCCAGCCGCATAACGCTGACGATCACCACCCGATTCGGGTCGCGGGGCAGCCGGGCCGGCCGCCAGAGTTCCGGCGCGACGCCGTTGGGCAGCACCGAGATCGGGGTGCCCGCACGCAGCACGCCGGACAGCGACTGGACGGCGGCCTCGCTGACCGCGGTCCAGGTCAGTGGCCAGCGCCGCCAGTCCAGCCCCAGGTCGAAGCCACGGAAGATCGGGGTGGCCCAGGACCACAGCGAATGCAGGGTGACCACGGTCGGCACGCCGTCCCGGCTCGCGGCACCGGCGGCCAGGTAGGACAGCGGCGAGAAGGTCGAGGCGTGCACATGCACCAGGTCATAGCCGCCCTCGATCACCGCGCGCCGGCCACTCAGGGTGGCCAGGTAGCGGATCGAGCCTGGTTCCGAGCCCTGCTTGGACGGCCCGATCACCGGTACCGAGGACGAGCGCTCGGCACCGGAACCGGACGGGACGGAGGTGATCACCTCGACGTCGTGACCGTGGGCGGCCTGGATCCTGCTCAGCCCGTCGACCTGCCGTTCGATGCCACCCATCCGCGGCAGGTAGCAATCGGTGACGTGCGCGATTCTCATCCGCGACCGCTGCCGGCCAAGCCCCGCGGCTTCGGCGGTAGCGGGCTCGGCGATTGCGGTGTCGGGTCGTTAGGCACGGTCGCCAATAGTACTGTCACCAGCTCACAAGTAACGCAAAGACGCGGTGCAGATGGCTCAGAGCGCCGCTATGACGGCATCTTGCCCAGCCGACCGCCCGCTGGCCGGGCTCGGCCAACCTGAGAAACCGCCGATGGCCGGCCCCGGCGATGACGCCGGTAGCGGCACCCACGGGTTACCCTTCGCAAGCCGACCGATTCTGGCGGCGTAGAGACCCGAGCGGGCAGCTGACGGACGGAGCGCTGGATGGCCGTGCCCTGGCTCGTCGTGGGGCTGAGTCTCGGGTCGGCGCTGGCCTTCGCCGCCTCGACCAACCTGAAGCATTCCAGTGCCGCCGAGGTGCCCGAGGTGCACGGCTTCAAGGTCGGCGCGCTGGCCCGGTTCGTCGGGGCGACCCTGAGGCACCGGCTGTGGCTGGCCGGCATCGTGACCGACGTCATCGGGCTGAGCCTGCAGGTGGTCGCCCTGCACCTGGGCGATCTGGCCGTGGTGCAGCCGCTGTTGATCAGCGGCCTGCTGTTCGCCCTGCTGCTGCGCCGCAGGCAGGGCCGGCCGGTCACCGGGCACGAGATCCGCTGGGCACTGGTGCTGGCCAGCTGCCTGATCGCGTTCCTGTTCCTGGCCGGCGCCAATCCGCACGGGCCGCACGTCGTCGGCGCCGACCGGCTGCCGGCCGCCGCCGCCGCGGTGGTCGGCGTGATCG
>JALYVK010000096.1 GCA_030853265.1 Actinomycetota bacterium
GTTCGGAACCGGCCAGGCAGTCGGCGGCCGCGGCGCTGCGCTCGGCGATCCGCCGCTCGACCTGGTCACGGGCGCCGGTGGCCCGCAGCATCGCCCGCAGCTCGCCGACCTGGTCCTCGGTCAGCGCCGGATTGCCCACCCCGGATTCCAGCAGCTGCCGCTGGCCGGCGTCGGCGGACTGGGCCGCGAGCGCCACCAGCAGGGTTCGCTTGCCCTCGCGCAGATCGTCGCCGGCCGGCTTGCCGGTCTCGGCGGGGTCACCGAACACGCCCAGCAGATCGTCGCGCAGCTGGTACGCCTCGCCCAGGGCATAGCCGTAGCTGGCCAGCCGGTCAAGGGCGACCGGCCCGGCGCCGGCTGCTTCGGCGCCGAGCAGCAGCGGTCGCTGGACGGTGTATTTGCTGGTTTTGTAATGGATAACCCGTAATGCCTCGTCCGGATCGAACGCACCCCGGGTCTGGGCGAGTACGTCGAGGAACTGACCGGCCACCACCTCGGTGCGCATCAGGTCGAACTGCCGTTCGGCGGCCGCGGCTCTGGCCGGCGGGAGCAGGCTGATCGCGCCGGTGAACATCTCCTCGGCCCAGGACAGCAGCACGTCACCGAGCAGGATCGCCCCGGACCTACCGAAGGTTTCCGGCGATCCGGGCCAGCCGTGCTCGCGATGGATCGCGCCGAACCGGACGTGCGCGGCGGGTTGACCGCGCCGGGTAGCCGAGGAATCCATCACGTCGTCGTGCACCAGCGCGCAGGCCTGCAGCAGCTCCAGGCTGGCCGCCGCCCGGACCAGTTCGGCCTCACCAGCCAGCCCGGCTGGCTGCACGCATCGCCAGCCCCAGTAGGCGAAAGTCGGTCGCAGCCGCTTGCCGCCTGCCAGCACCGCGGCCCGCACGGCGTCGGCCAGCAGGGCCAGATCGGGGTGGAAGGACAGCAGCAGGGCGGCGTGTTCGTCGAGGAATCGGCCGAGTTCGCCGGTCACTCGTTCGGTCAGCGGGATGGCCAGCTCAGAGGGGTCATCACGCGCAGCCACGGTTGCGGACATTACGCTGAGGGGATGGCGCGCTCGGTGAGGGACTGTTTTGCTGCGGGAAAGCCCACTTTTTCCTTTGAGTTCTTCCCGCCGAAGACTCCCGATGACGACCGGCTGCTGTGGACCACCATCCGCGAGTTGGAATCGCTGCAGCCGGACTTCGTCTCGGTCACCTACGGCGCCGGTGGTGCTACCCGCGACCACACCATCGAGATCACCGAACAGTTGGCCAGCGACACCACGCTGCTGCCGGTGGCGCACCTGACCGCCGTCGGGCATTCGATAGCCGAGCTGCGCTCGATCATCGGCCGACTGGCCGACGCCGGCATCTCCAACGTGCTGGCGCTGCGCGGCGACCCGCCCGGTGACCCGATGGGCGAATGGGTGCGGCACCCGGACGGGCTGGCCTACGCCAGCGACCTGGTGGAACTGGTCCGCGCGCACGGCGACTTCACCGTCGGGGTTGCCGCCTTCCCGTACAAGCATCCACGCTCGCAGACGGTCGAGGACGACACCGCGCAGTTCGTCGCCAAGTGCCGGGCCGGGGCGGACTACGCAATCACCCAGATGTTCTTCGTCGCCGATGACTACCTGCGGCTACGCGATCGGGTGGCCGCGGCCGGCTGCCAGGTTCCGCTGCTGGCCGGGCTGATGCCGGTGACCCGGATGGCTACCATCCAGCGTTCCGAGCAGCTGTCCGGGGCGCCGTTCCCGGCTGACCTGCAGGCGCGTTTCGAGGCGGTTGCCGACGATCCGAAGTCGGTCCGGGCACTGGGCATCGAAGAGGCATCCAAGCTGGCCGAGCGGCTGCTCGCCGAAGGTGTTCCCGGCATCCACTTCATCACCTTCAACCGGTCCAAGGCGACCCGCGAGGTGTGGAGCAACCTGGCCACCGTCCCGGTGGTTACCGCTGCGGGCTGAGCGCGCTCCGGTCCAGGAACGGCAGCCGCGCGCCGAGCACCCCGAACGGCCGGTGGTCGCCGGGAAACAGGTGGTTGCGGGCCAGGTCGAGAAACCCCAGCCGCCGGTACAGCCGCCAGGCCCGGTTGTCGCCCTCGGGCGTGGACAGCAGCATCGTCCGGTGCGGCAGCCCGTCGGCCAGTGACCGGAGTACCTTTTCGCCGAGGCCGGCACCCTGCACGGCGGGTGAGACGTGCAGCTCCGAGAGCTCGAAGGCGCTGCTCAGCCAGGTCGCCGCGTCCTGCTTGACCGCCCGCCGCACCAGGTCGTGCCACCACTGGCCGGGCAGGCTGGTGTAGCCGTAACCGAAACCGAGCATGACGCCCCGGTCGTCCAGCGCGGCCCGGCACCGGAAGGAGTCGAGTTCCGCGTGTTTGAGCACGTGCGCGCCACGCTGGCTGCCGCTGACCGGCGAGTAGCCCATCGCGGCCACGTAGATCGCCATCGCCTCGGCCAGCCGGCTCCGGATTTCGGCCGGGGGTAGGTCGATGATCATGACGGACGAGGAGCGTGCCTCCGGCCCGGTCAGTTCACCCATGCCGAGCAGACTAGGCGAATCCCGAACCGGGGGGTTCGCCAACTCTGGATCGGCACGCCGAGGGATCCGCAAGCGGTCGGGACGGCGGGTACGGCCGTCCGCGCCCCTGGCGACCGCGCTGGGCGGGTTTCCGGTTTCCGGTAAAGCCGAAACGAAGCCCATATTCGAGACAGGGCGTGCCAGTGGACGTCCAGCACGGCGGCCGACGCGGCCAGTGTGGCGGCAGCGCGCAGGGCCGGCCGTCTCCTGGGTGGCCGGTTCGGTGTCGGCGTGCTGCCAGCCCGGCAGGCACTCGTCGCCCTCGCGCGGGCGTTGGGGGTAGCAGCGGAGGGATGGCTGGTGGGCGCTACCTGGCCGGTCGAGGCCGGCGCCGGTGTGCTGCTCGTGGGCAGTCTGGCTGCCGGGGGAATGCTGGTGGCAGGAGTAGTGGCTGCCTCACTGGTCGGCGAGCTCAGTGCTCGGCGCGGCACTGGATGGTCAGCCTCTCCCGGACGCGCGCGGGGACCGGCCGGCCGGCTCAGGTGTGCAGGCCGCATTCGATCTTGTCGGTACCGGCCCACCGACCGGCCCGGGCCTGCTCGCCAGGGAGCAGCCGCCGGGTGCACGGCCCACAGCCGATGGAGCCGTAGCCATCGGACAGCAACGGGTTGACCAGGATGCCGTTCTCGGCGATGTAGGCAGCCACCTGCTCGTCGGTCCAGGCCGCGATCGGATTGAGTTTCACCATATTTCGCTTGGCATCCCACTCCACCACCCGGACGCCGGCCCGGCTCGCCGAGTCGGCCCGGCGCAGGCCGGAGGCCCAAGCGCGGTAGGGCGCCAGCGCGCGTTCGAGCGGCTCTACCTTGCGCATCGCGCAGCAGGCGTTCGGATCGCGATCGTGCAGCCTGGCACCGAACTCCGCGTCCTGCTCGGCGACCGTTCGTAACGGCAGGATGGTCCGGACGGTGACCGGCAGCACGGCGGCAACCGCGTCACGCATCCCGATCGTCTCCGCGAAGTGGTAACCGGTGTCGAGAAAGATCACGTCGACGCCGGGCGCCACTCCGGAGGCCAAGTGCGGCAGGACGGCGTCGGCCATCGACGAGGTCAGGCACCAGTCGTTGCCGAATTGTTCGACCGCCCAACGGAGAATGTCGGCTGCCGGCGCGCCGTCAAGCTCGTCGCCGGCGCGTTCCGCCAACGATTGCAAGCTAACCTGCCGCACGCTCATAATTGGCTCTTCGCGCGAGCGCTCATCGCTGGATTCGCTCCGCTCCTCGCTCGTTCCTCGCTGCGATGCTCACTCATGTTCATAATTGGCTCTTCGCGCGAGCGCTCATCGCTGGATTCGCTCCGCTCCTCGCTCGTTCCTCGCTCATGTGTTACCTCCTCCGGTAACCGGGGCGGTAATCCAGTCAGCGGCAATGCCCAGGTACTTCAAGGCAAAAACTCGCTGACAGGCACCGCATCGCCACTGGCCATGGGTCTCGCCGAATGGTCGCAGATCCTCGTCGGCACAGTACGGACAGTGAAACGGCGCGGCCCGCTCGGTCATTCCGCGGCGCTCCCTTCGGCCCGCCAGCTCACAGCAGCCAGTCCTCGTCTGCCCTGGTCACGTAGCCGGCAAAGGACTCACCTTCGGTTCGCCGCTGCAGGTAGCCGGTCAGGATCCGTTCGGCATAGTCGGGCGCTTCTTCGGCGGTGACCTTCAAGCCGCGGAACTTGCGTCCCAATGCTGCCTCGGAGCCGAGCTGGCCGCCGAGATGCACCTGGAATGCCTCGGCGTCGACGAAGGATCCGTCGTCCCGCTTGACCTTTTGCACGATGCCCTTGAAACCGATGTCGGCAACCTGGAACCTGGCGCAGGAGTTCGGGCAGCCGTTGACATTGATCGTGATGGGGGTGTCGAAATCTGGCATCCGGCGTTCCAGCTCGGTGCGGATGGTCTCGGCGCGACCCTTGGTTTCCACCAGCGCGAGCTTGCAGAACTCGATTCCGGTACAGGCGATGGTGCCCCGATGGAACTTCGACGGCCGGGCAGACAGGCCGAGCTGGTCGAGTTCGGCGACCACCTGCTCGACCGATTCCGGTGCCAGGTCGAGCACGACCAGGCCTTGCTGGGCGGTGGTGCGAATCCGACCGCTGCCGAACGATTCGGCCAGCTTGGCAACCCGGCTCAGGACGCTTCCGCTGGTGCGGCCGGACTTGGTAGTCACCCCGACCGCGAGCCGGCCGTCGGACTGGGTGATCACTCCGATGTGGTCGCGGTGGTTCGGCGAGGCGGCCGGCGCCGGGCCGTCCGGCAGTTCCCGGTGCAGGTATTCCGATTGCAGCACCTCACGGAACTTCTCCGGGCCCCAGTCGGCCATCAGGAACTTCAGCCGGGCGTGATTGCGCGAGCGTCGGTAACCGTAGTCGCGAAAGATCCCGCAGACCCCGGCCCAGACCTCTGCCACCTCGGCCGGCTGGACGAACACCCCGATCCGCTTGGCGAACATCGGGTTGGTGGACAGCCCGCCGCCGACCCACAGGTCGAAGCCGGCGACGCCGTCGGCATCATGGACGCCGACGAAGGCAACGTCGTTGATCTCGTGGTTGACGCAGTGCTGCGCGCAGCCCGAGATCGACGTCTTGAACTTGCGGGGCAGGTTGGAGAACGCCGGATCGCCGAGGTAGTTGTCCACCGTCTCGCGCAAGGCGTCGGTGCCGTCCACCAGGGCGTCGGCGGCGACCCCCTCCAGCGGGCAGGCCAGCATCACCCGGGGGGTGTCGCCACAAGCCTCGGTGGTGTTCAACCCGACGGCTTCCAGCTTGTCCCAGATCGTCGGCACGTCCTCGACCCGGATCCAGTGCAGCTGGATGTTCTGCCGATCGGTGATGTCGGCGACGTCCCGGCCGTAGGTGCTGGCGATCTCGCCGATCACCCGTAGCTGCTCGGTGGTCAGCGCACCACCGTCGATCCGGACCCGCATCATGAAGAACTTGGCGTCAAGCTCTTCCGGCTCCAGGATCGCGGTCTTGCCACCGGGGATGCCCTCGGCGCGCTGGGTGTACAGGCCGTACCAGCGGAACCGGCCACGCAGGTCGCCCGGATCGATGCCGTCGAAACCGGTGTACTGGTAGATGTCGATGATCCGCTGCTTGACCAGCAGGCCGTCGTTGTCGCGCTTGCTGCGCTCGTTCGGGTTCAGCGGCTCGCGATAGCCGAGGGCCCACTGACCTTGTCCTTTACCCGCTGCCATTCGGGGTAATTCCCTTCAAAATTGCCTGATCGTGCGGGGCAAAAAGCCGAAGGGGGGATCAACAGCCTGCGCCGGCCACCCGTAAAAGATCGATGTGGCGACGCGAAGTCAGCAACGGCAGGGCAGGACGCACCTGCTCATGGTTCCACATCGGCCGGGGTATCGGGTACCGGCCCGGCCGGGCAACTGTTCGAATCAGCGAGCCGGCGGCTCGTCCGGGTACGGCGGCCTGTCCGGGTGTTACGCCGGGTCGGAGTAGCCGGGCGGCGGCGGCCCCCACGGATTCGGCTCGGCTGGCGGTGGCTGGTAGGTCGGC
Source organism: Actinomycetota bacterium (assembly GCA_030853265.1). Taxonomy (GTDB): domain Bacteria; phylum Actinomycetota; class Actinomycetes; order Mycobacteriales; family Jatrophihabitantaceae; genus Jatrophihabitans_A. The sequence goes on from JALYVK010000096.1 coordinate 6,069, forward strand.
GGCGGGCCGTCCGGCTGGTAGGGCTGACCCTGATACGGCTGGTCCTGGTTCGGCTGGCCTTGGTTCGGCGGGCCTTGGTTTGGCTGGCCTTGGTTTGGCTGGCCCTGGTTCGGCGGGCCCTGGTTCGGCGGGCCCTGGTACGGCTGATCTTGATAGGGCTGATTCCCGTAGGGCGGCGGTTGGGGTGGTTGATAGGGCTGGGTCTGGTAGGGCTGGCCTTCGTAACCAGGCTGAGTTGGCTGGGCTGGGTAGCCGGGCTGGTCTGGGTATCCCGGCTGGGCTGGGTAGCCGGGCTGGGCTGGGTAGAACGGCTGGGCCGAGACGCCGGGCTGGGTCTGTTGCGCTGGGTAGCCGGTCGGCGGGTACTGCGGGTCAGGTCCCGGGTAGCCGCCCGCGAAGGCCGGCTGGGCGGGCGGCCGGTTGCGCCGGCGCAGCAACAGGGCCACCAGCGCGAGCACGACGAGCACCAGCACCACCAGGCCGATCCAGGCGGTGCTGCCGAGTCCGCCCAGGCTGCCGGAGTCCTTGGCGGCCGCGGTGGTCTCGAAGTTGACGTTGCCGCTGGAATCCGGGCTGAAGGTGACCGTCTTGCCGGTTACCTTGCCCTTGCTGGAGTCGACCTTGCCGGGAAAGGTGAACGCGAAGGAGATCTTGGCGGTCTTCAGCAGAGTGGACGGGTCCAGCCCGGACGGCAGCCCGCCACTGCCCGAGGGCAGCTGGCCGGACAGGTCGGTCGGGAAGCCGGACGGCAGCAGGCTGGACAGATCCGTGGGGAAGCCCGAAGGCAGCAAGCTAGACAGGTCGGTCGGGAAACCCGAGGGCAGCAGGCTGGACAGGTCGGTCGGAAAACCGGAGGGCAGCAAGCTGGACAGGTCCGTCGGCAGGCCGCTCGGTATCGCGGTGGCAGTCGCCGGGCCGCTCGCCGAACCGGAGGCCGACGGGCCCGAGCCGTCGGCGATCGACTGGAGCACGTTGAGGCTGCCGGTCAGATGGAACTTGTCGCCTTCGCGGGTCAGCTTCGGGCCGTCCTCGCCGGCGTTGAACTCGGCCAGCGTGACGTTGCTGAAGCTGCAGTCGATGCCGACGTAGGTGCCGTCGTCGAAGTCCTTGGTGGTGCCCTTCTTCCCACCAAAATCGCAGGTGTCCTGCGACTTGAGGTCAGCCAGGGCCGAGCCGCCGCCGAGGCTGGCCAGCGACTTCGCGACGCCGATCCGGGCGGTGCCCGAGACGGTGCCGTCGGAGTGCACGGTTGCCTTCAGCTGCACGGTGACGCAGCCGGTCAGCGCGAGTACCGCGAGCAGCAGCGCGCCGATCAGGGCGGCACGGCGGAACCGCGGTCGGTGCGGGGCATAGCGAGGCGAGTGCGACATGGGGCTGATCCTGCCGTGAATGGCCTCGCTATGCACGCCGCCCGGCCGCAGTGGGTGATCCGCTCCACCCCCTTGTTCGTTGGTTAGCTGGCCGGGTTGTGCCACACTGGGTGGCATGTTCTCCGTCCCGCTCGTCGCACGCCTGCATGTAGATCTGCAGCGCGTCGTCAGCGCGGCGTGTCGTAAGTCCTGAAACCGGTTCGCCACGCCGTTTTCGGCTGGTCCGGACCTTTCTCCAGCCGTAGCGGCCCACCTCGCAGCGAGGCGGCGCGCGGCACGCCCCGCGAGATTCAGGACAGCCAGCGATGACAGCTCAGACCCAGCAACGCACGACCGGTGCCACCCTGTGGTTCACCGGCCTGCCGAGTGCCGGCAAGACCACGTTGGCCACCGCGCTGGCCGAGCGGCTGCGGGCTGCCGGGCGGTTGGTCGAGATCCTCGACGGTGACGCGGTCCGCCCGATCCTGTCGCCGGAGCTGGGCTACTCGCGAGCCGACCGGGACGCCAACGTAGCCCGGATCGGCTGGGTTGCCTCCCGGCTGGCCCGCAACGGAGTGCTGGTGCTGGCCTCGGTGGTCTCGCCGTTCGCCCAGGCCCGGGACGGGGTGCGGGCGATCCACGAAAGCACCCCCTTCCTCGAAGTGCATGTGGCGACCTCGGTGGCGGTGTGCGCCGAGCGCGACGTCAAGGGCCTCTACGCCAGGCAGCGCACCGGTGGCCTGGCCAACCTGACCGGTATCGACGGCGAGTACGAGTCGCCGCTATCCCCGGAACTCCGGCTCGACACCGCCGGTCGCTCGGTCGACGTCGTAGTGGATGAACTGATCGCGTTGCTGCACAAGGAGGATCTGCTATGACCGCAGTGCTGACCAATGACTCCCTGGAGCGGGCGTGGCTGACCGACCTCGAGGACGAGGCGATCCACATCATCCGCGAGGTGTTCGGGCAGTTCGAGCGTCCGGTGCTGCTCTTCTCCGGCGGCAAGGACTCGATCGTGATGATGCATCTGGCGATGAAGGCGTTCTGGCCGGCCCGGTTGCCGTTCCCGCTGATGCATGTCGACACCGGCCACAACTTCGCCGAGGTCATCGACTACCGCGACCGGCGGGTGGCCGAGACCGGCGCGAAGCTGGTGATCGCCAGCGTCCAGGAGGCGATCGACTCCGGTCGGGTCACCGAGACGCCCGGCGGTATCCGTAACCCGCTGCAGACCGTGCCGTTGCTCGACGGGATTGCGGCCAACAAGTTCGATGCGGTGCTCGGCGGCGCGCGCCGGGACGAGGAGAAGGCTCGCGCCAAGGAGCGGGTGTTCTCGGTCCGGGACGACTTCGGCCAGTGGGATCCGCGAAACCAGCGTCCGGAACTGTGGGATCTCTACAACGGCCGGCACCGTACCGGTGAGCACGTCCGAGTTTTCCCGTTGTCCAACTGGACCGAACTCGACATCTGGGCCTACATCCAGCACGAGGGCATCGAGGTGCCCAGCATCTACTACGCGCACCGGCGGCCGGTCTTCGAACGGGACGGGATGCTGCTCGCGGTGACCGAGTTCACCCAGCCCCGGGAAGGCGAAACCGTTCGGATCGAGTCGGTGCGCTACCGCACGGTCGGCGATGCCACCTGCACCGGCGCGGTTCGCTCGGACGCGGCCGATGTTGCCGCGATCGTCGCCGAGACCGCGGTCAGCACGATCTCCGAGCGTGGCGCCACCCGAGCCGATGACCGGGCCAGCGAGGCCGCCATGGAAGACCGCAAACGCCAGGGTTACTTCTGATGAGCGCTTGCGCGAAGAACAAAGGTCTAGCTTGATGAGCGCTTGCGCGAAGAACAAGGGCATAGCCAATGCCGGGTGAGTTGTTGCGGGTCGTCACCGCTGGTTCGGTGGACGACGGAAAGTCCACCCTGGTGGGTCGATTGCTCCATGATGCAAAGGCGGTGCTGGCCGATCAGCTGAGCGCGGTGGAGGCTGCCTCGGAGCGTCGAGGGTATGCCGGCGCCGACCTGGCGTTGCTGGTGGACGGCCTGCGGGCCGAACGTGAGCAGGGCATCACCATCGATGTGGCCTACCGGTATTTCGCCACCGCGCGCCGGACGTTCATCCTCGCCGACACCCCCGGGCACGTTCAGTACACCCGCAATACGGTGACTGGGGCGTCCACCGCGGATGTTGCGGTGATCCTGGTGGATGCCCGGACCGGAGTGGTCGAGCAGACCAAGCGGCACCTCGCGGTCACCTCGCTGCTGCGCGTGTCGGAGATCGTGCTCGCGGTGAACAAGATGGATCTGGTCGGCTTCTCCGAGTCGGTCTTTGATGGCATCGTTGCCGATTTCTCAGTAGCCGCAGCGAAATTGGACGTCGATCATTTCACTCCGATTCCGGTCGCGGCGCTGGCCGGCGACAACGTGGTGGAGCGGTCGGCCCAGATGGACTGGTTCGCCGGCACGCCGCTGTTGGAATACTTGGAGAACGTCGAGCCCGCGGTTGCGGTCGACCTGCCGGCCCGGTTCCCGGTGCAGGTGGTGATCAGGCCGCGCACGGCGGAACATCCGGATTACCGAGGCTATGCCGGACGGGTCGAGGCCGGCGTGCTGCGCCAGGGCGACAAGGTCCGGGTATTGCCCTCGGGCCGGGTGACCTCGGTGCAGGGCATCGACACGCCGGACGGTGAGCTGGGCGAGGCGGCGGTGGGCCGGTCGGTGACCGTCCGGCTGACCGACGACATCGACATCGCGCGTGGCGATCAGATCGTGGTGGACGGCGACCCGCAACCGATCATCAGCCGGGAGCTGACCGCGACCGTGTGTTGGCTGACCGACGTTCCGCTGCGGCCGGGTGCCCGGTACCGGCTGCGGCACACCACCCGCGATATTCAGGCGATCGTGGACGCGGTCGAGTCCCGGTTGGACGTGGACACCGTGCAACCGATCGACGCCACCGAGCTGAACCTCAACGACATCGGTTCGGTACGGATCAGGCTCGCCGAGCCGGTGATCGCCGATCCGTACCTGGTGAACCGGTCCACCGGCTCGTTCCTACTGGTGGACGAGTCCAATGGCGCGACGGTGGCTGCCGGGTTGATCCGCTGACCGGCAGCACCGTGCGTCACGTAAGAACCGTGCGGTACGTAAGAACCGTGCGGTACCCACGCACCGTGTGTCACGTAGGAACCTGCGTTAAGGGAGAACCGTGCGGTACGTAAGAACCGTGCGGTACCTAGGCGCCATGCGGTACGTAAGACTGGTGCGGTGAACGGCCTGCCGATCCTGCTCGACCTCAGCGGTCGCCGGGTGGTCGTGGTCGGTGGCGGCCGGGTGGCCACCCGGCGGGCCAGGACGTTGGCCGAAGCGGGCGCCGATGTCGTGGTGATCGCGCCGGTGGTCGCGCCCGAGCTGGTTGAGCTGCCGGTGACCGTTGCCGTTCGTCCATACCGGGTAGGCGATCTCACCGATGCCTGGCTTGCCGTCGCGGCCACTGACGACGCTGTGGTGAATGCTCTGGTTGCCGATGACGCGGCCGGCCTGCGGATCTTTTGCGTCCGAGCCGATCTGGCCACCGGTGGTACCGCGCGGCTGCCGGCGGTACTGCGCAGCGGCGAGCTGACGGTAGCGGTGAACGCAGGTGATGACCCGTTGCGGGCAGTCGGGTTGCGCGATCTGATCGGGCTCGCGCTGGATGCCGGGACGTTGACAAGCCGGCCGGTCCGTCGTGGTGTTGGTCGGGTGGCGCTGGTCGGTGGCGGCCCCGGAGATCCAGAATTGATTACCGTGCGAGGTCGGCGGCTGCTCCTCGAAGCCGATGTGGTGGTCACCGATCGGCTCGCGCCTCGGGCGTTGCTGGCCGAGCTGCCGGCTGATGTCGAGATCATCGACTGCGGCAAGTCCGCGCACCGACACAACCTGACGCAGGACGAGATCAACGCCGTCATCGTGGACCGGGCGCTGGCCGGCAAGCGGGTCGTCAGGTTGAAGGGTGGGGACCCGTTCGTCTTCGGGCGCGGTAGCGAAGAGGTGGCGGCCTGCGTGGCGGCCGGCGTCGAAGTGCAGGTGGTGGCTGGGATCAGTTCGGCGATCGCGGCCCCGGCCGCCGTCGGTATCCCGGTGACCCATCGTGGGCTGGCGGCGGACTTCGCTGTGGTGTCTGGCCATCGCGATCCGGGGCGCGCCGAGGCCGGTTGGAATTGGCCCGAGCTCGCGGTGGGTCCGGCGACGCTGGTGTTGTTGATGAGCATGGACAATCTCGCCGACATCACCGCGGAATTGATCGAGCATGGCCGGCCCGCTGAGACTCCGGCGGCGGTTATCCAGTGGGCCACGTTGCCCGAGCAGCGAGTACTGCGTGCATCCCTGGGCACTCTCGCCGCCGACGCTGCCCAGGCGGGGATGGCCGCACCGTCGGTGGTGGTCATCGGTGCGGTAGCGGCGATCGGCGGCACGTAATCCCGATTCGTCATGGTGCCTGGATCATCATCGTGGCTAGAACGGTGGCTTAGTCGAGTCGGTGCGGTGGCCGAGTTGTCTGGCGCGCTGGTTTCCGGCGGCGGTGATTGCGTTGTGGGCATTGGTGATTCTGGTGTGGTCGCCTGCCTCTTGTGCGTGGTGGAGTTCTCGTTGCCAACGTTTCTCTAGTGCGGCGTAGGCAGTGTCTTCATTGGTATGGATCTCTTCCAGCGTGATCTTTCTTGGCGGTTCGGGCCGTGGTTCGCGGCTTGGTGTGGTCCAGCGTTCGGGTGGGTGGCTGGTGTAGGGATGTTCGGTGTCGGTGGTCCAGGTGAACGATCCGTCGGGGTTTCTGGTGTAGTCCCAGTCGCTGTCGATTTTGCAGTTGTTGTGTCTGCGGCAGGCGAGTGCGGCGTTGCAGCGGCAGGTTTGGCCGCCTTGCAAATACGGGACTATGTGTTCGTAGTGGCAGCGGTAACCCGGTTGGTTGCATGTCGGGAAGCAGCACACGTCATCGCGGGCGTTCACGAAGTCGCGGAGGCGTTGGGATGGTCGGTAATGGTCTTGGCTGATATCAAGTAACTGCCCGGTGTCCGGGTCGGTCAACAGTCGGCGCCAGGTGCCTGATTGGTCGGCGGCGAGCCTGCGGGCTGTTTCTGCGGTGATCGGTCCGTAGCCGGTCAGGTGTCCGGGTTGGTCATCGAGATTGAGCAGGGTGTCAGCCGAGACCACGACTTGGATACTGGGTTTGCGGCCCTGCATGTCCGGCAACCCATCCTGCGGCAACCCGGACAACACCGCATCGACGAGGAGGTCGGCGCGTTTCTGATCCATGCTGCGAGGGTCGTGGGCGGGGAGCAGGGTCGCTGCGGCCGTGAGTCGGGTGTAGATCAACTGCCCTTCCACCGCACCCAGTAGTACCGGTAACTGGACCATGCCGTCATCGCACGGCTGAAACCCGACCTTGCGATCAGCCAACGCCCGCTGATGGCGCTGCTCGC
>JALYVK010000038.1 GCA_030853265.1 Actinomycetota bacterium
CAACCCGATATTCTTCACCCTGAAGGTGCTCCAAGCTTTGCGGACTCGGTTACTAGACATCTCCGATTCTCGTTGGCCTGGAGCACTTTTCAGTTGATCAACGCGCCGCCCTCATGAAAGCCCCGGGTTAGAGTTGACGGCCGAGACGGTTGTCCCGTCTCACGGAATCTGAGGCAGCGGGCGCCCGCATTCCGGGATCTGTCTCACCTATCTGAGGCAAGTATCTAGCGCGCCATCTCAGGTAGTTGAGGCAAATCGTTGAGTTCAGGCGCAGCTCCTGCATGACTACAAGCACGGCCCAGCTCGGTGGACCAGCCAAAAGTACCCCTGGAGCCGCCCGGTACTACCCGGCCACTGCTGGCCCCAGCACCGACCGTTGAATGCACTGCCACCTGCCCGGCCGCAGCGCACCAATCGTGACATCACCACCTGCCGGCCGGGGCGCATCCTTGCTTGCATAAGGCAGGAGCAGGCCGATGGCCCACCGCACCCTCCATCTTTGGCGGCTAGGAGCCGTGACCGAGATCGGTGCTGCGTCGCCTGTGCCAGTAGTCCCCGCCTGGGCACAATCTGTCTGTCTTACCCTGGCCGCAGCCTCCGCAGCAGCAGTGACTCAAGGCAATCAGCCTTCAACAACAGGCCAAACGCGGCCAGCATCGCCCCCGGCAAGGAGTTGCACCATTAAATGGCATAAGACGCGACGGTCATCACAACGTACCGTACAAACGTGAGCCATGAGTTTGGTGCTCGCACCAGCTACGCGCCGTAGCGTTGTCTCGGTCCTGGGCCCTCGGCTTCGACATTGATCAGCTTGAACCGGGTTCTTGAGCTGCTGGCCGACGCCCGGTATACCGTGGTATCGAGATAGTTCGTGTTGGGTGAGACGTGACCGACCGCCAGATTTCTGAGGCACGGGACGGGCGCCTTGCACGGTGCAGCATCAGGCCACGAATAGGGCTGCAGGCTTGGGATGAGCGGAGACAACGTCGTGGCCGAGTCTGTGAGTGGGCAGTGCTAACCGACCGGGCACCCTTCGAATACCGCTACCTGTCAGGCAGGTTGCTGGCCGAGATGTTTCAACACGACGAGGCAGCCCGCCGCCGGTGGCAGGTCTCCGCCGGGTTCAACGTGTGGATCGCCAATCTGCAGCTCGCCCGGGCCGATCTGGACCACACCAACATGCATGCACTGGCCGCCCGAGCCGAGCAGCTCGTCTCCGACCACACCGGCGACCTGGCCGATACCCGCATGGGCCTCTACCTACGCGACCGCTTGCCGCTGCGGTACGGGGTCTTCGAACCACATATGGGTTGGCGCGGCGGCCGAGTGGCCTGCTACGCCGGCCAAGGGCGCACCGCCGAGGGCGAACAAGTGTTCCTTGCTCTGTTCGGCTCGTCCTCCAACGTGGTGGGCTATCGGGACGATGAGGTAAGACAAGGAGAAGTACCCTCCGACATCACCGGGCTCTACACTATGCTCGACCTGGCGCGAGAGCCAGGCGACCCCGAGATCGATTTCGAATACCGCTGGGACGATGGCCATCTCGACGAACAGGCCCGGGCCGAGACAGCCATCAAGTTCGCTCGGATGGGGGCGCGGATACCCATTGGCGAACATGAGTTCCTCGCGCGAATCTTCATCGAAGTGGACGACTACCGCTACTACGACGACTTCAGCGGCAAGGTAATTGTCGGCACCCCGCTCTGGATCGCCACGCCCAAGCCCTCGCGGCCGCGATAACTCGTTCGACCTAGGACCGCTTGCTGGGGCTGGATCTACAAGGCGTGATCCAATGTCGATGGATTGAACTCAGCTAAAGGTGGTCAATGCATGGTCTGGTTTGGGTCGCTGGATGTTCCTGGCGCGGTTGTGGAGGCTCATCGAGCGGGCAAGTTGGTGCTGTTCGTCGGTGCGGGCGCGTCGATGGCACCGCCGTCAGGTTTGCCCTCCTTCTGGGATCTGACCAGCGATATCGCCGCCGAGGCATCGCTCATGGATCCAGATCTGAAGCTGCAGCTCGATGTGACGCTCGGCCGGGTCGCGGAAGAGTGCCAGGTCGATGTTCATGGACGGATCGCTGCGAAGGTCGGAAAGCCGGGTTCGGAACCGAACGAGTTGCACCGAGCGATCGCCCAGCTGGCCAGGACCGGGTCGGCCTGCCGGGTCGTGACGACCAACTACGACCGGCATCTTACGACTGCGCTTAAGGAGGCCGGCCTCGATTGTGAGGAGTGGGCTGCGCCTGCGTTACCGGTCGGTGACGACTTCGCTGGCCTTGTCTACCTGCATGGCCGCCTTGGCGTACCCCCGGAACGCTTGGTCGCCACCGATGAGGACTTCGGAAATGCCTACCTCAGGCAGGCGTGGGCGTCCCGATTTCTGGAGCGGATGTTCAATCGGTACGCGGTGCTGTTCGTCGGCTACAGCCACAACGACGTAATCATGACCTACCTAGGTCGCAGCCTTCCGCGAGACGCGCGGCGATGGATCCTGACGCCGCATCCGGACAGTCCCTTGTTCCGCCGGCTGAGGATCTCACCCATCGCCTACGAGGTGGTCAACGATAGCCACGCTGAGCTGGACCGAGGACTGGACAGGTGGGGCAGGGCATCCGCCATGGGATTGCTCGAGCACCGGCAGCGACTACAAGACCTAGTTCAGGTCGGGCCGCCCGTCATTCCCGAAGACGTCTCCTATATCGAGGCTGCGCTGGCGGATCCCGTTCGCGTACAGATCTTCACCGAATTCGCACGCGGCAGCGATTGGCTAGCGTGGGCTTTGACCAGACCAGAGGCGAGACCACTGTTCGACGAGCGGGCGGCCGAGGATGTATGCAGCCGCTATCTTGCCTACTGGCTGGCTTCAGTTTTCGTTGCAGCCGAGGAATTGAGCCAGGTCGCCCTGGAGGCGGTGCGCGACCGCTCGGTCCGCATGAACGAAACGCTCTGGTGGGCTGTCGCGCAGCGGCTGCTCACCGTCGAGAGGCCGCGTGGGCCGTGGTTGTCGCCCTGGATCTTGCTCCTGATACGGGATGCGCCGGCTTCTAGAAGTTATGGACTACTTGAAGCCTTGCTACGCGGGTGTGTGCTGCCCGAGGATCGACAGGTTGCCCTGGCCCTGCTTGAGCACCTGTTGCGCCCCACTGCTGGGTTGAGTCCTAGTTGGTGGCCGCGTTCCGGAGTCGGTGTTGAGGTCGCTTTTCGTTGCGAGCAGCACTCGATCGACGAGGCTTGGACACAGACGGTGAAGCCACAGGTGCCCGAGCTGGCAGAGGAGTTACTTGCGATTGCCGAATGCCATCTCCGTTCCGCGCACCGCATACTGTTGGCGACCGGCGTGGCGGGTTCTGTCGGTGACATCCTCAGCTACGGTCGATCGGCTATCGAGCCGCATGCCCAGGACTCGATGCGCGAACCCGTCGACACTCTGATCGATATCGCCCGCGATAGCGTCGAGAGCATGACGGCGCTAGCTCCAGCGACAGCCTCAGCATTGGCCGACAGATGGATGGCCTCCGGCGTTCCGCTGCTACGCCGTCTGGCCGTACATACTTGGACGGAACGGATTGACGTTCCTGCCTCCGACAAGCTTCGCTGGATGCTGTCAAATGATCTGATCTGGGATTTTGCCTGCCGACACGAGGTTTACCGACAGCTTGCCGAAAACCTGGCGATCGTTGACGCACCTGGGGCCGATGCGGTCGTCGCCGAGCTTGTTGCCGGTCCAACCGATGAACGGCTGGAAGGCGACACACGCGAGTACGCCATCTTCAACGGCCTAAGCTGGGTACTGCAGTCGGTCCCGAACCTTGGTTCGGCCCTTGACGCTGTCACCCGTATCCAGCAGCGGCATCCCAAGTGGGGCGAAAGCGAACACCCAGATCTTCACAGCTGGATCTCTGACGTCGCAGGGGTGAGCGAACCACCGATCTCTATCGAGGAACTCCACTCGCTGGTGCAGGCCGAACCGCAGGCCGCATTGACACGACTGAGCTCTCTCCAGCAGGCAGAAGCCGACAACATGGTGGCGGCATCGACAGAAGATGCCGTCAGCGCAACCACCGCAGCACACCCTCTCGACGGCAGCTTGATCATCATCGCGGATCCCAAGGATGCTCACGGATTTCACCGTGCAGTCGTCCACGGCTGGCAAAGAAGCACCACCGGACTTCCAGATGCCATCGCTCAAGTCCTGCTGTCCACCGATTTGCAGGCACTCAGCAACGATGTCGCCTACCTGCTGAGCTCTGCCGCTCACCGAGACGAGGTGTGGCTGGCGTCTCCGCACGTTCACGAACTGGCCCGTGCCATTTGGGCCGTCCTGCCAAATACCGGCGAACATCGCTCTGATATCAGCGGATCCGGAATCCAATCTCTGCTCGACAAGGCGCTCAACAGTGCAGCGGGACGAATTGCCGACTACTGGACGGCCCTGTTCGTCTACCGATGGCGTACGGCCGGCGATGCGTGGGAGGGCCTGCCGGACGATCTCGCTGCAGACTTAGCCCAGACATTGCAGGGATACCCGCATCGACTGTCCCCAGTTTTTGCAGCAGCGATCTACCTATCTCGTCTTGACGCCTACTGGCGGGCCGATCGTGCTTGGGCAGTTACGCACCTGCTACCACTGCTCGATTGGGATACCAACCCTACGACTGTGGCAATGTGGGATGCGTTCCTTCGAGGAAGCCCTTGGAACGACCAAATGCTGTCGGCCGGCCTACTGGAGCGGTACCTGACAGCCGCTGCGGACCTCCCAGCGTCCGACGCCGCGCAACATGCGTTGCCGCAACACCTGGCCAGCATCGTGCTGGACTCGACACTCAACCTCGAAGAGCGCGGCTGGATACGACAGCTGACCATTGGCACTCCCGAAGACCGTCGCGCCGCCTGGCTTGACGCCGTCGCCAGGCGGCTGCGCGACCGCGCGGCCGATGAAGTCGAGAACCAATGGAATCGATGGATGCGCAACTACGTCGTCGACCGAGTCGCGACCGTGCCACGGCCCCTGACCGCCGACGAAGCCAGCGCCATCGCCCACTGCACCGTATACCTCGAGGCAAGCTTTTCCGAAGCAGTCGACCTTATCGAGAACACCGACGCATCGCTCAGTAACAACCGACGCATGCTCAACGACCTCACCGACAAAAAGGCCCGGACATACCCAGGTCCGACCGCGCGATTCGTGGCTCACCTCCTCCGCCGAACCGAAACGCTATGGGACAGCCGCGACCTCAAACGGCTCGTCGGCATAGTCAAGGACTCCGCCGATACCACGGTCGTCGACGAAATCCGAGCCCAATCCCTACGACTTGGATTCACTGACGCAGCTGATTGGTAGCGACGGACTCGGTGTGGACGGCCAGGCCACCGGCAAATCGCGGGCCGCGGTCGCTGCCGATGGACGAATCCTCGACTGTTACAGGCCGAGGCTCAGTTGCGGCGTTGTCCTGCCAGGCGTTGTCGACGCGGATGTAGGTGCCGATGGTGGCCAGAGAGCGATGGCGGGTCTGGTGGGCGATCGCGCGGTCGGAGGCGCCGCGGAGATGGGCGTAGGTGACGAACCGGCCCGGAGGCTATGGGCGCTATTGAACTAGGACGACACGAACCGTCTCACCAACTTCAACTACAGCGACCCGAGCGCGTCTCAGCTATCTGAGGCAAGTCGACGAGATTCTCACCTAATCGGTTGCTGCCTCAGATTCGATGAGACAGGACAACGGTTTCCGACGAGGAGAGGAGGAAATCCCTGCCATCCCTAAGCAGATTGACATAATGTCGATTATCGGCGATTGCACGGGGGGCGAAGTAAGTGCAATAACTCCCGTGCGATCGAGTTCGCGCTTCAGGCCCCGCCACTTAGGGCCTGTGGCGCATCCAAGATCGCCGGTTGTTCAGATTTCTTGCGAGCCAGCCCCGGGTAGTCGTACACCCCAACAGCAACTGGGTATTCCGCGGCAACGGTCCCGGCCGGCACATTAACCCAGCACACCTCCGCAACCGTTTACGCAAGCTGTTCAGCACCCGAGCACACGGCTCGGCACCCTCCCCGAGTTCACCAAGACGACGCCGGTAGCCCTCCTCGCCGAAGCGTTCGGCTACCACCCAGCCACAATCGAACGCCACGATGGCGACTCTGCCGCTGCCTACGCACGCTACGTAGCCGCGATAGGCACCTAGGCGAAATTACTTGGCGGCCACGGAAGTAGCTAATACCGGCGTGAACGCACCGACCAGATAGTTCGGACCAGCACCGAGCCCACGGATTTAGGCTGATCAGTATTCATGGTTTCGAGCGATCACCTTGGGCCGGCCTAGTGCGGTAAACGGCTCGCGCAGACCCCCCCGAGCCAATACTTCGAGCATCCCGTGCGGGCCGTGCCTTCAGGTGCGAAGCTCGATGAGTAGCGGCCAGAACATCCGTTAATGCGATCTGAGCGCGGTCGGGCTCCGCATCCGGGAAACGTTTTGAAATTCGTCGCACGAGATCTGGCTGATCACCTTCACGCGTACCAACAGTGTCCTTGTCGAGGGGCTCGAGCCCGCTATCAAGAACTCAGCGCGATGTATTTGCCATCCGCCTCGACCACGATCGGAACCTTTCGCTCAAGATCATCATTGCCTGCTCAAGAACTTTCCCGGATGTGAACAAATGATCCATCGCACAGGCTTCGTCGTCCGGCCGAACAGGCATTCTGTAGTTGTCAAGATCGAGCTTCACATCATCAAGACTGACTTCCCGAATCGGAAGGGCTGATACGCCATTTCCACCCCCCAATGCCGGCGGACACCAGAACCGCACGATCTTTTCACACAACACACATCAAATGGAATAAGTCCGGCTCGACCACGAACGTGCCGGGGTTAGGCCAGTAGGAACCTGGCTCGTCTGGCACGATTGGCTCGTGGCCTAGGCGACCGGCAAGAATATGGCCCGGCGGCGATCCCGGCCCGGGCTAGCAGCGGCTCTGTCGCCGACCAGGTCGCGGCTAAGTCCTGGACCCGGCTGGTACTGCCGGCCGCACCAGCTCATCGCCGGCGCGGCCGGCACATGGCGATCGGGCTGGCCAACCGGACCAACGTAACGCGGCTATCAAACAGCGTGCGGGGAAGACAACCGAGTCGACACACGTATTCAAGAGCGCAGTCCTTCCGCTCGGACGAAATGCGCGATATAGTGTGCATCCTGCATGAACAGGTAGCTCGTGTAAGGCATTTTCCCTTCGGCCCGCAGTCCCTCTCCCCGCGTTTCCTCATCAACCCACTCGAAGGATAGGCCATGCGCAAATCCAGTCGGTTCGCCGGCGTCATCTCGGCCGCAGTCGCGTGCATCGCGTTCGTTCCCGTCGCTGCGCAGGCAGCTCCTAACATCACCACCTGGCACCTGGTCGGTTGCGCGCCCACGAAGTACACGGGTGCCCAGATCTGCCTATACTATGCCACCGGCAACCAGGCGCAGGGTCGCTTCATCAACAACTCCTCCCAGGACATCCAGAACCAGGGCTACTTCCAGATGACCTCGAACGGGCAGGACAATTACTGCGGTGACGTCGTCACCAAGCACGGCACGACGTCCACCTGCACCCGGACTCTGAATGGGACCTGGCGACTCAACGACGCCTACCATTACGGCAGCACCGTTTACACGATCTTCACGGCTTCGCACACTTACTAGGCCGTGTTTCTAGACCGTTTGCGGGCTCTTTGTTCTAACACGGTTCGGGCCTTGCCGGTTGGGGCCTGGTCCGTTAGCGACGAGGGGTCTATCACGTTAACGGCACCTCTCTGACCGCCACGGCTTGACTCAGAGAGGTGCCGTTTTCAGGGCAGTCCCGGGTCCTGCCAACGAGCGCCGCCCGCCAGCACGGCAGCTGCATGGTTCAGGAACTCCCGGCGACCGCGCGGTGGCTTGTCGATCGCGTTGGCTTGAGCTGCGTCGTGGACGAGTGGTGAGGTCGTCGTCGCTGAGGTTGTTAGTTGTGCTGATCGCCGTGGCCTGCAAAGCCGGACCTAGGTCCGCAGTGCTCACTGTTCCTGCAGTTGCTGGCGATCAAGAACGAACGTCGTGATGGGCCACGGAGCGCGTTCCGGTGGCGCTGCTGTGTAGGTGAGGTGGACCAGCGCGACTCGGTTTGGCCTGACGAACACAAGTACATCGTCGCGTCCGGTGTCGTGTGCCAGGACATGATGTCGCGTCCAACAGCCGGTGCTCCTGCCCAACCTCTCGGTGAATCTCGGCAGCCAGTCGAGCCCGCTTGGTGCCTGCTGCCTGGTCATCGGTGCGCAGATCAATGTAGGAGTCTGGCAGGTCGACGCCCAATACCCAGTCACGTGCGGTCCATGCTCGTTCCCACCACAGGGCGATGAGTTCTTCGGTCCGCTCGGCATCAGGTAGGTGAACGAGTGGGGCGAGGAGGTCTGCGAGCCACGAGAAGACCATCTCGGACGAGCCGAGTGCTCGGTGTGCGGCGATGCGTACGGTCATCGGGAAGCAGAACACCGATGCTGCTTGCAGGATTGCGTCGCCATACTCCTGGAGCAGTCCGAATGCCACGTCGTCCGCCCTGCGGGCCAACGACGCAGCGAATGGGCCACGATGATCGATGAGTTCGAGCGTCGTGCTGGTCGGCTCGTTGACGCGGTCGCGCCGAGTAGGCCGTAGGACGAGGGGTGTCCGGTCCTTCCGACCCACTCGACAACGACGCAGTCGTCGGCCAAAGGCTCTTGTCCGGGCAAGATCTCTCCCGCTGAGGTCGGTTGCGATTCACCACCGCGGGCCGGCTGCTGCAGGCCGCCGGTGCTCCCTCGCAGCGTAAGGACTCATGATCGCCAGCGCTCCCCCGCCCACCGGGAGTGTCACGCCGTGGCAGATCAACCGGATGCTGCACACATGGCCGCGTGCAGCTGCATAATCCCACCGAGGGAGACCATGGTCGACGACGCGATGGCCCATGCCATCACAGGCGCGAGGACGGGTCCGGGAAAGCAAAGGGCAACGACTCTGAGTCCAGCGCGGACGGCTCACAGCCCCGCACCAGCTCTTCGGACAAGCCCACTTCCCGGACCCGCCACCACAGATCCTGAACCCCACTCGCGGCTGCTTCTTGACAGATCAGGGCGCTAGATCCGTGCGCTTGGGTTCGGCGCGCCGGTCTAGTGAGGTTGGACGTTCAGCGAGAGGGATTTGCTCTATCCCGTCTACGGTCCGAGTCCAAACTTGAGACCGTGGATTCAGACATCACTCACACCCTGCGTTGCGCCTGGCCTCTCTCCGTCCTCGGGTCAAGCTGAGGCCGGATCTAGCTTTGAGGCTGCCGTGACAGCTTGCCGCTCCAGCCAGCTCAAGATCGCTTGGTTTACTTCATCAGGCATTTCTTGCTGGATCCAGTGGCCGCAGTCGAGGCTGACCGTTTCCACGTTGGGCACGAACTTCGTCAGGTTCTCAGACCTCGGGATTACGTCTCGGTCGCCATAGATCATGAGGGCCGGCTGCTGGATGATTGGGTCCACGTCAGCCAACAAGCGCCAGTTGCGGTCAAGGTTCCGGTACCAGTTGATGCTCCCGGTGAACCCCGTCCTTTCGAAGGCGGAGACGAAAACGGCCAACTCGCTGTCGCTCATCACGGGCTCCCCGAGCGGTGCTTCTGCTCTGGCGAGGTTGATCATGGCCATGCCCGGCTCGGGCGCTTTGAGCGGCTCGTTCTTCCGGTAGAGGTTGCGAAGGAAACGGGCCGTGTTCTCGTCCAGTACGGCGTCCGCCACGCCGGGCTGTCGATTGAAATGGACGAAGTAGAAGTCGCCGCCGAAGATCTGCTCCATGAACTCGATCCAGGGGATTTCTCCGCGCTCCTGGTAGGGCAGGCTCAGATTGATCACCTTGTTCACACGATTCGGATGCAGCAAGGTCAGCCCCCAGACGACCATCGCGCCCCAGTCGTGACCTACGAAGGTGGCATCGTCGTAGCCGTAGTGATCCAGAAGTGCGACCAGGTCACCTGACAAGTGTTCGAGGTCATACGCGGTGACTTCGGCCGGGCGAGATGAGTTGCCGTACCCCCGCTGGTTCGGGACGATGACGTGGTAGCCCGCTGCGACAAGGGCGGGCACCTGATGGCGCCAAGAAAAGGCCTGCTCTGGCCATCCGTGACACAGCACGATGGGTTGCCCGGCATTGTGCCGACCTGCTTCGAAGACTTCTAGCTCCACGCCGTTGACCGGGATAAGGACGGGCTCGGGAAAGTCAGGTGGATTCACGGATACTCCTGTGGGTTGAGGACCGGTCGCGGATGTGATCGACCGGTTCCCCAGACCCTAGGGAGCATTGCGGACACCTAAAGTCCTGAATCGTTGGCAAACTGAAGAAATGCGGAACGACCCCACAGGTAGAGCGCTGCAGCTGCTGTCACTCCTTCAGACTCATCGTTTCTGGAACGGGGCCGAGCTCGCTGCACGACTCGAGGTCACCGAGCGCACGGTGCGCCGTGACGTCGACCGCCTGCGCGACCTGGGCTATCTGGTCGATTCCACGTCGGGAAAGTACGGGGGCTACCGACTGGCAACAGGGGCACACGTGCCGCCCCTCGTCCTCGACGACGACGAGGCGGTGGCGGTCACCGTCGGCCTTCGATATGCCGCTGAGGCCGCCATCGGCGGCATGGAAGAAGCCTCGCTGCGCGCGCTGACGAAGATCGAATCACTCTTGCCTCATCGGCTGCGCCGACGGGTGTCGGCGCTGCACTCGAGCGTCACCTCGCTACGACGGGCAGCCGACGACGACGTCGTCGACCCAGAAGCGCTCAGTGTGTTCGCCGCCGCCTGTCGCGACCAGGAGCACGTGCGTATCAACTACCGACGGGGTGATGGCGAGAGCAGCAGACGGCTCGTCGAGCCGCACCAACTCGTTACCGCAGGCCGTCGTTGGTATCTCGTGGCGTGGGACCAACACCGTCGTGATTGGCGAACGTTTCGTCTGGACCGGCTCCGGGATCCCTGGCCGGCGGGTAGTCACTTCACGCCGCGCGTGATCCCCGGCGGCGATGCGGCGGCCTACGTCGCGAGCTCCATTGGCTCGACACCCCGTCACCACGAAGCCAAACTCGCAATCCAAGCCCCGTTCGTCGAACTCGAGAGTGTGCTCCGATGGATCGACCACACACCGATCGAGGTGGAAGGGGACTGCTGCCTTGTCCAGATCCGCAGCGAAGATCTCGGCCGGCTCGTGATGGCTGTTGCTCGCATTGCGCTGACCGCTCCGGTGACGGTCGTCGAACCAGCCGAGCTAGCCGACGCCGTCCGGCAGCTCGCCACTCACCTCAGGATCGCGCCATCATGACGAACGCTCGCGCCATCATGACGAACGCTTCGGAATCATCACCTCCGGCTTCGGCCCACCCCCGGACGTGGAAGTTCGACTACCCGATCTTTCACGCCGAGACCCGGAATCAGTGGCGAGCCTGGTTGATGCACAACCACACGTCAGCCCGAGGCGTGTGGTTGTGCTCCTGGCGCAGCACTACCAGCCGACCGCGCTGCCCGTACCCCGAGGCCGTCGAGGAAGCCCTGTGCTTCGGTTGGATCGACTCCACCAACACCCTCCTCGACGACGAGCGCAACTTGCAGCTGTTCACGCCGCGCAGACCCAAGAGTTCCTGGTCCCGGCTCAACCGCGCACGCGCAGCCGAGATGGAGACGCGTGGCCTCATGACCCACGCTGGTCGCCACGCCATTGGAGCGGCGAAAGTGAACGGCTGGTGGACGATCCTGGACCAGGTCGAAGACCTTGAAGAGCCGGCTGACTTGAAGGCAGCGCTGGCCGCAGACCCGCGAGCTCGCAGCACGTGGGACGCCTTTCCGCCCAGAGCCCAGAGACTGATGCTGTGGTGGATCGTCAGTGCCGCTCGAGACGCAACCCGAGCAGCCCGAATCGCCCATGTGGTCGCAGAAGCGGCCGCCGGACGACGTGCCCGCGGCTGAGTGTCGTTGACCCTCGTTGTCGTGTCGCCTAAGACGGCTTCCTCGGCGTGAAAGGCCATCGACTCCCCCCAGACGAACGGCACAAGTGGTCCGGTCGCGTCACAACAAGTGCCAAGAAAACTGATCTGCAGAGCAGAATGCTGGCATGCAGACTTTGCAAACAGCATGCACCGCAGATGCCAGAATTGAGCGTTGTTGAGATGATTCCGCAGATTGCTCCCCTGGTTCCCGGAGACCGTTCGGATTGGGAAAGCCTCTTTCGCGCCTACATCGACTTCTACGAAAGATCCGAGCCACAGCCGATGTATGACCGTGCGTGGGACGAGTTCGCGCGCGACGAGCGGATGCATGCACTCGGCGCGAAGGTGGACGGCCGGCTCGTGGGGATTGCGCACTTCCTCGAACACCCGAGTACGTCCTCGGCCGACGTCTGTTACCTGCAGGATCTGTATACCGCGCCGGACGTCCGTGGCCACGGAGTCGGCCGTGCCTTGATCCAGGCCGTCACCGAGCACGCCCGAAATCAGGGCTGCACCCGTCTGTACTGGCAGACGAAGGCGACCAACACAGTCGCGCGCCGTCTGTACGACTACGTCGCGCAGGATTCGGGTTTTATCGTCTATCGCCTCGATCTGAATGGGACCACGCGTTGACGTCCATGCATCGCATCCTGCATCTGTCCGATACCCATCTGGGCGCTTCCGGGTTCGACGCCGACGGCGTCAATGCACTCGCGTCGCTCGAGCAGATCCTTTTCGACTGCCGCTGGCTGCCCGACATCGATCTGATCGTGACGACCGGCGACATCGCCGATGACGGCACAGCAGAAGGGTGCCAGCTCGTCCGGGCCCGAGTGGGCGCCTTCGCCGCCGCTCGCGGCATTCCGCACATCTATACGACCGGCAACCACGACCGCCGACCTGGATTTATCGAAGCTCTGGGTAGCGGGCACCTCGATCCGCTAGGCAACGATATCGGCGAACTTCTCGTCGCCGGCGATGAACGAGCAGCGGTCAGCGTCACCGGGGGCCTTCGCACGATCACCCTGGACAGCTTGGTGCCCGACCGCGTTGACGGGCTGATCAGCACCGCCCAACTCAACGCGCTCGCCGCTGAACTCGCCCTCGACGGCGTCCGGTCCGACTACACCGGCACGGTGCTGGCATTGCACCATCCCCCGATCGACGCGGCGATCGCGCCGTGGACCCGAGACACCGGGCTGAGCAACCCTGACGAACTGGCTGCCGTCCTCACCGGAGCTGATGTGTCGGTGGTGCTGTGTGGACACCTGCACCTGCAACTGACCGGCGCGTTCGCCGACACCACCGTATGGGCCACGCCAGGAGTCGTCACCAGGGCGGACCTCACCGCACCGGGCAATCGCCTGCGCGTCCTGCGCGGACCCAGCGCATCCATCATCGACCTGACGCCCGGCCGGCCCCCGACGTGCTACGTGGTGCACGGACGAGACCCCAACGCCGGCCAGGAAGTCCTGGTAGTCGACCCCTCGACGTGGGAGCTCGCGGCCGAAACATAAGCACGATCTCGAACGACAAAGCGAGTCGATCACTCGCAGCGGCACCCAAGTTTGCTCTGCTGTTTGACGGGCAGCCATCTATGGTGACCCGATGGCATCGGTCAAGCAGGTTCAAGTCACCTTCGATTGCGCAGACCCTGAGCGGGTCGCCCGGTTCTGGTGCGAGGTGTTGGGATACGTCGTACCGCCGGCACCGGATGGGTTTGCTACTTGGGACGATTTCGATCGCGCGCTGCCGCCTGAGCGTCAGGGTTCGGCATTCGCCTGCATTGATCCCTCAGGTGTGGGTCCGCGACTGTTCTTCCAGCGCGTTCCCGAAGGCAAGGCCGTCAAGAATCGGCTGCATCTTGATGTGCGAGTTGGCACCGGGCTCGTGGGTGACGAGCGGGTGGCCGCGCTGGAGGCCGAATGCGCCCGGCTGGTCGCGCTCGGCGCAGTACGCACGCGACTACTACCTGCCGACGGCGAGAACGAGTCATGCCTCGTGATGCGGGACGTCGAGGACAACGAGTTCTGTCTGGACTGAGCGGCCGCGAACGTGTCAGCCGAGCTGCCTCTCTGCCAGATCGTTACATGATCCGATCAGTACAATTCATGCTTCTCTATCCCATGTCCTACCTTCACCGATACGGTGTAACTTTCGTTTTCCCAAGAGAGGTAGGTATCTGGTGACCCGTCGCATCATTGCCGCTACAGCAGCAGCCGTGGCCTTCGGCGCTGTGCTGCTGCCGAGTACCGCCGCTCAGGCGTACCCGGTCTGCCCGGTCAATTCCCAGTGCAACTACGCCTGGTTCTCCAGTGCCGCGCACACCAACCAGGTCGGCGGCAAAACCGTCGACTGCCTGGGCAGAGCGCAGTTCTGGGGCGTCCAGACCAGCTACCTGGTCTACTTGACCCAGCCATGCCAAACCAACGCCTCGACCGGCTGAGCAGCTGGGATCGCGCAGATCCGGGTCAGCCGAGTTGGCTAGGACGGATGTTCGCGGCGGTACTCCTCGCGAACCTCACGGGCTATCTCCTCTTGCTGCTCACCTGCCTCGGCGAGTTCCTCATCGCCGATCGCTTTGCCGAATAGCTCTTTGGCCTTGCCTGCCGCAACGTTCTCCCACGTCGCAGGCGACTCCGGCACCCCGAGTTCCTGCAGTTCCTGCTTCACGTCATCCGCGTCGTCTGCCATAGGCAGAGACTAGGTCACAGCACCGAGTGCTCCATAGTCGAGCATCACGGGCACCGGTGCCATCGGGGCCGGCGAGTATGACCGCTGGTGGCGCGTGCACCCCTCGTCGCTGTGCCGGTTACTTTTCGGACAGCTGTAACGGCACGGGTCTGGGTGGGAATGAATAGTCATGACGAGTGAGCGCGACGAGACGTGGTTCGACGCCTTGTACCGGCGATGGCACGGCCCGGTGCTGGCATATGCCCGCCGGCGGGTGGCCGAGCCGGACGATCTGGTCTCCGAGGTTTTCACCGCCGCCTGGCGCTACCGAAGCCGGGTACCCGATCCGCCACTGCCCTGGCTGCTGCGTACTGCCAGCAATCTTTCGCTGCACGCGGCCCGAGGTGACCGACGCAGGACACGGCTGGACGCCAAGGTCTCGGCCGGGCAGCGCGGCCGGCTGTCCGATCCTGATCTCGCCGAGGCGGTTGTCGAGCGCGCCGATGCGTCCACCATCGTGCTGCTGGCGATGGAAATGCTGTCGCCGTCAGACCGTGAACTGCTCCGGCTGACCGCCTGGGAGCAACTGTCCGCTGCTGAGAGCGCGTTCGTCCTGGGTTGTTCGGAAGCGGCAGTACGGGTCCGGCTTCATCGGGCCAGAGCCAGACTTGCCCGGGCGGTAGGCCGGTTGGAAAGCCAGCGGAATTCCCATCTCCACCTGACAACGACAGAGGTGACCCTATGAACGGTGACGTACTGGATGTGCTCCGCCGCGCCGATCCGGCCCGGGACAGCAGCGATTACGACGACGCGCGGATCGACCGGCAGGTCACCCGGATACTGCAGGCGCACGCCGAACCACGGCTCCGGCCGCCGCGCAGCAGGATTCGGCGGATAGGTGTGCCTACGGCGGCATTCCTGACGGTCGCGGCCGCAGGACTCGGCACCGCCGCGGCCGCCGGCTGGCTGAGCCCGCAAGCCAGGAATGCCTTCGACAGCCCCGCCGCCCGACAGTCGCTGCGTCAGCTGTACGGATCGACCGCTGACCTCGACCAGGCTCGCGAGCGGGTCACCGCACCGGGTCCGGACGGCTCGGTCATGGCCACCTGGACGGTGCCGGTGGGCGACCGGGGAACCTGCACCACAATCCTGCTGTCGAAGAAGTCGGCCGCGTTGCCCATTGGTGCCAGCCAGCGGACGGATCTTCCGCTGGGGTGTACCCCGATACCAGCGGCCGGCCAGGTTCAGCACTCCATCCGCTTCACCGCCCTGGAATGGCGGTCTCGGACCAGCGGCACCGACTACCTGATCTACAGCGGTCCACTGGGGTTGGCCACCCAGATGCAACTTCGGCTTGCCAGCGGCACCCGGCTGACCGCAACGACCCATGACGGGTACTACCTGCTGCCGTCGGTGCCGACAGCGAACCTCACCTGCGCGGCGCTGATCGGCCTCGATCCAGCCGGTCACCAAGTCGGCTTGGCTAGCTACCTGACCGCTGGCTGTCCGGGTGACCCGTACCAGCCCGCGCCGGCAGCAACCCAGGCCGGGCCCGGTACCACCATCACCGAGAACAGCCCGAGCCAGGCCGTCAGCTATGCCGACGGGGTCGACGTCATCATCGACACAGTCATCCGGCAGGACCCGAGCCGCGGTGTCGGCTCAGCGGCTTCCGGGATGTCCCTGGTCACCGTCCGACTGCAGTTCTACCGACAAAGTTCGCCCCAACCGTCGGCGCTGCCCACCTCGGTGTCCTTCGACCTGTTGTACGGCGACAGCCATAAGGCAGCAGCGGATCCCGGCAAACACCCCGACCCCGATCTCAACGGAACCTGGAACCCGCCTCACCCCGGCATACCGGCGTGGTGGCCACAGCGGTCCTTCGACGTACCGACCGATCAACTAGCAAAACTGAAAGTCCGGATCAACGGGGATGCGAGCCATCCGACCATCATCTTCGGCAGCGTTCACGTGCAGGGTTCGCCCTGAGCCAACGGCGTGTTCTGTGCCGTATTCCGAACTGGCGCGGCGGCGCGGGTCAGCCGCCGCGCCAGCTCGCGGAGTTCGGCCCGCACCTCATCGGAGGAGATCACGGTGAACGGCGCAGGCACATTGGCGAGTTGCGCGGCGTACCAGCGGGGGTCCTCGGTGCTTCCGCGCAGCCGGCAGCTGCTGGCCGTGATCGGTTCGAGCCGACCTAGCGAGCGGGGCACGCAGCGCGCGATTTCGTCGAAAGAGGCATCGATGCGCACCTCGATCTCGACCGGCCAGCCGTCGGTCAGATGCTCCTCGACCTCGCGCACCGGATCGAGCCCGACCGGCGGATCGAATGACTCACCGGTCGGCTCGACACCGGTCATCCGGTCCAGCCGCAACACCCGGCGGGCGTCGGCGCGATGCGACCGACACAGCAGATACCAGCGGCCGTGCCGCACCACGACGGCCCACGGATCAACAACGGTCTGCCATCCCTGACCACGTTCTGCCTGGTAACTAACGCTGATCGAGCACCCAGCCTCACACGCCTGCGCCACCGTGGCAGCCAGATCCGGGTCCGGGATGGCCGCGGCATCGCCGGGATTGTGTGCCCGTATCCGGCGCAGCGCCTCGACCGGTGGGACGGCCGCGACCGGCAAGACTCGGATGATCTTGCCCAAGGCGGTGGCAGCTGGAT
Organism: Actinomycetota bacterium; assembly: GCA_030853265.1. Lineage (GTDB taxonomy): Bacteria > Actinomycetota > Actinomycetes > Mycobacteriales > Jatrophihabitantaceae > Jatrophihabitans_A. The sequence goes on from JALYVK010000038.1 coordinate 17,340, forward strand.
GGTCGGCGTCGACCGATCCGTGCCACCCCTGCAGGACGGCCATCACCAAGCCCAGTGCCTCGGACGTGCTGAACGTCAGCGGCACCCGGACACCGCGACCGATCCGGTAGCCGCCGTAGCGCCCGGTCGCCGACTCGATCGGGATGCCGGCCTCGCGCAGGATGCCGACGTAACGCCGCGCGGCGCGGTCCGACACTCCCAGCCGGGTCGCCAGCCGATCGCCGGTGATGCCGGGCGCGGCCTGAATGGCTTCCAGCGCCAGCAACGCGCGCCCGGTGGGCCCCCCGTAATCGGTCATCGCGGTCCTCATCATCGCGGAAGCATTCCGTCCGGGATCCACCGTAGCGTCCCGCCTATGACTGAAACCACTACCGAAACGATCCCTACCGGACCACCTCGCGCCGGCAACGAGCTCGACACGTTGACCGGCTCGCTGGAACGCGCCCGGCGCACCCTGGCCTGGAAGTGCGCCGACCTCGATGCCGCCGCCATGGCAATCACGATCGGCGCGTCCGCCATCACGCTCGGCGGCCTGGTGCGCCACCTGACCCTCGTCGAGGCGGAGGTGTTCGCCTGGAAGTTGCACGACAAGGACCTTGTCGACTCGCCCGAGGACGGCGGCTGGACCTGGACCGCCGACGACGACGTGGACGAGCTATGGCGGCAGTGGCAGGCGGCTGTCGCCCGTTCGCGTGAACTGATCGCCACCGCGGCGACCGCCGGTGGCCCCGACTGGACCGGCGGGCATGAGTTCCCAGGCTGGGGCGCGGCCAGCCTGCGCCGGCTGCTGGTCGACATGATCGAGGAATACGCCCGCCACGTCGGCCACGCCGACCTCATCCGCGAGGTGATCGACGGCCGGGTGGGCGAGGATCCGCCGGCCTAATGCAGTGCGCACCCTGACCAGCGCGGCCGGGCTACTCCCCCGGCACCGGTAGCTCGTCGAGTCGAGCATTGCGGTACGGGCTCAGGGCGAACGTGATAGCTACCAGCAGAAAGCCCGCAGCGGCGATCCAGAGCATGGCGCGGAATCCGATCGCGTCGCCCAGCAGGCCGCCCAGCGGCGCGCCGATCACGATCATCGCGCGGTTGATGGAGCGCATGGTCGCGTGCGTGCGTCCCTGCAGGTCATCGGGAGTGACCGACTGCAGATAGCCCATCTCGTTCGCGTTCTCGGCGCCCATCGAGATACCGAGTACGAGCTCGCCCGCGCCGCACAGCAGCCAACCGGCCCAGTGATCGAAGCTCAGAGCGACCATCCCCCAGGCCAGCGCGATGCCGACCGTGCAAGCGATGACCACCCGGCCGACACCGAAAAGCGTTCCGAGCCGAGTCGCGACGAGGGAGCCCAGCAGGCCGCCGACTCCCCCAGCAGCCAGGATCAACCCGAACCCGAACGCGTTGAGATGCAGCGTCCGCAGCGCGAACGGCGGCAGGATGGCATTGGCGGCGGCCGAGCACAGGAACCAGCCATGAGTGCCGAGCGCGTACGGGCGCAGCGTGCGATGCCGGTAGACCCAACGCAGGCCTTCGGCCGCCTCGCCCTTGATGCCACGCAGCGACAGCGGTCGCGACGCAGGCTCGACCACCGGCATGCGCAGCAGGAGCAGGCCCGAGATCAGGTAGCTGGCCGCGTCGACAAGCACCGCCCAGACAGCGGTGAGCAGCGACACCAGCCCACCGGCGAGCGCCGGCCCGGAGGTCTGAGCGAGAGCATCGCTCTGATCGAGTCGGGCGTGTGCCGGGGTCAGCAGTCCGGCGGGCACCAGCCGCGGCAGGAATGATCGCGACGCGGCGTCGTTGACCAGCGACAGCAATCCGAACGCCAACATGAACGCCAGCAGTACGACGATCGTCAGCCGGTGCGTCAGCGCGAGCAATGGGATGGCGATCAGCAGCAGGCCACGTCCCAGATCGGTCGTGACCAGCAGCGGCCGGCGACGAGACCGATCCGCCAGCACGCCCGCCACCAGACCGAACAGCAGGTAGGGCAACCAGCGGGCCGCGCTGACCAGCCCGACGCCGGCCGCGCCCTCGTGCAAGGTGAGGACGACCAGAACCTGAATGGCCAGCGTGGTGATGTAGGTGCCGAACCCCGATACCGTCGATGCATTCCAGAACCTGAGAAAACCGGGGCACTCACCGAGCCGCTCCGCAGCCTGCTCAGCACCCGCCATCCCCTGTGTCTAACAGCCAACTCCACCGCGGCGCCGACCGGGCGCCGCTACTTCAGCGGCCAGACGCAGGCGTGGAAGCAACCCCAGCCGTCCTCCAGGCGATGGTAGGAATCCACGTACCGGGTGAAGTTGACCCCGTCATGGGTGCAGCGCGCCGAGGCCACCGCGGAGTCGCCGTCGACCTGGATCACGACCTGGTCGATCTCCAAGGTCGGTGCCGGGTTGGTCTTGAGATCGGTTATGTAGTCGGGTAGTTCCTGCACCTGCCCGCTCGCGCCGTCCAGGTAGCGGAAGGTCGGCGTCAGGATCGGCTCCAATACCTCCCAGGCTCCCTTGCGCCAGGCGTCGATGAACTGGGTGTTGAGCTGGGTCAGGACCTCGGTGTCGTTCACCTCGCACATCGTGCCGGACCCGGGCCGGTTGCGGTAGTACCAAACGGGCCACAGCCACCGAGCCCGGCAAGCGTGATCGGAGGCTGACCATACCGACCGGACGTTTCGCCGACTAACCTCACCGCCATGACATCTGAGGAGTTCGGCTCGATCGCAACGCAGGCCATCGACGACCTGTGTGCCGAGTACCCCGAACACGCCACCCTGCTCGGCAATCACGACCACGACGGTCGGCTGGGCTACCAGACGCTGGCGGCCAGCCACCGGCGCCGCTCCGAGCTGACCAAGCTGATCCAGCGGCTGGACGCGCTCGACACCGCCGGGCTGGACACCGCGACCGGCATCGACGCCGAGATCCTGCGAACCGAGGCACAGAGCGAACTGCTCATCCTCACCGAGCTGGACGAGCCGAGCTGGAACGCGATGCAGCACAACCCGGGCCATCCGATCTACCTGCTGCTATCCCGGGACTTCGCGCCGCTGCCCGACCGGCTGGCCAGTGTCGCGTCCCGGGTCCGCTCGGTGCCCGATTACCTTGCCGCGGCAAGGGAACGGCTGACCGACTGCCCGGCGGTGTTCGTCCAGACGGCGATCGCGCAACTGGGCGGCACCGCCGAGCTGCTCACCACCGAAATCCCCCGGACGATCGCCGAGGCCGGCCTGCGGCTGGACCTGTCCGCCGACCTGGAGCTGGCCGCCACCGCGGTAGCCGAGCACCAGGACTGGCTTCGCCAGCGGTTAGCAGAATCGACCCGCTCGCCGCGGCTGGGCGAGGAGCTGTTCGCGCGCAAGCTGGCGCTCACCCTGGCCACCCCGTGGCAGCCCAAGGCGCTGCTCGAGCAGGCCTATGAGGATCTGGCCCGGATCGAGGACGAACTCGCCGAGGTGGTCGGCAGCAGCCGGTCCGGCAGCTCAACCGGCCGGGCCGAGATCGCCGCGGAATTCGACCGGCTGGCCGAGGACATGCCGACGAGTGACAACATCCTGCAGAACTGCCGGGACGCCCTCGCCGAGACCACCGCGTTCGTCGAGGAGCACCAGCTGCTGACGCTGCTGCACGACCCGGTCGAGATCATCGAGATGCCCGAGATCGATCGGGGCATCGCGGTGGCCTACTGCGAGGGGGTCGGCGCGCTGGAAACCGCGCCGTTGCTCACCCAGTTCGCGGTCTCGCCCACCCCGGTGGACTGGACGGCCGAGCGGGTGCGCTCGTTCTACCGCGAATACAACAACCACATGCTGCACAACCTGACCATCCACGAGGCGATGCCCGGTCACGTCGAGCAGCTTTCGCACGCCTGGCGCTACCAGGGCAGCACCAAGGTCCGTGCGGTCTTCGGCAGCGGCTCGTTCATCGAGGGCTGGGCGGTGTACGCCGAGAGCCTGATGGCCGGGCACGGCTACCGCTCGGGGATCTCGGACGAGGCCGCGCTGGCAGTCCGGATGCAGCAGCTGAAGATGCAGCTGCGGATGGTGCTCAACACCATCCTGGACATCTCCTTCCACGCCGGCGACCTGGACGAGGCCGGTGGCACGGAGCTGATGACGGTGCGCGGCTACCAGGAAGAGGGCGAGGCGGCCGGCAAGTGGCGCCGGGTGCAGCTCAGCTCCACCCAGCTTTCCACTTACTACGTCGGCTATCTCGAAGTCCGACAGCTGGTGGCCGACCTGAAACTGGCTCAGCCGGACTGGTCGCTGCAGCGGCTGCACGACACCATGCTCAGCTTCGGCTCGCCTCCGGTCCGGCACCTGCGCACCCTGCTCGGGTTGCCGCCGGTCGGGTGAGCCGGCCGCGATTCGAGCCGGGCCCGCCGATCGGGTACGCCCACCGCGGGTTTTCCCTGGACGGCGTGGAGAATTCGCTGGCCGCGTTCCAGGCGGCGGTGCAGCTGGGCTACCGGCATCTCGAGACCGACTCCCGGGTGACCGCGGACGGGGTCGCGGTGGCCTTTCACGACCAGTTGCTCGACCGGGTCACCAACCACACCGGCCTGCTGCGCGAACTCAGCTGGCAGCAGGTCAGCCAGGCCCGGATCCGGGACCGGGAGCCGATCCCACTGCTGGAGGACGTGCTGGCCAGCTTCGGCGATTCGGTCGTGAATATCGACGTGAAGTCGCACGCGGCGATCGGCCCGACGCTCGACGCGATCCGGCGTACCGGCTCCTGGCACCGGGTACGGCTGGCCGCGTTCTCACACTCCCGGGTGCTGGCTCTGCGCCGGGCAACCGGGCCTTCGGTTGCCAGCGCGCTGAGCCCGGTCGAGATTGCCGCGCTGAAGCTGGGCAAACGCCCACAGCCGTCGCCGGTCACCGACCTGGCCGCGCAGGTACCGGCCGGCCACGGCACGCTACGGTTGATCACACCGCGCTTCGTATCCTCGGCGCACGCGGCCGGTTTCGCGGTACACGCCTGGACCATCAACCAGCGGGCGGAGATGATCCGGCTGCTCGACCTCGGAGTCGATGCGATCATGACCGACCGCGCAGATGTGTTGCGGGCGCTGCTGATCGAACGTGGTCAGTGGCCCAGTTGACTGATTCCGAACTGCTCCGGCACCGCCGCGGCTGGTACCTCTACGGCTGGGCCAGTCACGTCTTTCCGACCATCGTGGTCACGGTGTTCATGGGTCGTTACCTGACCTCGGTCACCGAGAACGCGGTCGGCAAGAACGGCCGGGTGCACGTCGCCGGTATCCCGATCGCGCCGGGCAGCCTGTTCGTCTACACGGTGTCGCTGTCCACGGTGTTGCTGGTGGTGGCGATGCCGGTGGTCGGCGCGATCGCCGACCGGACCGGCGCCAAGCGAGAGCTCCTGCTCGGCTTTGGCTGGCTGGGTGCCGCGGCATGCGTGGCGATGCTGGCCGTGACCAGGACTGCCTGGCAACTCGGCGCGATCCTGTTCATGGTTGCCTTCATTGGCTATTCCTGCGCGACGGTGGTCAACTACGCCCTGCTGATCGAGGTATCCACCGCCGCCGAACGGGACCGGGTCTCCTCCTTCGGCTGGGCTTTTGCTTATCTGGGCGGTGGAATCCTGCTCGCCGCCGACTTCCTGCTGAGCCTGGTGCTGTCCGACACGGCCTGGCTGGCCCGGATCTCGCTGTGCACGGCGGGTATCTGGTGGGCGCTGTTCAACATCAAGCCGTGGTTGCTGCTGCGTGGACTACCGCGGTCGGTGACCGGCCCCGAGCCCGGCTCGGTGGTGCTGGCCGGCTTCCGGCAGCTGGGCCGGACGCTGCGGGAACTGCGCGGCTACCGCTACACGATCGCCTTCCTGATCGCGTTCCTCATCTACAACGACGGAATCCAGACGGTGACCACCGTCGCCGCGCAGTACGGCGACAAGCAGTTGCACCTGCCCGACAGCGTGCTGCTGTCGGCGATCCTGATCGTCCAGTTCGTGGCCTTCGGCGGCGCGATCTGGTTGGGCCGGCTGGCCAACCGCTACGGGGCTCGCCAGGTGCTGATCGGTTCGCTGCTGGTCTGGGTGGCGCTGGTGGTCCTCGCGTACTTCCTGGCAGCCGGCCAGGCCTGGCAGTTCTACCTGCTGGCGGTGGCGATCGCGTTGGTGCTCGGTGGCAGCCAGGCGTTGTCGCGGTCGCTGTTCTCCCGGCTGATTCCCGGTGGCCGGGAGGCCGAGTACTTCGGCCTGTACGAGATCAGCGACTCCGGGACGTCCTGGCTTGGCCCGCTGGTGTTCGGCCTGGCCTACCAGTTGACCGGCTCCTACCGCAGCGCACTCGCCTCGCTGGTGGTCTTCTTCGTCCTCGGCCTGGGCCTGCTGGTGCGGGTGCCGCTGCGGGCCGGCATCGAGCAGGCTGGCAACGCGATCCCGGACCGGATCTGAGCAGGGTACGCTCGCGACCCGTGTCTGAATTCTCCCCGCCGGCCGCTCCGTTGCCGCCCCAGTGGTCGACCGCGCACGACGGCGCGCTGGCCTCCATCCCGGCCGCCGGCAACCGGCGGGCGATCCCGATGCCGGCCCACCTGAAGTTCTTCTACGGCCCGATGGACTGCGGAAAGTCGACCCTGGCGCTGCAGATCGACCACAACCACGCCCGGCAGGGACGGCAGGGTCTGATCCTCACCCGCTATGACCGATCGGGCGGGCCGGCCGTCACCACCCGGGTCGGGCTGAGCCACGAGGCGATCGAGGTCACCGACCAGCTGGACCTGCGCCAGCTGGTCTTCAGCCACTGGGCCGGTGGCGGTCGGGTCGACTACCTGATCGTGGACGAGGCCGGTTTTCTCAACCCCGAACACGTCGACCAGCTCGCCGAACTGGTCGATGACTATCACGTGGACGTCTACTGCTTCGGCCTGGCCACCGACTTCCGCAGCCTGCTGCTGCCCGGTGCCAAGCGGTTGATCGAGCTGGCCGACGAGATCGCCGCGATCCAGGTCGAGGTGCTCTGCTGGTGTGGCCGGCCCGGCCAGCAGAACGCTCGGGTGGTGGCCGGCCAGGTGGTCCGCTCCGGTGACACCGTGGTGGTCGCTGACACCGCGCAGACCGACGAGGTGCGCTATCAGGTGTTGTGCCGCGCGCATTTCCGCGGTGGTCGGCTGGGCGAGGACAGCGTCGGCGAGCAGCTCGCCTTCGACTGAGCGAGCAGCTCGCCCCTCTACTGACCGGCGGCTCGGTTTCGGACGGTTCGCGATGCCTCGCTAAGACCGGACCAGCACCTTCAAAGCCTCGCGTCACAGCCTGCGGGTAACCGACGAGACGACGCGATTCAGCCGCCTAACGGTGCGCTGAGGAGCATCACCGGTCCGCTCCCAGCGTCCGAGCGGCCCCGCCGCGACCGTTATCCGCCGACTCTTCTCGCCCGCTGGAACAGTGACGTTCCAGCGGGCCTTTCCGTATTCTCGGGCCGGTTGCGGCACCTACAGCAGGTCGATGCGTTCATGGAACAGGTAGCCAACACCCTGGATGGATAGGGCATGCGTCGGCGCAGCCTCGGCTGACGACCACCAGCGGCCTATTCGCGCGAGGGGTCAGCCGATCAGCCGGACTGGGCCAGCGCGAGGCGGAGCGCAAAGCCGACCAGCAGCAAGCCGGTAACCTGCTCGATCCGGGCGCGGACACTGGACTGGCTGAGAAAACCGGCGAGCCGGTCGACAACCAACACATACAACCCGAACCAGAACAGGTACAGCAGCGCGAACAGCGCGGAAAGCAACAGTGCCTTGCCGAAGACGTTGCCGTGCTTAGGCAAGAACTGGGGCAGGAAGGTGACGAAGAACAGCGCCACCTTCGGGTTGAGCGAGTTGCACAGGAAGCCGTTGCGCAGGTAGCGCAACCGGTGCGATTTGGTCTGCAACGCGACGGCGCCATTGTCGGCCCGGTGCTGGCGCGAGGCACGGATCGTTTGGGCGCCCATCCAAAGCAGGTAGACCACCCCCACCATCTTCAGGACGGTGAAGGCGGTGGGTGACGCGACCAGCAGGGCCGATACCCCGGCAGCGGCCGCGGTGGCGTGCACCGTCAGGCCGGAGGCGCCGCCAAGCATCGTCCACAGCCCGGCCGGCCGGCCACCGGCCAACGCGTTGCGGGTGACCAGCGCCTGGTCGGGTCCGGGGATCATGATCAGGACGAGGGCAGCACCGAGAAACGTCAACATTGGCTGTCCACCTTTGCCGAGATGGCCGCGCGGAGCTGCGCGGCCACCGTCCGGAGCAGCCGATCCCGCCTATCGTGCAGGTAGAAGTGGCCGCCGGGGAGGCGGCACACCGAAACCGGCGGCTCACACTGGCGCTGCCAACCGTCCAGGTCAGCACGGCTGATCGCGTCGTCGGCGCCGGCCACCGCCGTAATCGGGAACGGGAGCGACGGCTCGATGCGAAACCGGTAGTCCTCCAGCGCCCGGTAGTCCATCCGCAGGCCGGGCAGCACCGCCGCCCGTAGGTCTGCGTCCTGCAGCACCTGCTCGGGCAGCGCGTCGTGACGCCGGCTGATCTCAGCGAGGAAGTCTTGGTCGGGCAGGTGCTGGATCGGTGGCTGGCCCAGCGGCAGGTCCGGCGCCGGATATCCGGAGGCGAACAACCGCACCGGCAACGCCCGGTCGCTCGCGCGCAGCGCGCGCGCGACCTCGAAGCAGAGCAACGCGCCGAAAGAGTGACCGAAGAAGGCGTACGGCTCGGCGAAGGGCACCTGGTCGGCGATCGTCGTGGCAAGCACCTCCAAGTGCGGCACCGGCGGCTCGTCGATCCTGCTGCCCCGCCCGGGCAGCTGCACTGCCCAGACCTCGACGCCGGGCAGCTGGCCACTCCAGCGCAGGTATTCGGCCACCGACCCACCACCATGCGGAAAGCAGTACAGCCGGAGCGGCTCGGTCCGCGTCGCCGAACCGGCCAGCCACTGCCGTACCGATGTGCTACCGGCCACGCGATCAGACGCCGAGCGGTGCGCCGGCGGCAACCCGCTCGGTCAACGACCGGATAGTCGGATACCGGAACACCTCCACCGGCGAGAGCTCCAGCCCGAGCCACTCCTCCAGATCGGCGCTCAGTACCAGAGTGGTCGCCGAGTCGACGCCGAGTTGCTCGAACGGCATTGCCACGTCGATCATGGCCGGCTCCACTTCCAGCAGCGCGGCCACGAAGCCGACCAGCCAATCCTGGATCTCCGCGGCCCTCACGACTCCTCCGTTCCCTGGCCTGGCGCCTGCTCGGCGAGCAGCTCATCGAGATAGCCGTCCAGCTTTTCCACCGAGGCCAGCTTGAGCACGACGGCCACCGGCACGACCACTCCGAACCGGCTCTTGATCGCAGCCACCAACCGGGCCGCCAGCAACGAATCGCCGCCCGCCTCCAGGAAGTCGTCGCTGATGCCGACCTCGTCCCGACCGAGGATCTGCCGCCAGATGTCGACCAGCTCCCGTTGCCGTTCGGTGCGCGGTGGCTCCGGCGGCGCAGTGCGCACGGAGGCCGCCATCAGCCGGCTGGACAGGATCGCGCGATCGACTTTGCCGGTTGGGCTACGCGGCAGCTCCTCCAGCGCGTGAATCTTGGCCGGCACCATGTGCCGGGGCAGCCGCTCGGCCAGGAAGTCGCGCAACACCTCCTGGTCGAAGCGGCGGTGCTCCGTCGGTGCCCGGGCCACGATCACATCGAAGCCGACCGCGCCAGCCCCGCCGGATCGGGTGAGCACGATGCTGTCTTCGAAGCCGATGTCGGTCAGCAGCTGCCGCCACTGCGCTCTATCCAGCAACGGATGGCCGGTGCGCAGGTCCGTGTCGGTGAAGCCGTCGAAGCCCTGTTGCAGGCCCATCGTCAGGTCGAACCACGGATGCATGGCGGTCTGCTCCACGATCAGCAGCAGGCCGTCCGGCGCCAACATCGAGCGCAGGTGCCGCAGTGACGGACCGAGCCGCTTGGCGTCGTGCAGCACGCTGGCCGCCACGACGACATCCACCACATGGTCGTCAAATCCCTGGGTTTCCGGCGCCCGGTCGAGATCGAACAGCTCGTACCGAAGGAACGGGTACTCGGCGAAGGCCGCTCGGGCCTGCCCGAGGAAGAACGTGGAGATGTCGCTGAACATGTACTCGGTGGTATCCGGCAGAAGTGGCAGCAGCCGCCGGGTCAGCGATCCGTAGCCCGAGCCCACCTCCAGAATCCGCAAGGGCCGGTCCGCCGGCCGGCTGGACAGCACCTGGCGCAGCCCCGACACGGCCACCGCATAGGCCGAGTCAAACAACCGGTCATACACCCCCGGCGTGCGGTCGTTGGCGTACAACTCCGCCGAATGGACGCTCTGGGACAGCACCCCGGCCAGGTCGGCAACCACGGCCAAGAACCACTCGACCACGTCGTCGGCGACGCCTAGCGACTGACCGAGGTCCTGCCGGACCTGGTCGGCGACAGCCACCGGAATCTCAGCCGGCAGTTCTCGCATGACCGTGTACCCGCCATCGGACGGTTGCAGGTAGCCGTGTTCGCTCAACGCGTTGAGGGCGCGGGCCAGCCACCGGTTGTAGCGGGCCGGGATCTCGGCCAGCCGGCTTACCCGAGCCGGATCCACCATGTCGCCAACCATCGCAGGCAGCCCGAGCCGGCGCAGCGCCTTGGCGGTGGCCACCACGTACAGCTCGTTCAGCCGCTGCCAGATCGGCAGCAGCACCGCACCGTCCGGTCCGGGGGGCGGCACCTCGGCGACCTCACGCAAGGCCTGCCAGCCGCGCTCCCGCAGCGCCGGATCACCGCATTCGACCCGGAAAAGCTCGACGCTCCCGGAACCTGCCGGCACCACGTAGGCCACCAGCCGGGGCGTTCCTCCGGCGTCGGCGGACTTCACTACCACGGCCTGCCCCACGCCAGGATGACCGAGCAGGCTCGACTCCACCTCGCCGAGTTCGATGCGGTGACCGTTGATCTTCACCTGGCCGTCCCGCCGGCCCAGGAACTGGATCTCTCCGTTCGGCAGGTACCGCCCGTAGTCACCGGTGCGATACAGCCGCTCGCCGGTCGCCGGATGCCGGACGAACGACGCTGCGGTCTTTTCCGGATCGTTGTGGTAGCCACGGGCAAGCCCGACACCGCCGATGCACACCTCGCCGGCCACCCACACCGGACACGATTCCAGCTGGCCGTCCAGCACGTACATCGCCTGATTGCGCAAGGGGAATCCGTATGGCACGCTGGGCCCCTCTCGATCCTCCGGGGTGACCGGGTGATAGATCGACCAGATCGCGGCCTCCGTCGCGCCGCCTAGGCTGACCAGCTGGACGTCCGGCCAGAATTCCCATATCCGCTCGGGCAGATCGACCGGAATCCAATCCCCACTCAGCATCACCAGCCGCAGCTCCGGGGGCACCTCGCCGCCCGCCTCCAGGTGCTCAACCAGCATCTGCATCTGGGCCGGCACCGAATTCCAGACCGTCACCGCGTGCTCGGTCAGCGTCGCCGCCCAGTGCGCCGGATCGTTCACCTTGTCCGGGTCGGGCAGTACCAGCGTGGCGCCGGCCGCATGGGTGCCGAACAGGTCGTAGACGGACAGGTCGAATCCGAGGTCCGCCAAACCGAACACCCGGTCGGTCTCGGTGACGCCGAACCGCTCGTTGATGTCCAGCACGGTGTTCAAGGCAGCCCGGTGTTCGATCATCACGCCTTTGGGCGTACCGGTCGAGCCGGAGGTGTAGATGACGTAGGCGAGGTCGCGCGCAGTGGTCGTCGCATCGAAGGCGGCCGTCCCGACTCGCGGTTCAGCGCCGGCCCGACCGGCCAGCCGGATCGTGGGCAGCTCTGCCGCCAGCTCGGCGCTCCGATCGGTTACCACCGCGACAGCGCCGGCATCGGCCAGGATCTGGCGGACCCGCTGCTCGGGGAGCGCGGGGTTCACCGGCAGATACGCCGCTCCGGCCGACAGCACGCCGTACGCCGCGGCGATCTGGGCCGGCGACTTGTCAGCGAGCACCGCGGCCAACCGATCCGGTGCGCCTGCCCCCAACTCCGCCGCGATCCGGGCGGCGGCCTCGGCCAGTTGCCGGTAGCTCAGGGCGCCGCCCGAACTGATCACGGCCGGTTGATCCGGCCGGATCTGTGCCTGTGCCAGGAACGGGTGATGCAGCAGTCCCCCCGGCAATTCCGCCGCGGTGTCGTTGACCCGCGCACGCAATGCCCGCTGGTGTGCCGGCAGTTCCACCCCGCCGCTGCGTGCCCAGCTGTCCGGGTCGGTCGCCAGCCGGCCGAGCAGGTCGGTGTAGGCCGCGAACATGTCGTCTAGCAGGCCAGACGGGAAGAGCTCCTCCACCGCGTCCCAGGAGACTTCCAGGGTTCCGGTGATGTCAACCGCCTGGTGATCCAGCCAGACCTGCGGGGTCTGACTCACCCGGTAGCCAACTTCGCCAAAATATTGCAACGGATCCGTCAACTCGCTCACCGTGCCGAGGCCGCTGGTGAACACCACGGGTATGGTTTCGAAGCCGGCCTGCAGGCCCCGCCGGCGGCGCTCGCGCATCGTGTGCAGCGCACTCGCGGAGCGATGTCGCAGGTCGCGCTGCAGTTGCCGCTGGGTGCGCCGAGCCCGGTCCGCGAAGGGCACGCCGGCACTCATGTCCATCTCCAGCAGGCAGATCGAGGTGAAGTCGCCGACCACGCCGCGCATGTGCGGATGCATCATCCGATGGCCGGCGCCGTCGTCGCCGAGCACCAGCGGAAGCCGGTTGAACAGGGTCAGGTTCAGCATGAACCGCCGCGTGCCCGACCAGGTGGTGAGCACTTCGCTGAACGCGGTGGCGAGCACCGCGCTGGGCGTGAGCCCGAACTCCGCCGCGCGGGCCTGAAAGCTCACCCACTGCTCGTCTGGTAACCGGAATTCCCGGTGGGTGAACAGCGGTTTCGTCACGCTGGCAGGGGCCGTGGCCAGCGGCAGCTCCGGCGGCGGCGGCAGGTCCGCGGCTCGGCCGGTCCAGTAGTCCAGCGCGCGCTGGTAGCGCGGCGTGTCGCGGGTGGCTTCCAGGGCGAGCACGTAGTCCCGAAAGCTGACGTCGAGGTCGGGCAGCCGCAGCTCAGGATCCTGGCAGAGCGAGCTCCACTCGGTGAACAGCACCGCCACGCTGGCGAGGTCGACCATCAGCAGGTCCAAGCTGATGTGCAATCGGTCGGCTTCCGGCAATCGGCTGATCCGCAGGTCGAACAGGGGCCAGTCACTGGCCGAGTACACCCGGCGAGACAGCTCGTCGCGGATCTCGGAGAGGCGCTGGTCCCGGTCGTCCGGGGCGAGGTCGCGCAAGTCGGTGCACACGACCTCGAACGGCGGCACCGAGGCCAGCACCTGCTGCCGACCGTCCCGGCCGACCACCGCACGCAGCATGTCGTGCCGGCGCACCAACTGCTGCCAGGTCCGGCTGAGCAGGGCCGCATCCAACCGCCGGCCGTCCAGCTCGAAGTACGCGTGCGGGGCCACGTTGCCGAGCACGAAGCTCGGTCCCCGGCCGACCCAGTAGGCGTATTGGATCTCGGTGAGCGGAAAGGGCGCGGTCCGCGCCTCGTCGACGTCGACGACAATCTCGGACGTAGTGGTCATAAAGGTGCGTTCTCCCCAAATTGACGTCATGAATGCTAGCAGCCGCAGCTTTCGGCCAGTGGGCACCTCGGGCATTCTGCGCGGTAGGCTGAGAACGGTCAATAGCCGCCAATGTCGCACCAGTCGAGGGCTCGAGCGATCCGCGTGAATCGCGCCCGAAATAGCGAAACCCCGGAGTCCGACGATGCCGGACTCCGGGGCCCCTCGCGGCCCGCTACCGCCGCTGGCTAGAACTCAGATCGCTGATCAGGTCACCGTGACGTGCGAGATGTCGCACCGGTTGGTGTCGTTGCTCCAGGTGCTCTGCAGGGCCAACGTGACCATGGGCAATGGCACCTACCCGATGACGATGGGTGCCAAGCTGGCTGTGCTGCCGCACCTTGTCGTTGGCCGACGTTGCGGACCGGTTGGAGCAGCCGGACCAGTTGCTGGACGAGATCTCCAGCGCACAGAGTTGCATGCGCAGCCGGTTGGCAGCGGCGGATACCCGTCACCTGGAAAGCACTCGCACCGCTTCGGGCGCCGACAACGACCGCCGGATCCCGGTAGACGAACATCCGCTCATGCGGCGGGTCGCGGGAGCTTATCCGCCCGATTATGCCGCCCCTTACTGTAACGGTGAGATAGCGGGTCGCCGTGTGACTGCCCCGGACGGGGTCACCGGCACCGCGCGAAACAGTCGATGATCAACCGCGCTCTCAGGCCTTTTACCTGGATCAACCGTCAATGAGCTGCGGCCACGTCCGGCAGCTTTCGGTACGCCCGGATGACCTTCGCTAAGCCCGACAAGCTGTCGGTCTTCTAGGTGATCCAAACGAAGACGATGCAGGCACTGACCGAGAGCCGAGGCGGCGGTAGGCGACCTGAGCTTGCGCCGCGAGTCACCGCTGGTTCGGTGAGACGGCCGTCTCAATCTCGAAGTAAAATAGGGCGGTTTGCCCAGCGACACCGGGGGTCGTGACCAGCGCTGGGCGTACGCTTGGTGGTCAGGAGTGAGCCTGGGAATCATCCCGTGGCCCCGTTCGTTGGACGCTTGGTACCCAGACTTGGGTGAGGAGTGATCACTATGGCCGATCGTGTACTTCGGGGCAGTCGCCTCGGCGCAATCAGTTACGAAACCGAGTACGCCGCCGAACCGGCGCCGCGTCAGCTCGTGAAATTCCGGTGCGAACGCGACCACGAGTTCAGCGTCCCGTTCGCCCACGATGCGGAGCTTCCCTCGACCTGGGAATGCCGGCTGGATGGCACTTCGGCCAAGGCCGTCGACCTGCCCGAGCCGGAGCCCAAGAAGGTCAAGGCTCCCCGGACCCACTGGGACATGCTCATCGAGCGGCGCACCATCGCCGACTTGGAAGAGGTGCTCGCGGAGCGGCTGGACGTACTGCGGGCCCGCCGCGGTGGCTCTTCGAGCAAGTCCTCGAAGAGCGCCTGAATCTCGCGTTAAGCAGAAATCCCGTACTGCCCAGCATGCTGGGCAGTACGGGATTTTGCTGTCTACGGATCTGCTGGTGAGTGGGATCGGCTGCTGGGGCGATCTAGCGCCGACGGAACAGGCCCTTGACCTGGGCCGCCCGGTGCTCCGCGCCCCATTCGGTGACTCGTAGTAGCGCCTCGCGGACGATGTTGCCGCTCATCTTGGACTCGCCTCGCTCACGCTCGGCGAACGTGATCGGCACCTCGGTGACCCGGAAGCCGGCCTGCACCGCCCGCCAGGCCAGGTCGACCTGAAAGCAGTATCCCTGGGAGGCGACCTCGGTCAGCTCGATCTCTTCCAGCACCGCGCGCCGGTAAGCCCGGTAGCCGCCGGTCGCGTCATGTAGCTCGATGCCGAGCGCCAGCCGGGTGTAGAGGTTGCCGCCGCGGGAGAGCACCTCGCGGGATTTGGGCCAGTTCTGCACCTCGCCGCCGGGCACCCAGCGGGAGCCGAGCACCAGGTCCGAGTGCGCCAGCGCGGCCAGCAGCCGGGGCAGTTGCTCGGGAGCATGCGAGCCGTCGGCGTCCATCTCGACCAGCACGTCGTAGCCGGCGTCCAGACCGAGCCGGAAACCGGCCACATAGGCAGCACCCAGGCCGGCCTTGCCACTGCGGTGCAACACCTGGATCCGGTCATCCTCGGCGGCCAGCTTGTCGGCGATCTCGCCGGTGCCATCCGGGCTGGAGTCATCGACCACCAGGGCGTGCACGTCGGGGACGGCCGCGAGCAACCGTCCGAGGATCAGCGGCAGGTTCTCCCGCTCGTTGAAGGTCGGGATGATCACCAGCACCCGTGAGCGCTCAGCCATCGGGACGCCATCGACGGCCGGCTGCTCCTGTGATGGCTGTTGGGAGTGGGTCACCCATGGCACCTTTCGTCACCCGCCGACCACCAGGCCGGTCTGTTCCTTGTCATCATTGACCTCGGTTTGAGGCGTCGTATCCGCACGATTGCGCTGCCACGGACGCCAGCAGGCCAGCATCGCAAGCGCTCCGATCGCCACCAGCAACCACTCCGCGCCCGCACCGGTCCGCGTGGCCAGCGTAGTCGAGGTCGACAGCGGGACTGTCCGCACCAGCCGGTCGGCGGTGAACAGCGCACCGGACTCGGCAACGGTGTGACCGGCCGGGTCGATGATCGCCGACTTTCCGCTGGTGGCAACCTGCACGACCGTCCTGGCGTGCTCGACGGCCCGCAGCTTGGTCATCGCCAGCTGCTGATAGGTCTCGCCGCTGTGTCCGAAGGTGGCGTTGTTGGTCTGGACGACCAGCAGTTGAGCACCCGCCCGGACCGAGGAATTCACCAGCGAGTCATAGGCAACCTCGAAGCAGATGACATCGCCTAGCGGGAACGGGGTCTGCGTGATCAGCCCATTGCCCGTGCCCGCCACCATGTCGCGCTGCACCAGGTTGACCTTGCTGCTGACCTTCTCGGCCACCGAGCGCAGCGGGATGTACTCACCGAAGGGCACCGGATGCCGCTTGACGTAGCGCTGGCCGGGGCCGGGCGCGGCCGAGTTCGAAGGCATCCAGACGATGCCGGCGTTGGTGACGTGGGTCGGGCCTGGGCCGTCCAACAGCGCGCCCACCAGGATCGGCACGCCGACGGCGTCGGTGGCCTTCTGGATGACCGCGGCGGCGTCCGGGTTGGTGGTCGGGTCGATGTCGGAGGCATTCTCCGGCCACAGCACCAGCTCGGGCCTGGCGACCTTGCCGGCCTTGATGTCGGCAGCCAGCGCCAGGGTCTGGGCCACATGGTTGTCCAGCACCTGCCGGCGGCGGGCATTGAATTCCAGACCACGGTCGGGCACATCGCCCTGGATCGCGGCGATGGTGACCGTCCGCTCGGAGCTGATGTGCGGGTTGAGCGGCCAGGACAGGCCGGCCCCGACGCCGACCACCACGGCAGCGGCCAGCAGGCCGGTAGCCCGCCGGCGCAGCCCGCGATCGAGCACCAGGCCGGCCAGCCAGCAGCCGGCCAGCGCGACCGCGAAACTCACCAGCGGCGCTCCGCCGAGCGCGGCGAACCACTTCAGCGGCGACTCCGACTGGCTGAATGCCCAGCGTCCCCAAGGGAAACCACCGAACGGCAGCCGATCGCGCAGTGCCTCCTCGCCCACCCAGAGCGCCGCGCACCAGACCGGGGCGAACCGCAGCCGTTGCACCGCCGGCAGCACCGCGCCCAGGGCGGCCAGGTACCAGGTCTGGGAGAACACCAGCACCAGCCACGGGATCGCGCCGACGAAGGTGGCCGTCCAGTGCAGCATCGGCCCGAACAGGCCGACCCCGAACACGAACCCGAGCCAGGCGCCGTCGCGGCAACGACGGTCGCGTACCGCAATCGACAGCCCGGCCACCGAGACCATCGCCAGTGGCCAGTAGCCGAACGGTGGGAACGCCAGCACGCCGACCAGCCCGCTGAGCAACGCGAGCAGCAACCCCCGTCTCATCCCAGGTCACCGGAGTCGAACAGCTGCCGCCCGCGCAGCACCGTACGCAGGCAGCGGGGCAGCTCGGCGCCAGGGCTCAGGTCCGGCAGGCCCGGGACACCGGCGCGCTCGTCGGTGCTCCACTGCGCCAGCC
>JALYVK010000097.1 GCA_030853265.1 Actinomycetota bacterium
CGACCACATCCAACACGAAAAACGCCAAGTGATCCTCAGGCAACCAATCCCGCACCGACGGCGGCATCAGAAGAAGCTGATCCAAGTCCCCACCACGCACATTCACCGCCATACCCCATCCTCCCGCGAACCCACCCCGACACCCCGCAAAGACACGATTCATGCGACAGCCTCAGCAGGCAGAGGTTGGTGAGGTCGGTGGGTCCGCCGTCGGTCCAGGCGCGCATGTGGTGTCGTTGGGTCCATTCTGGGGGTTTGTCGCAGTCGGGGAAGCTGCAGCCTTTGTCGCGGGCGATCAGGGCGAGGGTTTGTGCGCGGGTGGCGATGCGCTTGCCGCGGCCTTCGGCGAGCACCGCGCCCCGAGCGTCCTGGATCAACAGCGTCAGGGCCGCCTCGTCGGCCAATTCAAGCGCGACCTCGGCTGGAATGAGCTGGCCGAACGAGGTCTCGGCCCAGCCGTCCCGGTCGTGGAATTGCTCGGCGGTCATGGTGATGATGAGTTGGACTGGTGCGCCGGCATCGATCAGTTCGGTGCGCCGGATCTGGAAGCCGGCCAGGTCGTGCAGTGCGTCATGCATGCGTTGGGCATGTGTGCGCTGGTCGGGTGTGCCGTCCTGGGTGGGGTGTGGCGCGGCGTGGGCGCTGAGCAGTGTCTGCAGCAGTGCGCCGCAGACGCCGGTCAGCTGGCCGCGGAGTAGATAGGTGCCATCGCTCTGGCGTATCAATGCGAGGCTGCGCAGTCGCTGCTGTTCTGTTTCGGTGGCGAGTACGCCGTCGGGGTCGAGGTAGGCCAGGATTCGTTCGCCGAGCTGCCCGAGCTGGGTGGGTCGCAGAGTCCCGGCCGCGTGAACCAGGCTCAACTCTGCGGTGTCGATTTCTGTGGGCGCGACCGTGAGCGGAATCCGATGCAACGTCTTGGCGATCACCCGGGCCTGCTCGACCGACAGGCTGCCCGCGGCCTGCGCCTCGGCGAGCAGCGGCCACTTCGGGCCGAGGGGCTGGCCGGTGGCAGAGACCCGTGGCCCGCAGACGTCGGCAGCGGTGGCGCGCTGCTTGGCTTCGTAGGGTGAGAGCAGCAGCATCGCTTGCAGCAGCGCGGAGGTGCCCGGCAGCGACAGCCGGTTCGGGATGCCGCGTGCCTCGATCTCGGCCAGCAGAGCGTGATCAGCCGCTGCCTGTCGCCGCAGGATCAGTTCGCGTTCGCGCAGCTCGGCCAGCAGATCAGCATCGGTCATCGTGTTGAAGAGACCGGCGCGCACGACGTCGAGATAGCCGGACGCCACAGCCCCGAGGCCGAGCAGCGCGCTACTCGGCGCGCCCGCGACCAAGGTCTCTTCCATGTCCCAAACCCTACGAGAGGGGTACGACAGTTCCGCCCAGACCAACAAGACCATGAGAACAAGGGCCATTCAACGTTCTGGACTGCACCGACCCTCGCCATCGGCCACCGACAACCAGCACAATAACTGTCACCGATGTCCCGAGACATAACTGTCACCGATCACCCGAGACACCACAAGGGCCAGAGCCCTGGCTGAGTATCACGATCGGGTGCCAGGCCGCCCAGGCCGGGGCTGGACAGCCGGGATGCTGTCCGGCTAGCTCTGGGGAGGGTCGTCCGAGCCGGAATCGTTTTGCTGGGAAAGGTATTGCTCGAACTCGGCGCCGATCTCGTCCGCCGTCGGCAGCCGGGCGCCGTCGGCCACCAAGCCTCGGCCGCGGCCGGCGACGATCTCGTCGTACTGGACTTTCAGGGCGTGTACCACCGACGCGACCTGCTCCGAGGCAGCCACCTGAGCGTCCAGATCCGTCCGGTTGGCCTGCGCCGCCGAGTCCAGCGCGGCCTTTCAGACGTCCAGATCGCCGCACAACCCAGTTCTAAACATAGGGCATTGAAGTACCGGCGGCGGTTAGTACTGTCCGGCGATCAGGTCGCCGCGGTGCAGCACGGTGCTGGTCCCGATGTCGGCCGGGTCCGATCCCACCGACAGCTGCCGGTTGAACTCGTCCACGAACACGATGCGCGGCTGGTAGTCGAGCAACGCCTCCTGGGAGAATTGCGCGTAGGAGATGATGATCACCAGATCGCCCGGTGCGACCAGCCGGGCGGCAGCGCCGTTGATGCCGATGATGCCGCTGCCGGCCGGGCCGGCGATGGTGTAGGTCGACAGCCGCGAACCGTTGTTGATGTTGACCACGTCGACCTTCTCGCCAGGCAGCAGGTCGGCGGCCGCGAGCAGGTCGGCGTCGATGGTGATCGAGCCGACGTAGTGCAGGTCGGCCTGGGTCACGGTGGCGCGGTGGATCTTCGACTTCAGCATTTCTCGCAGCACAACGGGGCTGGCTGACACGGCTTCCTCCGATTCGCGCGCCCTACGAGTGCACGCTTCGAGTTACCCGGAAAGTGTGCCCTGCTAGCCCGCCGCCAGGCCAATCCGTGTCCGGCGAATCACAGCCGGGTTCGATGCCGCAGGCAGCGTCTGGTCGACGCCGGTGAGCTTGCTACCGGCCACCACCGTGACTGGCGTCGGCGTGCCGTCGGGGAGTACATCGTGGTAGTAGCGATTCTGGTAGCCGTACCCGTCGCCCTGGAAGTACACGGAATAGGTGCCGGCCGGCAGGCTGCCGATCGTGAACGAGCCGTCGTCATTGGACATGGCGAATCGGACGTAATTGCCGTTCTGCAGGACCGAGATCGGGACCGGGACTCCCTGGCCACTGGTGTCCTGCACCCGGCCCGAGATTGTCGCGAGCCGGGGCAACTTCTGGTCGATCCCGCTCGACGCGGTCCCTTCCGTCACCGTGATCGGCGTGCCGTAAAGGCCCGGCCCCTTCGAGTCGTAGCACATGCTCTCGTACCTCGTACCGTCCGGCGAATCGGGGCCGGTGAAGCAGACCCTGTAGGTGCCTGATTGCAGGCCGGTCACCTGCCAGGTCCCATCGGCGGCGGTGTTGAAATCCTGAACCGTATTCCCGTCGCCGAACAGCTGGCCCTCAGCTGATAGCGGATTGCCGAGGTCATCGGTTACCGTGCCGCTGATCGCACCGGCCTCCGCCAGCGTGATGTCGGTCGTAGTGGTGTGCGCCGCGGTCACCGCGCTCGAATAGCAGCCGGCCAGGAATCCGTACCCGTGCGGGGAGTGCGGGTTCTGGCCAGGTTCGGCGCAGATCGAGTGTTGGCCGGCGGCCAGCGAGTCGAACCGGTAGCTGCCATCGGCCTTGCTGACAACCGGGTCGATGCCATAGGCGGTGGAGACCTCGACACCGGCGACCGGTGCTCCGTTGTCGTCGACGATCGTGCCGGTGATGACCCCGCCGTAGGCCAGCGTGCTGTTCACGGTCGTGAGTGTGCCGGGTGCGGCACTCACCGGCGTCGGGGCAGACTCGGTGGCTTTGTCGAAGCACCCATTGGCGTAGCCGGTGGTGGAATCGCCACCGCCAACCGGCGTCGAGCTGAACTGGCCATTGGCATAGAAGCATACGGAATAACTGGGATCGGTCAGCCGTGGTATCCGGTAGCTGCCATCGCCACCGGTCTGGACCTGCACCGTTTGAGAATCCCCGGGCGAGAGGGATCTGACCATGACGGTGACGCCGCTCAGCGGGTTGCCATCGCCATCCTTGACGACGCCACCGATCCCAGCCAGCGGCTGCAGCACCGCGACCAGTGAGCTTTGCTGGTAGTCCCGCACCGTGACAACCGGAACGGCGTTGCTGCCCTGGGTCCCGCAGCGATCTTGGAAGCCGCCGCCCGCGCCCACCCCGGTGATCCCGGCGCCGGCGCCATCGGTACCGCCCGCTTCGAGACAGACCATATAGTTGCCACCAGTCAGCTGCGGTATCACCAGGTGGCCCTGTGCGTCCGAGGTTCCCATGTGCTCGCTGGAGCCGCCGTCTGGTGGGAACGCGAGGGCTTTCACGCCGCCGATCGGTTGACCGTTCGGATCGGTGACGGTGACCTGGATCGATGCTGCGCTGGCGAGCACGACGGTGATACTGGTGACCGCGCCGGCGGTCACGGTGACCCCTGAACTACCCTGCGATAGCGACCGGTTTAGGTAACACTGGTCGGCATAACCCACGGTCGAGTCACCGCCGGTGGCGCCGCTGGCGAAGAAGCACAGGCTGTGGCTACCGGCCTCGATCCGGTCCACCCGGACGGTGCCCGCCGCGGAGGTGTCTACGATGTTCCTGCCGTCGATGTCGACCTCGGCGTCCTGCAGCGGATGCCCGTGTGCGTCGGTCACGGTGACGGCGATCGATCCACCGCGGTTCAGCTGGGCGTCGATGTGGTGGTTCAGGATTCCACCAGCCAGCGTCAGGTTGGGGCTGCTGTACGGGAATCCCTCGTGATAGCACTGGAAAACGTAGCCTTGTGATGCGCTGCTGCTCTGGTAGGGATAGAAGCAGATCGAGTACTTGCCCGGCGCCAGCCCGGACAGCGTGTAGCTGCCATCGGAGCGGGTAGTCGTGGAGATGAAGCGACCGCTCCCGACCGGGTAGGCATCGACCATGACGCCAACCACCGGGTGACCGGCGGGATCGGTGACGCGCCCGTCGGCACCGGCGGCCGGGTCCAGCCGCGCGTTGACATAGCCGATCGTCCGGCCGGCCAGCGGGTTCAGCGGGGTACCGATGTGGTCCGGGTAGTCGCCGTAGCGAGCATCGGTGTACTGGTAGCACTGGTGCTGGAAACCCGCCGGGGACAGGTTCGTTTTGGAACTGCCGTCGAAGCAGATCAGCGTCGGACCCGACGGCAGATCCGATAACCGGTAGCTGCCATCGGCAGCGGTGAGCACTCCAGTGCTCTGGACGTAATTGCCATTGGATCCACTCTCGATAGCGATTCCCTTGAGCGGATGACCAGCGGTATCGGTCACCTTCCCGGTGATCGCGCCGGCGGCCGACAACGCGAAGGTGGGAACGGTCTGGGTGGTTCCGGCGGTCACGGTGACGGAGTCGACGGTGCAGTCCGGGTTGTAGCCGGTAGTGGAGGTCCCGCCGGTCGCCCGGGGCCGACCAGGCTGGTCAGGCCTGAAACACACTGTGACGTCGCCGGGTAGCAGCCCGGCCAGCAGGTAGTGACCGCTGGAGTCGCTGACAGCGGAGAAATAGGTGCCCGTCTGCGGATCGGTCGTGTCGATGAGCACGTTGGCCAACGGGTGTTTGGCAGCATCGGTGACCTGGCCGGCGATCGAACCGACGGTGGCTTCGGCCGGATCGCCCAGGTAGTAGCCGGCCACATCGGCGACCAGCTGGACGGTTCCGGTGCCGCCGTTGCGGATGAGCACGCTGCCGTCCGTGCCGACCGGGACGAGGACCAGGATCGCTCGGCTGGTGCCGGCGGCGAAGTCCAGATCGGATACGTGCGCCTGCGGTGTGCCGCCGGGGTAGCTGGTCAGATACCCCGCGGAACTAGGGCTGATCGCGGTCAGGTTGAGCGCCACGGCTGCCACGCCGGTGGTGGGGATGCCGTCCCGGCCGGTGACCTGCAGGCTCAGGGTCGCGTTGCCGGGCAGTGCCGCCTTCGGGGTGCCGGCACCGCTGCGAGTGTCGAGTAGCCGGCTGGTCGGCAGCGCGGTGAACGCGCCGGCAGCGGTCGGAGTGCCGGCCAGGTAGTAGCCGGCGACGTCGGCGACCAGTTGCACGGTGCCGCCCGAGCCGTTGTAGAAATCGAGCTGACCGTTGGCCGGCAGCGCGGTCACGGTCAGGTTTGCCACGCTTCTACCAGGGTGAAAGTCGAGGTTCGAGGCAGCCGGCTTGGCCCCGCCGTGGCCGTACAGGGTGAGATAGCCATCGCTGGTCGGGCTGATCACCGTGACATTGAGGACGATGGCGGCTACCCCGCTGGCCGGAACGCCGCCGTGTCCGCCTACCTGCAGGCTGATGGTCGATCGCGCGGCAACCGCCCCCACCCGAGTGCCGAGACCGCCACGGGTGTCGAGCAGTCGGCTGGTTGACAGCGCGGTGAACGCGCCGGCGGCGGTCGGGGTGCCGGCCAGGTAGTAGCCGGCGACGTCGGCGACCAGTTGCACGGTGCCGCCGGAGCCGTTGTAGAAGTCGAGCTGACCATTGGCCGGCAGCGCGGTCACGGTGAGGTTTGCACTGTTGGAACCAGGATGAAAGTCCAGGTTTGACGCACCGGGTCGAGCGCCGCCGTGACCGTAGACGGTGAGGTAGCCGTCGGCGCTGGGGTCGATCGCGGTGACGTCCAGCACCACAGCGGCGACTCCGGACGATGGCACCCCGCCCTGGCCGGCGACCTGCAGGCTAATCGTGGAGCTGGCCGCCAGTGCGCCTTGCCGGCTACCGAGGCCGCTGCGGGTGTCCAGTAGCCGGGCCGGTGGAAGAGCGAGGTAGCCACCGGGCATGCC
This sequence comes from Actinomycetota bacterium, assembly GCA_030853265.1. Classification (GTDB taxonomy): domain Bacteria; phylum Actinomycetota; class Actinomycetes; order Mycobacteriales; family Jatrophihabitantaceae; genus Jatrophihabitans_A. The sequence continues at coordinate 6,375 of JALYVK010000097.1, forward strand.
AGCCAGCGTGGCTGGCCGCGCGACCGCTGGCCGGCCGGCCAGCGCCTTGGACTTCGGCGGCTTTGCGGGCACGCGACTCGGTGCCGGCGAGCTCGGCTTGACGGGTACGAGACTCGGCGCCGGTGAGGTCAGCGCGGGTGAGCTCGGTGCCGGCGAGGTCAGCGCGGGTGAGCCAGCTGGCGGCGAGGTCGGCGTTGGCGAGCCGCTCGGCGCCGGTGAACTGGCTGAAATTACTGGCGGGCTGGTGGTGGGCGAGCCCGCTGCCGAGGCGGTGGCCGGTAGCGATGCACAGAGCCCGACTGTCAGCCCCAGAACCGTACCGACGACAGAGCTCGCTGTCCGAAATCGCATGTACATTCCCCCGCTGGCAACGCCCGAATTGAGTAGCGGACGAACCATAGATCAACTCGCGACATAAGGCCAATGTAAAGATGCTGCGCAGTAGGTAATGGCCGGTAGCGGCTCCGACAATGCCCACTCTGCGTGCTGTTCTGGCTGCCTAAAGTTATGGCCGTTGCGAGCTTGGGTATTGCCCGGTTTACGGATATAAATATTCCGGCTCACACCCTGGTTCATGATCGATTCGACTGCGGTGCGAGCACTGGTTCTATACGAGCACGGGGGATGCATGAAGATCGGCACCATTGTCGGATGCGCTGGCATAGCTGGAAGAAGTCGCGCACGTGCCTGAACCAGATGTGGTGCATGCCGCGCCGCAGGCGGGGCTGACCTTTACCGGCTGCTGTGATCGCACGCTGCAGGAGCTGCCGCCGTACGAGCGGATCAGCTACCAACCGGACCAGGTGACCTGCGGCCGGCTCAGCCACACCGACGAGTTGGTGCTGAGTGGCCGGCCATTCGTCGCCGAGCACCAGAACAGCGAGCAGCTGCTCTTCGACATGGCCGTCAGCGTCCGGAACCTGTGCGGGCCGGCGGTGAGCTTGCAGAGTGCCTACGACCAGGTGCGAAGTGCGGTGTTCGAGTTGGTTCCCGTCCGTGACCCGGCGGAGTTCTGGTCGGCCTCGCTGATGGTCCGGATCACCGCCCGGGCGACCGAGCTGGCCGGATACTGAGCGCTTGCTCAGTCGATTGCCGGCGGGCCATTCACCTGTACACCCGCCGACGGTAGGGTCGGCGCGAGTAGAACGTACCGACCTACGTGGAGGCACGCATGGCTACCAGAAACACCCCGTTCGCACCGGGAACTCCGTGCTGGGTTGACCTGCTGTCCTCCGACCCGGACGGCGCGAAAGCCTTCTATACCGAGCTGTTCGGCTGGACCGCGGAGGAGGCTGGCAACGAGTTCGGCAAGTACGTGAACTTCTCCTCCGACGGGCACAAGGTCGCGGGCATGGTGCGCAATAACCCGGAGTCCGGCTCACCCGACCTCTGGAACACCTACCTCAGCACCGCGGACATCGGGGCCACCGTGGCCGCAGCGACCGAGGCCGGCGGTCAGGTAGTGGTGCCGGCGATGCAGGTCGGCGACCTGGGTTCGATGGCGGTCCTGATCGACTCGGCCGGTGGCGCCGTTGGACTCTGGCAACCAGGGACGCATACCGGCTTCCAGAAATACAACGAGCCCGGCTCGGTGACCTGGGACGAGTACCACAGCAAAGACTTCGCAGCCAGCCTCGCGTTTTACTCCTCGGTGTTCGGTTGGACCACGGACGTCCTGTCCGACACCGAAGATTTCCGTTACTACGGCTGGCAGATCGACGGCGAGACGGTCGCCGGCATGATGGATTCGGCCAACTTCCTGCCGCCCGAGGTCCCCTCGATCTGGACCGTCTACTTCGCGGTCGCCGACGTCGATGCCAGCTGTGCAAAGGCGGTCGAACTCGGTGGCACGGTGGTGCGGCCGGCCGAGACCACCCCGTTCGGTCGGATCGCCGAGCTGCACGACCCGACCGGCACCCTGTTCAAGCTGCACACCGAGGTTGCCGAGCCCACCAGCTGAACATCGGGGTGGCAAGGCTGGGGTAAGTCACGGTAGCGGCCACTACGGTTATCCGGGTGGCCCGCACTGATTCGCCGACCAGAGTGGCGGCCAGCTCGCTGCGCCGGCTCTATGCCGACGCGGCGCGGATCGACCTGAGCCAGTCCGACCCGATCGTGGCCGCCCGCAACGCCGTCGGGCTGATCGTCCCGCTGGTAGTCGGCGCCGCGCTCGGCAGCCCGGCCGTCGGCGTCCAGGCGGCCGTCGGCGGTTTGCAGACCGCCTTTGCCGACCGGCCGGGTCCGTACCGACTGCGGGTTGCCCGGATGCTGATCACCGCGCTGGCCGCTGCCCTGACCGCGGGCCTGGCAGCAGGTTTCGGGCACAACCTGGTCGCCTCGGCGGTGCTGCTCGCGGTACTGGCCTTCGCGTCCGGCCAGCTGTTGTCGGTCGGACCGAGCGCGGCCCAGGTCGGGATCGCGGCGACCGCCTGCGCCCTGGTGCTCGGCCACATCCCGGAGCGACCGCTGGCCGCGCTCTACACCGGCCTGCTGGTGCTGGCCGGGGGCGTGCTGCAGACCCTATTCGCGATAGCCGCCTGGCCACTCGGCCGGCACCGGCCCGAGCGCCAGGCGCTGGCTGCGCTGTATCGCCAACTCGCCACGCTGGCCGAGACCCCGATCGACACCAGCACCAGCCCGCCGCTCGGGCAGGCGATCGCCGACGCGAACGCGGTGCTGCGCGGTGCGGGCCACGACCACGGCCCGAGTGTGGAGGCCTACCGGGTGCTGTTGGACGAAGCCGTCCGGGCTCGGCAGGACATCCTGGTGCTGTCCGGCTACGCCGACCGGTTGCGCCGCGACGAACTGCCGGGGCCCGAGGCGCTGCTGCGCGGTGAGCTCGGGGCGGCCGCCGCGGTGCTCTCGATGATCGCCGAGGTATTGCAGTCGAGCCGCCCGATCGAGCGGTCGGCGGCTGTCGAGCTGCTCCGTCCGGTGGGCGATTCCGTTGCGCGGTTGGGTGATTCGCTGACCGAGCGAGCCGCGGTCAACCGGCTGCGCAGCCTGGCCGGCCAGCTTCGGGCGATGGTCGAGACCGCCCGCACCGGGGCCGGCGAGGGCCGGACCGACGAGGACGAGGGGCAGCGGCCCGGTGGCCTTCGACTACGCGATCCGATCGCGGTGCTGCGGGCCAACTTCGACCTGCGCTCGCCCGCGCTGCGGCATTCGAGCCGGCTGGCGATCCTGGTGCCGCTGACCGACGTGGCCACCCGGGCGGCCGGCATCGAGCGGGGGTACTGGGTCTCGCTGACGATCCTGGTGGTGCTCCGGCCGGACTTCGGTTCGACCTTCCAGCGGTCGCTGATGCGGGTGCTGGGCACCCTGGTCGGGTTGTTGCTGGCCAGCGTGCTGGTGCATTTCGTGTTCGGCGGCTACACCCCGGCGCTGATCGTCCTGCTCGGACTGTGCTTCTTCGGGATGCGGCTGGCCGGTCCGACCAACCTGGGGTTGGCCGCGGTCTGCCTGGCCGGGCTGGTCGTCGTGCTGCTGGCGCTGGCGGGTTTTCCGGCGCACACCACGGTGGTCGACCGATCCATCGATACCGCGGTCGGCGGTGCCATCGCATTGCTGGCCGCGCTGGCCTGGCCGAGTTGGGAACGCCAGCAGGTATCGGACCGGCTGGCCGAACTGATCGGCGCCTATCGCGGTTACCTGCGCGCGATCATCGACCCGGACAGCACCGCCGCGCAACGCTCGCAGGCGCGCAGCCAGGCCCGGCTGGCTCGCTCGGCGGCCGAGGCATCGGTCGACCGGGTACGCGCCGAACCCGTCAATCCGAGGGGAAATGCCGAGCTCGGTGGCGCGGTGCTGGCGCACACCCACCGGCTGGTGCACGCGCTGACCGCGATTGATGCGACCCGGCAAGGCCGCGAGGTCTACCAGAAGGTGCCGGAATTCCGGATCCTGATCGAGGCGGTGCTGCACGGCCTGGGGCTGGTCGAGCAGGCGCTGGACCACGGCTGGGTGCAGATCCGCGAGCTCAAGCTGCGCCCGCTGCAGGCCGAGTTCGCCGGCGCGCTGGCCACCGCAGGGCTGTCGCCGGAGCTGGCCGCCTCGCTGATCGAGGCCACCGATCGGCTGGTGAACAGCCTGGATTCGGTGGCCGCCGTACTCACAACCCCCAATCCTTAACGGACCTCAGCCGAACGGTTCAGGTACAGGTCGCGGAGCAGGCAGATCTCGGCACCGTGCGCGATCACCTCGCGGCTGATGTGCAGCACGATGCCTAGCATCGGTTCGTCGGCATACTGCCCTTCCGACGGCCCGCAGGGTGCCGCCAGCGCTGCCTCGTCCAGGCTCCCGACGCCGGCGATCCAGGCCGCGTACGCCTCGTCGAGCTGAGCCAGCGCCTGCTCGGCGGTGCCGGCGTGCTCGAACGTCGGATGGCTGATCGGCGGACCGCCGAAGTGACCGGCCACCCGGCCGCCCAGCACGCTCACGCTCAGGTGCGCCAGCCGCCAGCCGATGGTGGTCACCGGCCCGGGCGTCGGGACGCCGCGGATCAGGTCGAAGGTAAATGGGCCGCGGCCGATCGCCAGGCCTGGCTGGCCCTCGCCGCGCGGCCGGATGTTCCAGCAGCCCTCGACCGGTTCCCAGAAGTACTCCTCGTCGGTCAGGCCGGCCAGCCGCGGCCGCAGCTGGTGGGTCCAGTGCCCGTCGAGCTGGTCGAGCAGCTCGGCGGTCCAGTCGATAGTCATGCCCGCAGGCTAGCCGGGCCGGGCTGTCCGACGCCCGCGCTTTCCGAGGTATATGCTTGCCGATAGGCAAGTAACTTGCACCGGGAAACACTCGACCGAGCACTCGATCACAAGCAGGAGTCACCATGCCGCACAGGTTCGCCGACGATGACGTGGCCAGGCTGCGGATCGCGTTGGCCCGGATCTCGCGGGTGGTGGATCAAAAGTCATCCGAGGACGGGCTGACCCGGACCCAGCTGTCCATACTCGGCTCGGTGACCCGGCTCAAGAGCATCGGCGTCAGCGAATTGGCCGATCTCGAAGGGGTGAACCCGACCATGCTGTCGCGGATGCTGGGCAAGCTGGAGGCCGCCGGGCTGGTCCGGCGGGTGCCCGGCGCCGAGGATCGGCGAGCGGTCCGGGTCGAGATAACCGCAACCGGACGGGCGATGCACCTGCGGCTGCGCCGGTTGCGCACCCAGTTGTTCGTGGAACAGCTCACCGAGCTGCCGGACGGTCGGGCCGCCGAGCTGCTGGCCGCGTTGCCGGCGCTGGAAGCGTTGGCCGAACAGATGCGCGGGACGACCGCCAAGCCGGGTACCCCCGTCAGCACCGGGGCCGACCGGTGACCGTGTTCGCCGGGCTGGGCCGGCAGACCTTTGCATCGCTGGCAAATCCCAACTACCGGCGCTACTTCCGCGGCCAGGCCATCTCGCTGGTCGGCACCTGGATGCAGAGCGTGGCCCAGTCCTGGTTGGTGCTCGAACTGACCGGTTCGGGGACCGACCTCGGCGTGGTGGTTGCCTTGCAGACGCTGCCGGTGCTGCTGCTCGGCCCGTACGGCGGGGTGGTTGCTGATCGGGTCGACAAGCGCAAGTTGATGATGCTGCTGCAGTCCATGATGGGCGTGCTGGCCCTGGTGCTGGGGCTGCTCACGGTCACCCACGTCGTGACGCTCTGGCAGGTGTACCTGCTGGCCTTCCTGCTCGGGTTGAACAACTGTTTCGAGAACCCGGCCCGGCAATCCTTCGTGCTGGAACTGGTCGGCGCCAAGGATCTGCGCAACGCGGTCAGCCTGAACTCGGTGCTGGTCAACGCGGCCCGGGCGGTCGGGCCGGCGATCGCCGGCCTGATCATCGCCACCGGCGGGCTCGGCATCTGCTTCCTGCTCAACGCGCTCAGCTTCGTCGCGGTGGTGGCCTCGCTTGCCACCCTGGACGTGTCGACGCTGCAGCCGGCCACCCCGACCAGCCGGGGCCGCGGCCAGCTTCGGGAGGGGCTGCGCTACGTCCGGGGCAACTCCGGGCTGGCAACGCCGCTGCTGATGATGGGCCTGGTCGGCTGCCTGGCCTACGAGTTCCAGGTGACCTTGCCGGTGGTGGCCAAGCAGACCTTCGGTGGCGGCTCGGAGGTCTACGGGTTCATGACCGCGGCGATGGGGGTCGGCGCGGTGATCGGTGGCCTCTACGTCGCTGCCCGCGGCCGGACCGGGATCAGGTCGCTGGTGAATTCCGCCGCGATGTTCGGGGTGGTCATCCTGGCCGCCGCGGTTGCCCCGACGCTCTGGCTCGAACTGATCGCGCTCGGGTTGGTGGGGGCGGTCAGCGTCGGGTTTCTGTCCAAGGGAAACAGCACATTGCAGCTCGAAGCCTCGCCGCAGATGCGTGGTCGGGTGATGGCCCTGTGGGCAGTGGCCTTTCTCGGCTCCACCCCGATCGGCGGCCCGATCGCCGGTGCGGTCAGTGAGCAGTTCGGCGGCCGGGCCGGCCTGGGCCTGGGG
>JALYVK010000156.1 GCA_030853265.1 Actinomycetota bacterium
CGCAGCCGCATCGACCTGTGGTCGGTCATCGCCGGCCTGGTCGCCGACGGCACGACCCTGCTCCTCACCACGCAGTACCTCGAGGAGGTGGACCGGCTGGCCGACCGGATCTGCGTGATCGACCACGGGCGGGTCATCACCGAGGGCACCTCGACGGAGCTGAAGGCCCGCCTGGGCGGCACCGCCGTCGAGGTCGTCCTCCCCGACGAGGTCACCGCCGCTCGTGCCGCCGCCGCTCTGAGCGGAGTCGGCGATGCCGACCCGGTCCTCGACCGCCTCACCGTGCGAGTGGCGACCACGTCGGGGCTGGCGACGACGTCGGAGGTCGTTCGCCGCCTTGAGACCACCGGCATGGACGTGAGCTCGCTGCAGTTGCGTCAGCCGAGCCTCGACGACGTGTTCCTCGCCCTCACCGGGCAGGCGCCGGGCGACGACCCGACGGATGCCGACACCGATTCGGAGCCGGCGGCCAAGGGGGCCCGATGACCGTTGCTCTGAACCGGCGGGGGTCCCGGGTCGGTTGGGCGATCGGTGACACCGCGGCGATGGCCGGGCGCAACGTCCGGCGCCTGTTGCGCTCCCCCGACCAGGTGGTGTTCACCCTGATCTCGCCGATCATGTTCACCCTGCTGTTCCGCTACGTGTTCGGTGGTGCCATCCGGGGGCTGGGCGACATCAACTACGTCAACTACCTGATCCCGGGGATCGCGGTGCAGACGGCGATCTTCACCTCAGGCAACAGCGGCTTCGCGCTGGCCGAGGACCGCAGCAAGGGCTTCGTCGACCGGCTCCGCTCGCTCCCGATGGCCCGCAGCGCCGTCCTGGCCGGTCGGGTGGGGGCCGACTCGCTCAGCAACACGGCCGGTCTGGTGATCATCGTCATCGTCGGACTGGCCGTCGGCTTCCGCCCCCACAGCGTGCCCGGGCTGGTGCTCGGCTTCTCCGTCCTGCTGGCCTTCACCCTGGCCACGTCGTTCGTCTTCGCCCTCGTAGGCCTGTACGCCAGCAGCTCCCAGGCGGTCAACGCCGCCACCTTCCCCGTGATCTTCCCGCTCACCTTCGCCAGCAGCGCCTTCGTGCCCACCGCCACCATGCCCAGCTGGCTGCGGGCCTTCGCCAACCACCAGCCGGTCACCACCGTCATCAACGCCGTCCGCGACCTCACCCTCGGCAACGTAACCACCGCCCAGCGCCACACCCTCTTCGCCGGGCAGAGCACGACCGCCCTGGTGGTCCAGTCGTTGCTGTGGACCGCCGGGATCGGGCTGGTCTTCGGGTTCCTCGCGGTCCGTCGCTACAACTCGACGGTCTCCTAGCCGACCGGGCCTGATGGTGCGACGATCGGACGTCAAGCTGGGCTGAGAGCGAACCCCTCGTAGCCCTTGGCGGCGACGTCGTCACACAACTGTCGGTAGGTGCCCACCCCGCCGATGTACGCCAGGAACACCCGGGGCTTGCCGGGCACGTTTGAGCCCATGTACCACGAGTCGGCCGTCGGGAACAGGGTGGCCGCCCCGACCTCGGCGACGTGGTCGACCCAGGTGTCCTCGGCCTCGGTGGTGGGTTCGATCTCGGCCATGTCACGTTGGCGCAGATAGGCGATGCAGTCCGTGATCCACTCGACGTGCTGCTCGATGGACACGACCATGTTGCTCAGCACCGACGGACTCGACGGCCCGGTGATGGTGAACAGATTCGGAAACCCGGCGACCGTCAGGCCCAGGTACGAGCGGGGCCCCTCGCCCCACTTCTCGCGCAGGGAGACGCCGTTCCTGCCTTGGATGTCGATCGCCAGCAGGGCGCCGGTCATGGCGTCGAACCCGGTGGCGAAGACGAGGGAGTCAAACTCGTACTCCTGCTCCGACGTCCGTACCCCCTTCTCGGTGATCTCCGCCAGGGGCGTCTCCTGCAGGTCGACGAGGTGGACATGCTCCTTGTTGAATGTGCGTAGTAGCCGGTGTCCAGGCACGGCCGCTTGGTCCCGAACGGGAAGGTGCGTGGTGACAACGTCTCGGCCACATCGGGGTCGGCGACGATGGCGCGGATCTTGGTGCGGATGAACTCGGCGGCGGTGTCGTTGGCGGCCTTGTCGATGAGCGTGTCGGTGTAGGAACCGAGGATGGCCACCAGGTTCCCTCGTTCCCACCCGGCCTGGTACCGGGCGTCGCGCTCCTCGACTGCCACCTCGTGGGCCGACTGCGTCGCCTCCTCGACGGGCACGCCGAACCCCGAGTGGCGCTGCGCCTGGCGCCATTCGCGGTAGTTGGCCTTCATGTCCGCCAGCTCGGCATCCGTCAGCGGGCGGTTCCCGGCCGGGATGCTGAAGTTCGGTGTCCGCTGGAACACGGTCAGCTCGACGGCTTGCTCGGCGAAGATCGGGATGGACTGAATGCCGGAGGAGCCGGTGCCGATGACGATGACGCCGACGCGCTGGCCGATGAAGTCGACACCCTCGTGCGGCCAGTGGCCCGTGTGATACGTCGTGCCCTGGAAGCTGTCGGTGCCGGGGACCTCCGGGCCCTTGGCGACGGACAGGCAACCGGTGGCCATGATCACAAACTGGGCCTCGATCGACTCGCCTGTGTCCGTCTCGACACGCCAGCGTCGCGAGGCCTCGTCGTAGCTGGCGGCCGCCACCCGGGTCGAGAAGGTGATAGCCCGCCGCAAGTCGAAGCGGTCGGCGACATGATTGATGTAGCGGAGGACCTCCGGCTGGGTCGGGTACTTCTCGCTCCACGTCCAGTCCTGCTCGAGCTCAGGGGAGAACGAGTACGAGTAGGACAGGCTCTCGACATCGCAGCGGGCGCCGGGATAACGGTTCCAGTACCACGTGCCCCCCACTCCCTCCGCCGATTCGAGCACCCTCACGCGCAGCCCCAGCTCTCGCAACCGGTAGAGCTGGTAGAGACCGCCGATCTGCAAACCAGGCGTCTTCCGCGGCGGTCGGATACCGGTGTTCGGGGGCCAGCCGGTAGTCGACCGCACGCGGGCTTTCGTTTGGCACCAGGACGCGGACCCCGAACATGCCGTCGCTGCTCGTCACGGTCCGATCCTCGGCCCGGAGCATGTCCGGGCCGGGCCCGTACAGTTCGCCCAGGCCGGCGATGAGCTGGCGGGCCTCTTGAGGTGTCATCTCGTGCAACGGCTTCATCCCGCTGTCAGCCAGCTGGGCCAAGAACGCGGTCGTGGCTTCGTCCAGTGCCATGGAAACACCTCATAGTCGGGTCCATCGGAGGCCCAGCAGCCCTGCGCCGCGCCCAGCCGTGAACCGACGGGTGTGTCCTGCATGGCGTCAACCCTCCTGCCCTCGACTGTCGCTCGCCGTGGGTTGGCGGCAGCCCCAGGGACGGCACGTGTCGACTCCGCCAACGTGGCGACCTCATCGACGCCCGAGGTTGACGAACCGGAGCGATGAGGGTCCTCGGCCTGGTGACAGGAGCCGGTTGCTA
>JALYVK010000039.1 GCA_030853265.1 Actinomycetota bacterium
GGCCAGGGTCGCCGCGGCCAGCGCCGGATCGACCACCCGCTGACCGTCGGCCACCCGGCGCACCGCGTCGGCAAGCTGCTCGGCCGGGGCGTCCTTGACCACGAAGCCGAGCGCGCCGGATTCCATCGCCCGGCGCAGGTAACCAGGCCGTCCGAAGGTGGTCAGGATGATCACCCGGACGTCCGGCGCCTCGTGTGCCAGCGCGGCGGCCGCGGCCAGCCCGTCCAGGCCCGGCATCTCGATGTCGAGCAGTGCCACGTCCGGCCGGTAGGTGGTTACCGCCGCGACCACCTCATCGCCGCGGCCGACCTCGCCGACCACCTCGAAGTCCGGTTCCAGGCTCAGCAGTGCGGCCAGCGCCGAACGGACCAGGGCCTGGTCATCGGCCAGCAACAACTTGATCTTGGGGCTGTCCATCCGTGCGCTCTCCTCTCCTCAGTAGTGGCCTTCCTCAAAACAGCGACTCGGTCAGACCGGGATCTCTACCCGTAGCCGCCAGCCCTGCCGATTGCCCGGCGAACCCGCGCTCAACCGGCCACCGGCCTGCCAGACCCGCTCGCGCAGGCCGGTCAGGCCGTTGTCGACCTCCGATGGCCCGCCGATGCCGTCATCGGTGATCTCGATGTAGCGCTCACCGAGCCGTACCTCGCAGTTGCGAGCTCGGGAGTGCCGAACCACGTTGGTCACGCCCTCGCGGACCACCCAGGCGAACAGCTCGGAATCCTGCGGGACCACCGCATCGATCGCACCGGGCAGCTGGGCGGTGATACCGGCCGCCCGCAGCACCTCGCGGGCCGCGGCGATCTCGTTGCCCAGGGTCACCTCGCGGTAGCCGCTGACCGCGGCCCGGACGTCGGACAGGGTCTTCCTGGTCAAGGTCTCGACCTCGGCGATCTCGGCAGCTGCCCGAGCCGGATCGACCGCGGTGAGCCGGTGCGCCAGCGCCGCCTTGACCGTGATGGTGGTCAGCGAGTGGCCGAGCAGATCGTGCAGGTCCCGCGCGATCCTGGTCCGCTCGTTCTCGGTGGCCAGCCGGATCACCTCGGACCGGGCCTCGGCCAGTGCCTCGTTGGACCGCAGCACCCCGAAGAAGGCGAACATCGCCAGCGAGACGATGGCGATCGCGTACGGCGTGGACATGTCCAGCTTCTCGTGCCAGGACGGCACCAGCGGCGGCACGATCGCCGAGACCACGATGTAGGCGGCGAGCACCGGGATCCCCTTCAGGTACCGCGCCGCCACCGTGATCACCGAGACGAAGACCAGCATCACGAACGCGTCGGAGTGCGCGAAGTACAGCTCGACCGCGGTCAGCACCAGCATCGCCGCGTAGTAGCGCCAGAACACGACCGGGCTCCGCCCGCTGCGTCCGGCGATCATGGACAGCAGGTAGCAGGCGCAGAAGGCCAGCAGGATCGCGATGCCGAACACCGCGGCCAGGCCCGACGAGTGCCTGAACACCCCGGAGGCGGTCTGCAGCAGGTAGACCAGGAAGACGCTCGGAAAGAGCAGGTGTTTCCAGGACCGCACCGGCCCGTTCAGATCCCCGACCAGGCCGGACGGGTCGGGGGTCTGCTCGGACATCGGGGCGCTCACTTCAGGATCGGCGGAACTAGGAGGTTAACGGGCTCGCCGGGTGTCACCCTGGAAAGCCTTGGCGGCCAGCACGATGAACGCCACCGACCAGGCTGCCACCACCAGCCAACCCTTCACCGACCAGCCGCCGGCACCCACCGCGATGTGGCCGGCCCGCACGATCCAGTAGGACGGGATGTAGCTGCCGATCTTGCCCAGGATGCCCTGAAGCGGGAACCAGGAGCCGCCCAGCAGGGCGAACAGCGACATCAGCCCACCCATGATCGGGCCCATCGCGTCCTCCTTGGCGATGTGGCCGATCCAGATACCCATCGCCGCGAACGGGATCAGCCCGATCAGGATGAACACCGTCATCTGGATCCACTCGCTGAGGCTGGCCCGGGCACCGAAGGAAATGCCCATGACGTACATGACCGCGATGGTGAGGGACGCGGCGAGGTAGCCGATGGCGACCTTGGTACCCAGGTAGACCCGGGGGCTCAGCGGTGAGAGCCGCAGCTGCCGGTTCCAGCCGGTGGCCCGGTCGATGGCGATCCGGGCGCCACCGGCGATCACCGAGCCCATCGCGCCGAAGCTCAGCAGGCCGACCATGTAGTAGGTGATCGGGCTGACCGGGCCGGGAAAGTCCTTGGCGTTGCGGTTGGTCACCCCGATGACCAGGAACAGCACCACCGGGAAGATCAGCGAGAAGATGTAGGACTGCCGGTTTCGCAGCATTCGCAGTACCTCGTACTTGAGGTAGGTGGGGTTCATCGACTGACCTCCGCAGTGCTGGCGGTTTCGGTACCGCTGGTGAGTTGCATGAATGCCTGTTCCAGGCCGGCGCCGGCGATCTCGATGTCCTTGATCGCCGGGTAGCGGGCGAGCAGCTCGCGGATGGCCTGGTCGGAGTCGTTGCAGGCCAGCACCACGGCCTCGCCGCGGATCTCCACCGTCGAGACGCCGACGACGAGTTCGAGCTCGCTGGCCGCGATCCCGGGCAGGGTGGCACGGATGGTGCGTAGGCCGACCAGCGCCTTGATCTCGGTGGTCGGGCCGTCGGCGACGATGTTGCCGTTGGCCATCAACACGATCCGGTCGGCGTACTCGTCGGCCTCTTCCAGGTAGTGGGTGGCGAAGATGACGGTCTTGCCGCTGGCGGCCACCTCGCGCATGGTCGTCCAGAACTGGTGCCGGCCCTCGACGTCCATGGCCACGGTGGGCTCGTCCAGCACCAGCAGGTCGGAGTTGGAGACCAGCGCGATCGCGAACCGGGCCCGCTGGGTCTGGCCGCCGGACAGCTTGTTGGTGCGGCGGTCGGCGAAGTCGGTGATGCCGGCCAGTTCGATGACCCGCTCGACGGGCAGCGCGTTGGGATAGAGCGAGGCCACCGAGGTGATCAACTCCCGGACGCTCAGGTACGGCACCAGCGAACCGACCTGCAACATGCCGCAGATCTGGCCGGCGGCCACCGCCTGCTTGGGGCCCTGCCCGAAGATCTGCACCTGCCCGGAGTCCGGGTCGCTGAGTCCCAGCATCATGTCGATGGTGGTCGACTTGCCGGCCCCGTTGGGCCCGAGGAGCGCCACCGTCTCGCCCGGCGCGATGTGCAGGTCGATACCCCGGACGGCCTTGACCGTTCCGAAGCTCTTGCTCAGGCCGGCGAGTGAGATCCCGCCGTGGTGTGTTGTCGTCATGGCGCAATCATGTCGAAGAGCCCGGCATCGCGGCAGTGTGTGGGTGGGGGAGTCCGATATGACATTCGTCAGCCGAGCGGCTGGACGCATCCGATTGCGGGAGTAGCGCCGCCGGAGCTGGCCGGTTGGCCCGCCGATACAGTGACTCAGGTGAGTGAACCGAGTACCGCCGATGCCGCCGATGACGCAACCGACCTACCCGAACAGCTCCGGATCCGACGGGAGAAGTACGACCGGTTGATGGCCGACCCGCAACGGGCGCCGTTCCCGGTCACGGTGGATCGCACGCACACCCTCGCCGAGATCCGGCAGGCCTACCCGGAGCTGGCGGCCGGCACCGAGACCGGCGTGCGGGTCGCGGTCACCGGCCGGGTGATCTTCGTGCGCAACACCGGCAAGCTCTGCTTCGCCACCCTGCGCGAGGGTGGTGTCGAGCTTCAGGCGATGCTTTCGGCCAGCCAGATCGGGCCCGAGTCGCTGGCCAACTGGAAGGCCGACGTCGACCTCGGTGACCAGGTGCTGGTGACCGGCGAGGTGATCTCGTCCCGGCGCGGTGAGCTCTCGGTGCTGGCCGACTCCTGGCGGATGACGGCCAAGGCATTGCGACCGCTGCCGGTGGCGCACCGCCCGATGAGCGAAGAGAGCCGGGTCCGGCAACGTTATGTCGACCTGATCGTGCGGCCCGAAGCGCGTCGAATGGTGCTGACCCGGGCCCAGGTACTCGCATCGTTGCGTAGCACGCTGGCCGGTCTCGGTTTCATCGAGGTCGAGACCCCGATTCTGCAGTCGATGCACGGCGGAGCGGCGGCTCGTCCATTTCATACCCACCTCAATGCATTCGACCAGCCGATGTCACTGCGAATCGCGCATGAGCTCTATCTGAAGCGCGCGCTGGTGGGTGGAATCGATCGTGTATTCGAAATTGGCAAGACGTTCCGGAACGAAGGAATCGACTCTACTCATTCTGCTGAATTCACCATGCTCGAGGCCTATGAGGCGTACGGGGATTACAACTCGGTAGCGGACTGGACGCGCTCGCTGATCCTGGACGCGGCGCGCGCCGTCGATGCGGAAACCCCCCGTACCGCGGAGGGTGTCGAAATAGACCTGAGCTCTGAGTGGCGGCGCTGCTCGATCTATGATTTAGTGTCGGCCGCCGTGGATGAGCCGGTTACGCCGAGTACCGATGCAGATCGACTTCGTACACTTGCGGCCTCCCGAAATGTCGCGCTCAAGCCCGGTTGGGACGCCGGCGAGATTGTCCTGGAAATCTACGAGAAGCTCGTCGAGCACACCCTTATTCAGCCGACGTTCGTCTGTGACTATCCACGGTCGGTACGCCCACTGGCCCGGCCGCATCGCAGCGACCCCCGGCTGGCCGAGGCGTGGGACCTGATCATCGGTGGCGTCGAGATAGCCCCCGGCTATTCGGAATTGGCCGATCCGGTGGAGCAGCGCCGGTTGCTGGTCGAGCAATCGCTGGCCGCGGCGGCCGGCGACGTCGAGGCGATGCAGCTCGACGAGGAATTCCTGCAGGCGCTGGAGTATGGCATGCCACCCAGCGGCGGAATGGGGCTCGGGGTGGACCGGCTGATCGGCCTGTTCACCGGCAAGGGAATTCGGGAGACGATCCTATTTCCGCTGCTCAAGCCGCTGTAATAAGGCAACGCGCCGAGAACTGACCAAGTCGCGTATTGGTCTGACGATGTCTTAATATAAGCTTGCACATAATCTCGCGAACCCCTGAAGCGCGCTTCTCAGATTGGACGTACTATGGCCCAGAAGATCCAGGTTCTCCTTGTCGATGACCTCGACGGCGGCACCGCCACAGAAACGGTGAGCTTCGGTCTCGACGGCTCTGGATACGAGATCGACCTCTCCACCGACAATGCCAATAAATTGCGTGAGGTCCTTGCGCCTTTCGTCGGTCACGCCCGTCGCGCTTCGCGCGGCTCGACCCGGCCGGGTGCGGCCAGCCGGCCCGGACGTAGTGGCGCGCGAATCGATCGCGAGCAGACCCAGGCCATTCGTGAATGGGCACGTAAGAACGGTCACAAAGTCTCCGAGCGGGGTCGTATCCCGGGCAGCATCGTTGAGGCGTACAACTCAGCGAACTGATGTACCGGTAGCGGTCCTCGGACTGCTCCCCAACTAGCTCCCGGCCGCTGCGAGATCCCTCGCAGCGGCCGGTGCCGTCTTTTGCAGTACTTTGTGCTGGCCTGACGCCGTGGCGTCTACTGTGTAACCGGGTGCCAGATAGGTAGGAATCGCGAGTTTTATCCGACCGTCGCGCTGATCGGCCAAGTAACTGGCATAACCGGCCGATCGGCGGTGTCCTGGCTAGGTTGTCGGCGACCATCCCGGCCAGGGATGTATGCACCGGACGGTGGTGTCAAGTTGCCGTAAGCTCAATGGCGTTCGCTGATAGCAGACGCGGGGATCGAGACCGAACTCCCGGCCGTTGAGGTGACTAGAGTCAGAACTTGCACGTCGCGTCAGAATCAGCGACCGCGTCGAGCGGTGAGGAGAGTGAGCGAGATGTTCGAACGATTTACCGACCGCGCGCGTCGGGTGGTCGTCCTGGCCCAAGAAGAGGCTCGGATGCTGAACCACAACTACATCGGGACCGAGCACATCCTGCTCGGACTGATCCACGAGGGCGAGGGCGTCGCGGCGAAAGCCATGGAGTCGCTCGGCATCTCCCTGGAAGCGGTCCGCCAGCAGGTCGAAGAAATCATCGGCCAGGGCCAGCAGGCACCGTCCGGGCACATCCCGTTCACGCCGCGCGCCAAGAAGGTTCTCGAGCTTTCGCTGCGTGAGGCGTTGCAACTCGGCCACAACTACATCGGTACCGAGCACATCCTGCTCGGCCTGATCCGTGAGGGCGAGGGAGTGGCCGCCCAGGTGCTGGTGAAGCTGGGCGCCGACCTCAACCGGGTCCGCCAGCAGGTCATCCAGCTGCTCAATGGCTACCAGTCCAAGGAGCCGGCCGGCGGCAATGCCCAGGAAGGCGCGCCGTCCACCTCGCTGGTGCTCGATCAGTTCGGCCGCAACCTGACCCAGGCCGCTCGCGAAGGCAAGCTCGACCCGGTGATCGGGCGCGAGAAAGAGATCGAGCGCCTGATGCAGGTGCTGTCTCGTCGCACCAAGAACAACCCGGTGCTGATCGGTGAGCCAGGGGTCGGCAAGACCGCGGTGGTCGAGGGCCTGGCACAGGCCATCGTGCGCGGCGAGGTGCCCGAAACGCTGAAGGACAAGCAGCTCTACACCCTGGACCTGGGCTCGCTGGTCGCCGGTTCGCGCTATCGCGGTGACTTCGAGGAGCGCCTGAAGAAGGTGCTCAAAGAGATCCGGACCCGTGGCGACATCATCATGTTCATCGATGAGATCCACACCCTGGTCGGTGCCGGAGCGGCCGAGGGCGCCATCGACGCGGCCTCGATCCTCAAGCCGATGCTGGCGCGTGGCGAACTGCAGACCATCGGTGCCACCACTCTGGATGAGTACCGCAAGCATCTGGAGAAGGACGCCGCGCTCGAGCGCCGGTTCCAGCCGGTGCAGGTCGGTGAGCCTTCGGTGGCGCACACCATCGAGATCCTCAAGGGCCTGCGCGATCGGTACGAGGCACACCACCGGGTGTCCATCACCGACTCGGCGCTGGTGGCCGCGGCCGGCCTTGCCGACCGTTACATCTCCGACCGGTTCCTGCCCGACAAGGCCATCGACCTGATCGACGAGGCCGGTTCCCGGATGCGGATCCGCCGGATGACCGCGCCGCCGGACCTGCGCGAGTTCGACGACCGGATCGCTGACGTCCGCCGGGACAAGGAATCGGCGATCGACGCCCAGGACTTCGAGAAGGCCGCTGCCCTGCGGGACAAGGAAAAGAACCTTCTCAACGACAAGGCCCAGCGCGAGCGCGAGTGGAAGGCCGGCGACCTGGACGTGGTCGCCGAGGTCGACGACGAGCAGATCGCCGAAGTGCTGGCCAACTGGACCGGCATCCCGGTCTTCAAGCTCACCGAAGAAGAGACCGCCCGACTGCTGCGGATGGAAGACGAGCTGCACCGTCGGGTGATCGGCCAGCAGGACGCGATCAAGGCGGTGTCGCAGGCAATCCGGCGTACCCGCGCCGGCCTGAAGGACCCGAAGCGGCCCGGTGGCTCGTTCATCTTCGCCGGCCCGTCCGGGGTGGGTAAGACCGAGCTTGCCAAGACCTTGGCGGAGTTCCTGTTCGGCGATGACAACTCGCTCATCCAGCTGGACATGTCCGAGTTCCACGATCGGTACACCGTCTCGCGCCTGGTCGGTGCGCCTCCCGGCTACGTCGGTTACGACGAGGGTGGCCAGCTGACCGAAAAGGTCCGCCGCAAGCCGTTCTCGGTGGTGCTTTTCGACGAGGTCGAGAAGGCCCACCCGGATGTCTTCAACACGCTGCTGCAGGTGCTCGAAGACGGCCGGCTGACCGATGGCCAGGGCCGGATCGTGGACTTCAAGAACACCGTCCTGATCCTGACCACCAACCTCGGTACCAAGGACGCGTCCAAGTCGGTCGGCAGCCTCGGCTTCGCCGGTGCCAATGACGGCGCCTCGAACTACGAGCGGATGAAGCAGAAGGTCAACGACGAGCTCAAGCAGCACTTCCGGCCGGAGTTCCTCAACCGGATCGACGACATCGTGGTCTTCCACCAGTTGACCGAGGACGAGATCGTCGAGATCGTCGATCTGATGGCTGCCCGGGTCGATGTCCAGCTGCGCAACAAGGACATGACGATGGAGATCACCACCTCGGCCAAGGCCTTGCTGGCCAAGAAGGGCTATGACCCGGTGCTCGGTGCTCGGCCGTTGCGGCGGACCATCCAGCGTGAGATCGAGGATGCGCTGTCCGAACGGATCCTGTTCGGTGAGCTCGGCGCTGGCCAGATCGTGGTGGTGGACACCGAGGTCGACCCGGAGTCCAAGACCGGCGCGCTGCGGTTCACCTTCCGGGGCGAGCCGAAGGCCGACCTGGTCGTGCCGGATGCCCCGCCCACCGAGACGGTTGGCACCATCGAGTAAGCAATCAGTACGAAAAGGCCCCGGTTCCGTCAGGAACCGGGGCCTTTTCGGTGGCACCGGGGTTGACTGGCCAGCAGGCACCAGGTCGAGTTCAGCAGGTCACCTGGTCGAGGCAACTACCCGGTCGACGAATTCCAGCGCGGCGTACTGCCCGGCCTCGATCAGGTTGTCGCCCCGCTGGCCCAGGATCACCCCGGTCAGCTGGAGTGGGCTGCCCCCGTCATCGCGGTTGACCCGGAACATGAAGCAGCCGCCGGCCGCGTCATGTGAACCGGTCTTGATGCCGACGAAGCCTGCCTTGCCCAGCAGGATGTCGGTGTTGCGCACCGTCCCGGCCACCGGCAGTTGATAGGACGGCATCGCGACCAGGCTGCGAAAGGTCGGCAGCCGCATCGCCTGTAGGGCCAGCACCGTCTGGTCGGCGGCCGTCGAGACGGTGGCCGAATCGAAGCCGCTCGGGTCGGTGTAGTGAGTGTCGGCCATGCCGAATTCCCGGGCGGTGTGGTTCATCGCGATCACGAAGGCAGCCTGGTTGTCGGCCACCGACCGCGCCAGCATGGCTGCCACGTTGTTCGCCGACGGCAACAGCAGCGCCGCCAGCGCCTGTCGCTCCGTCAGCACCTCACCCGCCGCCACCGACACCACCGACTCGTCCCGGCTCGCCCGCTCGGCGGTGTCCTCGACGTCGGCGTCGGTAACGGTGATCGCGAAGCCGTCCCCGGTGCCGAGCGGGAAGGCCCGCAGGGTCAGACACGCGGTCATCACCTTGGCGAGGCTGGCGATCGGCACCGGTCGCTGACCCGGGCTCGCGAGCACCTGGCCGCCGACGGTGTAGGCGGCCTGGCCCTGGGTGGGCCAGCTGTTCGCGCTCAGGTAGCCGGTCCGGGCGGTGTGCCGGTGCAGCGGCGCCCACTGCACCAGGCCGATGGCCAGCGCGATCAGTGCTAGCAGCGCCATGCCGAGGCGGGGCCAGCGGGTCGGCCGCCGGCGAGGTGACAGTGCGGCAGGCAGCTCCGTTGACGGTGTGGTCGTCCCAGTGGTCATGGCAGCCAGGTTCGCAATCGCGCCCTATCGCGGCCGTTCGCGCCGACCTTATGAGTTCCTTATGCTGGACCTCCCATGCTGAGTTGAGCCTTGCACCAGAACAGAAAGATGACTGTGCGCCTACTTCTTGCCGACGACGAGCGGCTGCTCGCCGATACCGTCGCCGACGGTTTGCGCAAGCTGGCCATCGCGGTCGACGTGTGCTATGACGGCCACGCCGCGGTCGAGAAGCTGTCGGTGAATCGCTACGACGTGGCGGTGCTCGACCGGGACATGCCGCTGCAGTCCGGCGACGAGGTCTGCCAGTGGATCGTCCGGGAAGGGCTGGGCACCCGGGTGTTGCTGCTGACCGCCGCGGCCGGCATCCGGGATCGGGTGGACGGCCTTGGCCTGGGCGCCGATGACTACCTGACCAAACCGTTCGCCTTCGCCGAGCTGGCCGCCCGGATTCAGGTGCTCTACCGCCGACCGCCGGCCGGGTTCCCCCCGGTGCTGGATCGGGACGGGGTGGTGCTCGACATTCCGCGGCACCGCGCCTTCCGGGATGGCCGGCTGCTGGAGCTCACGCCGAAGGAGTTCGCGGTCCTGTCGGTGCTGATGCGATCCGACGGGGAGGTGGTGAGCGCCGAGCAGCTGCTGGAGCAGGCGTGGGACGAGCACGCCGATCCGTTCACCAACGCGGTACGGGTCGCGGTGATGACGCTGCGCAAGAAGCTTGGCGTGCCGGCAATCGTGCACACGATTCCCCGGGTGGGCTATCGCTTCGGGTTGACCAGCTGATGCGGCTCACCCCGCGTCGCCGGGCGCTGCTGGCGATCCTGCCGCTGGTGCCGCTCGGGTATTTCTACCTGGGCTGGACCGGCCACCTGGTCTTTCAGCTCTTCAGCCAATTCCGCAACCACTTCACCAACTGCTCCGGCAGCGGCTTCATCTCCCTGGTGGACCGCTGGAACGGCTGCCAGACCCAGTCGTTCAGCATCACCTCGGCAGTCATCGAACTGGCCGTGCTTGCCGCGGTGCTGGTGCTCGTCGGCTACGGCGTGGCCCGCTGGATCACCTGGCCGATCCAGGCGATGGCTGAGAGCATCGGCCAGCTCGGTCCCACCAGCCTGGCGGCGCGAATGCGACCGGTCGGACCGCGGGATGAGACCCGGCGGCTGGCCGATGCCATCGATGCCCTGCTGGACCGGGTCGCCGACGGTTACCAGGCGCAGCGGCGCTTCGCGGCCAACGCCTCGCACGAGCTGCGCACGCCACTGGCCACCCAGCGCGCCCTGATCGAGGTCAGCCTCGGCTCTGACCTGACGCCCGATCAGCTGGAGCTGCTGACCCGCCAATTGCTGGCGACCAACGAGCGCAACGAGCAGCTGATCGACGGGCTGCTGGTGCTCGCCGAGACGGATCAGGGGCTGCTGACCCGCAACCGCATACGGCTCGACCTGGTGGCTGCGGCGATGGTCGAGAACCTGCAGCCCGCCGCGCGGCGGCAGCGACTTCGGCTCGACACGCAGCTGAGTCCGCTCACCGTCCGGGGTGAGCTGCCGCTGCTGGAGCGGCTGCTGACGAACCTGACGCAGAACGCGCTCAAGTACAACCAGCCGGACGGTTGGGCCACGGTCGAGGTGAGCGGCGATGGCATGCTGCGCGTCAGCAACAGCGGTCCGCCCGTGCCGCCGGAAAGCGTGCCCGGCCTGTTCGAGCCGTTCCGGCGCGGCAGCGGTGACCGGCTCGATCACACCGGTGGCGCCGGCCTGGGGCTCACCATCGTGCGGTCCATCGTCGCCGCGCACGGCGGCACGGTGAGCGCCACCGCACCGGCCGCCGGTGGCCTGTCGGTACGGGTGCAGCTGCCCAGCAGCAACCGGGACAGTCGGCGCGAGCTATAGCCCGCGCCGAGGTGGTCAGCTGCCCAGCGGCAGCAGGGCTGGTCAGCGCGAGCCGTAGCCCGCGCTGAGGCGGTCAGCGGTCAGAGCAGGAACCGCGACATCGGGCTGTCCGGCGGCAGCAGCTGGATATGTGCGGTGCCGGTCCGCATCCGCTCCATCAGCGGGCCGAGATCCTCCGGCCGACCGAGTTCGATACCGACCAGCGCCGGCCCGGTTTCCCGATTGTTGCGCTTGACATACTCGAACAGGGTGATGTCGTCGTCCGGGCCCAGCACCTCGTCCAGGAATTGGCGCAGCGCGCCGGGTTCCTGCGGAAAGTCGACCAGGAAGTAGTGCTTGCGGCCCTCGTGCACCAGCGATCGCTCGATGATCTCGGCATACCGGCTGACGTCGTTGTTACCACCGGACAGCAGGCACAGCGTGGTGGTGCCGGGCGCGGTGAAGATGGTGTCGCGCAGCGCGGCGGCGGCCAGCGCGCCGGCCGGCTCGGTGATGATGCCGTCGGTCTGATAGAACGCCAGCATCTCGCTGCACACCCGGCCCTCGTGCGCGCTGACCAGCTCGGCGCCGGCGTCCCGGATGATCGGAAAGGTCACCGCGCCGGCCCGTCGGACGGCTGCCCCGTCGACGAAGCCGTCCACCGTGTCCAGGTCGACCGGGTGGCCGGCCTTCAGCGCGGCTCCCAGGCAGGCCGCGCCGGCGGGCTCCACGCCGACGACCCGGACGGACGGGTGTCGCTCGCTCAACCAGCTCAGCGCCCCGGCCAGCAGGCCGCCGCCGCCGACCGGCAGCACCACCAGATCCGGCACCCGGTCGAGTTGGCCGAACGCCTCGCGGACCGCGGTGCCCTGGCCGGCGATGGTGTGCGGGTGGTCAAAGGCCGGCACCACCCGGGCACCGGTGCGCTCACCGTGCTCGCGCGCGGCGGCGGCCGACTCGTCATAGGTCTCGCCGACCAGCCGGACGCTGACCTGGTCGCCGCCGAGCGCGCTGATCCGGTCCAGCTTCTGCCGGGGCGTGGTGCGCGGCAGGAAGATGGTGCCGGTCACCCCGAGCGCGGCGCAGGCATAGGCCACCCCCTGGGCATGGTTGCCCGCGCTGGCGCAGACCAGTCCGGCGCCGCGGGCTTGTTCGTCGAGCTGTGCGATCAGGTTGTAGGCGCCGCGCACCTTGTAGGACCGGACCGGCTGCAGGTCCTCGCGTTTGAGCCAGACCTCGCCGGCCATCCGATCCGACAGTCGCGGGCTGAGCTGCAGCGGGGTGGGGGGCAGGATGTCGGCGAGCCGGGCGGCGGCCGCATCGACCGCGTCCGCTCCGACGGCGGGCAGGTCGTGGGTGGGGTGGGCAGGCACAGCTGACATTGCGCAACTCCGGGAAGGCTGGACGAGTGGGGACGCCTGGGTGACCGCGCGACGCCGACTCGAGCCGGGGGTCGCGCTAGGTAATCCTCAGCTGCCACATGCCATGACACTCTCACCGATCCGGCTCGGTGGTCAAGCGCCACCGGGCCGGTACGCCTAGACCAGCAGGGTGCTCGGTTTGAAGGACGGGATGTTCGCCTCATATGAGGTGATCGCGGCCTCGTGTCGCAAGGTCAGGGTGATGTCGTCGGCCCCGTCGAGCAGCCGCTGCCGGGCGTTGTCATCCAACTCGAAGCCGACCGCGATGCCCTCGGCACGTACCTCGCGCTGGACCAGGTCGACGGTCACCGCGGCGTTCGGGTCGGCGTCGATGAGCGTCCACAGCTGCTCGATGACCGACTGCGGGACGATCACGGTGAGCAGGCCGTTCTTGAGCGAGTTGCCCCGGAAGATATCGCCGAACCGGGACGACAGCACGGCCTTGAAGCCGTAGTCGCGCAGCGCCCAGACAGCATGCTCGCGGGACGAGCCGGTGCCGAATTCCTGGCCGGCGACCAGGATCGAGGCGCCCTGGTGCTGCGGCTGGTTCAACACGAAGTCCGGATCCTTGCGCCAGCGGGCGAACAGGCCGTCCTCGAAGCCGGTCCGGGTGATCCGCTTGAGGAATTCGGCCGGGATGATCTGGTCGGTGTCGACGTTGGACCGGCGCAGCGGGGTGGCGGTCCCGGTGTGGGTGGTGAAGGGCTCCATCAGGTGGCCGTCCCGTTCTGCAGATCTGCCGGCGCGGCCAGCGTCCCGGCCAGTGCGGTGGCGGCTGCCACCGCGGGTGAGACCAGGTGGGTACGAGCGCCCTGACCCTGGCGTCCCTCGAAGTTGCGGTTGGAGGTCGATGCACTGCGCTGGCCGGGTTGCAGGCTGTCCGGGTTCATCCCGAGGCACATCGAGCAGCCGGCACCGCGCCATTCGGCACCGGCGTCGAGAAAGACCTTGTCCAACCCCTCGGCCTCGGCCTGCAGCCGAACCTTGGTCGAGCCGGGGACGACCAGCATCCGGATGCGGTCGGCCACCTTGCCGCCGCGCAGTACCGCCGCGGCGGTCCGCAGATCCTCGATCCGGCCGTTGGTGCACGAGCCGATGAACACCGCGTCGATCGCGATCTCGCGGATCGGGGTGCCGACCGTCAGGCCCATATAGACCAGTGCGCTTTCCGCCGCGGCCCGCTCGACCGGATCGGCGATCGCGGCCGGGTCCGGGATGCTCGCGCTGATCGGCACGCCCTGGCCGGGGTTGGTACCCCAGGTGACGAACGGCGTCAGGCTCGCCGCGTCGATGGTGATCTCCTTGTCGAAGACAGCGTCATCGTCGGTGTGCAGGGTCTGCCAGTACTCCATCGCGGCATCCCACTGCTCACCCTCGGGCGAGTGCGGACGGCCCCGCAGGTAGCGGTAGGTGGTCTCGTCCGGGGCGATGGTGCCGGCCCGGGCGCCCGCCTCGATGGACATGTTGCAGACCGTCAGGCGTCCCTCCATCGACATCTCGCGAATGGCCTGGCCGCGGTACTCGATCACGTAGCCCTGCCCGCCACCGGTGCCGATGGTGGCGATCACGGCAAGGATGACGTCCTTCGGGCTGACGCCGGCCGGCAGCGAGCCCTCGACGTTGACCGCCATTGTCTTGAACGGGTTCATCGACAGCGTCTGGGTGCTGAGCACATGCTCGACCTGGCTGGTTCCGATCCCGAAGGCCAGGCCACCGAACGCACCCAGGGTCGAGGTGTGCGAGTCACCGCAGACAATCGTCATGCCGGGTTGCACCAGACCCAGCTGCGGGCCGATCACGAAGACGATGCCCTGTTGTTCATCTCCCAGGGAATGCAACCGGATTCCGAAATCGGCGCAGTTTTTGCGCAGCGCTTCGAGCTGGATCTTCGAGACCGGATCGCTGATCAGGTCCAGGCTGCTGCCCGTCACGTCGGTGGGCACGTTGTGATCTTCGGTGGCGATCGTCTTGTCCGGACGCCGTACCTGACGGCCGGCCAGCCGCAAACCTTCGAAGGCCTGCGGGCTGGTTACCTCGTGCAGCATATGAAGGTCGATGTAGAGAAGGTCGGGCTCTCCCTCGGCCCGCCGCAGCACATGCGCGTTCCACACCTTCTCGGCAAGTGTTTGCCCCATCGTGGTAATCCTCATCCTTTATCGGGTGTGCCCTGTCGGATTGTCGACGCCCGTTCCGCTTTGAACGTAGTCCCACTGATTGAGATAACGAGATCAGCAGGCGTTACAGTCGCATAGCTGGGACGGTACTCCATGAGGGCCGATCGAGCTATGCCGCGCGGGCGCCAGCGCCGGACCGCGCGGGCGGCAGTATCGGGGTATCCCATCAAGTGGGACATACAGAGCAAAGTATGGACTTCAGCTTTGCCGGTCATTAGCGTCACAAACATTCACTGCTGACGGGTCGCCACAAGCAGCCCCGCTTGCCTACTTAACTCCGAATCGGGAGCAGCGTGACAATGTCTACCACCTTACTAGACAAAACGAAATTCCAAAAGGATTCTGCCTATCAAGTGGTGGCAGAGCTGTCCACCTGGTTCCTGCGGGCCGCCGACGAGATCGACCAGGCGCTGGCTCCGGAACGGGATCGGATCTTTGCCGCGCTGAACGAGATCAACGCCCGACGGCTGAGTGGTGACCAGCACGCGTTCTACGTCCAGCAGTTGCTGCTATCCCAGATCTACAAGCTGCACATGTCGCTGGTCGAGGGACCGAACGCCGAGGGCTCGGCGATCTTTCATGAGGTGACCCGGATTCTGGAACGGGCAACGCTGGACGGCGAGGCGGCCTTGCTCGACTCCGAGGTGGCGACCGGCGCTCAGCAGACGGCCGGGGGCTTCCTGAAGTGGCTCAAGCGCACCGCGCGCGGCCACCGGGCGTTCAAACACCCTTACTATGCCGAGTTCATCCGCAACTCCTCGACCGCCGCTGACCTGCGCGACTACGCGATCCAGGAGTCGGTGGTCGATGCCCGCTTCGACGACCTGCTGGCGATGATGCAGGTCGGCACGTCCGGCGCCGCCAAGCTCGAGATTGCCGGCAACTACTGGGACGAGATGGGCAACGGCCGTCCCGAAGAGGTACACACCCATCTTTTCAACAAGATCCTCGAGGTCTTCGGCGTCTCCGACGACGAGCTCGAAGGTGACCTGACCGCCGAAGCCCTGCTCTCGGGCAACCTCGCGGTGCTGTTCTGCCGCTACCGCAGCCTGTATCCCGAAGCCGTCGGCTTTCTCGGGATGACCGAGTGGTTCGCGCCGGACCGGTTCGTACACGTGGTCAAGGCCTGGCAGCGGCTCGGCCTGCCCGACGTCGGGATCGTCTACCACAAGCTGCACATCACGATCGACTCCACGCACGCGGCGGGCTGGTTCCACCAGGTCGTCACGCCGGGCGCCACCTCGGAGTTCATGCGCCGGGGCATGACCCGCGGCGCGATGATGCGGCTCAACTCCTCGGCCCGTTACCTGGACGAGCGGCTGGCCAAGGCGAAAGCCGATCACGCCAGCGATGACTGAGTCATGGTCGGTGGATCGCCGCACGCATCAGGAGCCATGATGGGGAGCCGTTCGGAGCTGGTCGACGCTCCGGTCACGACCGCACCGCCGCTGGTGCTGCTGCGCGACGGCGTGTTGGACGAGCTGGTCGCCGATGCGGTGGCGCAGTACCGCAGGGCGTGGCAGGTCCGTAACAGCGGCGAGCGCTACCTGCCGCGCTGCTGGGCATTGCTGATCGGCGAGTACGGCGACCGGACGCTGCGGGTCACCGGGCTGCGCTGGGCCAACAACGTCCGCGAGAGTGACCAGAGCGTCCTGGCGGAGTTCGCCGAGGTGATCGTGCCGTGCTTCGGGGCCGGTTACACCAATGGACGCAGGGGATTCTGGTGCGATCCGGCCGAGCTGCTGCGGATCACCCGCGAGGTCGAGGACCAGGGCCTGGACGTGCTCGGCGCCGTCCACATGCACGCTGACATGCACCGGTTCTGGCCCGAGCACGCCGGCGGCCTGGAACTGAGCGAGTGCCCGACCGCGATGGATGAGTACCTCTTCCGCAACGGGGGCTGGCCGCTGAACATGATCTGCCACCTGGAGGCGGTCGGCGAGGACATCACCGTCAGGCTCGGAGCCTGGTCGCCGGGGCCGTTCGAGGATCCGGCGGGTACTGCGACCCGCTGTGAGATCCTGCCGGTGGTGGGCGGGCGGTGATCACCCGTACCGTACTGCTCAAAGCTCATCGCCGCGACCTGATCCGCAGCACCCTGGCCGAGATGGCCGAACTGCCGGCGCGGGTGGACTGCATCGAGAGCGTCACGGTGTCGGCCGATCGCAGCGCCCGCTCGCTGGGCTACGACCTGATGATGGTGCTCCGGTTCCGGACCGAGGACGAGCTGGCGCGCTGGCAGGTGCACCCCGAGCATGTCCCGTTCCGCGACATCCTGACCGATCCCAGCATCGTCGAACTGCTGGTCTTCGAATCCTCCGACCAGGCCAGCTGAGCGGTCCTGTCAGTACAAACAGTCTGGTCGGTTTGCCACGTCTGGCGGATAACCCTTGCATCGGCGAGAAAGGGCTGCCTATACTCCGGCGGCCATCTAGTGAAACGGTGATCTCAGAGTATGGGACATAGCGGAGTGAGAGAACAGACCGCAAACGCCGGTGATCCTCCGCTTTCGGGGATCCGGGTACTAGAGCTGGGCAACTACATCGCGGCGCCGACGACCGGCCGGCTGCTGGCGGATTTCGGGGCCGAGGTGGTCAAGATCGAGCGCCCGGGCCTAGGTGATGAGTTACGCCGCTGGCGGCTGCTGGACGGCGACACCTCGATGCTCTGGCGGACACTTGCCCGAAACAAGCTGTCGGTCACGCTGGATCTCAAGAGCGACCGAGGCCGAGAGATCGCGCTGTCGCTGGTCGAGCAGTGTGAGGTTGTCATCGAGAACCTGCGGCCGGGAGCCTTGGAAAGCCTCGGGCTGGGCGCCGACGAGCTGGCCAAGCGGCGGCCCGACCTGGTGCTGGTCCGGATCAGTGGCTACGGCCAGGACGGGCCGTATCACGAACGAGCCGGTTTCGGCGGGGTGGCCGAAGCCCTTGGCGGCCTGCGGTACCTGACCGGCTATCCCGACCGGCCGCCGACCCGGCTCGGGGTGAGCCTGGGCGACACCACGGCAGGCATGTACGGCGCGCTCGGTGCCACCATGGCGCTGCTCGGACGCGATCCGCAGCGACCGAAACTCGAAGTGGTCGACGTGGCCCTGTACGAGGCGGTGTTCTCCCTTACCGAATCACTGGTTCCGGAGTACGACGCCTACGGCGTGGTGCGCGAGCGGACCGGCAACTCGTTGCCCGGCGTGGTACCCAGCAACACCTACCAGTGCGCCGACGGCAGCTGGGTGGTGATCGGCGGCAACGCCAACGGGGTGTTCCAGCGGCTGATGCGGGTGATCGAGCGACCGGATCTGGCCGAGGATGCCGAACTGGCCGACAACAAGGGCCGATCCGGCCAGGCAGAGCTGCTGGACGCCGCGATCGGCGACTGGACCGGCCGGCACCCGCTCGGTGCGGTGCTGGCCACCCTGGAAGCCAGTGGGGTGCCCAGCGGTGCCATCTACGACGCTGCCGACATAACCAAGGACGCGCACTACGAGGCCCGCCAGATGCTGTTGCCGGTCGAGGTCGAGGTGGCGCGCGGCGAGCGCCGAGAGGTGCGCTTTCCAGGGATCGTGCCGAAGCTGACCCAGCGGCCTGGCGCGCTGAAGTGGGCCGGCCCGGACCTCGGTGAGCACACCCGTCCGGTGCTGCGGCGGCTGCTCGACATCGACGATGCCGATCTCGATCAGCTTTCTGAACAGGGGGTGATCTAGTGCTGCCAACCAGTGTGGTGGTGACCGATGTGACCCTGCGCGACGGCCTGCAGAACGAGCCGGAGATCCTCGCGGTCGAGCAGAAGCTCCGGATCGCCGAGGCGCTGGCCCGGACCGGGCTGCGCTCGATCGAGGCCGGCAGCTTCGTCCGGGCCGACCTGGTGCCGCAGCTGGCCGGCACCGGTGAGCTGTTCGGACTGCTGCCGCGCCCGGGGCGAATCGACTGGGTGGCGCTGGCCCCGAACCAACGCGGCGCCGACGATGCCGCTCGGGCCGGTGCGGATGAGATCCGGTTCGTGCTGTCGGCCAGCGAGGGGCACAGCCGGTCCAATACCGGCCGCAGCCGGGACGAGGGCGTCCGGGTGATCGGTGACGCGCTGGCACGCACCCGCGAGCAGCACCCACGCACCCGGCTGACGGTGGCGCTGGCGACCGCGTTCGTCTGCCCGTTCGACGGCCGGATCAGCCCGGCCGACCTGCAGGAGGTGATCCGGCCGTTCGCCGAGCAGGAAGTCGCTGCGCTCTACCTGGCCGACACCATCGGCAAGGCGAGCCCGCGCGAGGTCACCGACAGCCTGGCCGCGGTGCGCGAGCGGTATCCCGAACTGGTGCTCGGGCTGCACCTGCACGACACCTACGGCCGGGCGCTGGCCAACGCCTGGGCCGGCCTGGGGCTGGGCGTCGGGTTGTTCGATTCGGCGGTCGGCGGGATCGGCGGCTGCCCGTTCGCACCGGGTGCGGCCGGCAACGTCGCCACCGAGGATCTGCTGGAACTGCTGCACAGCTGCGGTATCGAGACCGGGATCGATGCCGACCGGGTGGACGAGGCCAACGCGGTGCTCGCCACCGAGCTGGGGCGCCCGCTGAGCACGATCGCGGCTCGGGCCCGTCGAGCCAGCCAACTAGTTGAGGTGGGGAGCCGATGACTGCACCGGCGGTGGAACTGAAGTCCGTCCGGCGAGATTTCGCCATGTCCAGCGGGGATATGTACACCGCTGTGCACGACATCAACCTCGAGATCCCGGACGGCAAGTTCGTCTCGGTGGTCGGCCCGACCGGCTGCGGCAAGTCCACCGTGCTCAACGTGGTGGCCGGCCTGCTGTCACCGACCGAGGGTCAGGTGCTGAGTTACGGCAAGCCGGTCTCGGGGATCAATAGCCGGGCCGGCTACCTGTTCCAGCAAGAGACCCTGCTGCCCTGGAAGACGATCCTGGACAACGCCCGGATCGGCCTGTCGATGCGCGGGGTATCCGGCCGGGAGTCCAAGAAGGAGGCCACCGCCTGGCTTAAGCGGGTCGGCCTGGCCGGGTTCGAGGATCGCTACCCGCACCAGCTCAGTGGCGGCATGCGCAAGCGAGCCTCGATCGCCCAGGTGTGGGTGACCGATCCCGACATCCTGCTGATGGACGAGCCGTTCAGCTCGCTGGACGTGCAGACCCGTCAGGTGATGGAGAACGAGCTGCTGCAGCTCTGGCAGGGCTCGAACAAGTCGGTGCTGTGCATCACCCACGACCTGGACGAGGCGATCGCGCTGTCGGATGAGGTGGTGCTGCTGTCCTCCGGGCCGGCCAGCTCGATCGTCGGGCGCTACGAGATCGACCTGCCCCGGCCGCGGGACCTGCTCACGGTCCGCGACCAGCCCGGTTTCACCGAGATCTACAACAAGATCTGGTCCCAGCTTCGCCAGGAAGTGATGAAGACCTATGCCACCGTCTGATCTGCAGCGCACCGACCTGGACTCCGTCGCAACAGCTCCGGCGGCGGTCGGCATCGAACCGACCGCCCCGCCGGCAGCCGAACGTCGGACCGTGCAACCGGCCGATTCGGCCCGCCGGGCGGCCAAGGCGAAGGTCCGTCGGCACCGCGGCCTGGTACACCTGCTGCAACTGCTGATCGCCGCAATCTTCCTGGGCGGCTGGCAGCTCGGCTCCAACACCGGCTGGCTGGATCCGTTCTTCTTCAGCAAGCCCAGCGATATCGCGGTCCGCTCCTATGACTGGATCAAGACCGGTTACATCCTCGACGACCTCGGGGTCACCCTGCAGGAAGCGTTCTATGCCTTCGTGCTCGGTTCACTGGCCGGCGTGGTGATCGGTTTCCTGCTCGGCCGGGTCCGGTTGCTGGCAGAGGTGTTCGACCCCTACATCAAGATGCTCAACGCGCTGCCCCGGGTGGTACTCGCGCCGATCTTCCTGTTGTGGTTCGGCCTGGGCATCTCCTCGAAGGTGGCTTTCGGGATCACTCTGGTCTTCTTCATCGTGTTCTTCTCGACCTTCGAAGGAGTTCGCAATGTCGATCGGGTACTGGTGGACAACGCCCGGATGCTCGGAGCCAAGAAGCGCCATGTTCTGCGGCACGTACTGATTCCGAGCGCGGCGACCTGGATCTTCTCCAGCCTGCACGTCAGCGTCGGGTTCGCGATCGTCGGTGCCGTGGTGGGGGAGTACCTCGGGGCCTCACAAGGTGTCGGGTACGTCATCGCCCAGTCCGAAGGGACGTTCGACACGACCGGGGTGTTCGCGGGAATGATCATCCTGACCGTCGTCGTGCTGATCATCGACCTGATAGTCAACCGGATCGAGCGCAGGTTGCTGCGCTGGCGACCCGACCAGCAATTGAACTGATCGAGCTTCAGCAATGCGCTCAGAGCAAGTGCCAATCCGTACCATCATCGAGAGGATCTTCATGAGAGCCAAGTTCTGGCGCACCCGTGCGCTCGTACTGCTGCTCGCCGGCGCGCTCCTGGCGACCAGTGCCTGTAGCAGCAGCAAGTCCGGGTCGAGCGGTTCCGGCGGTTCCACCAAGCTGACGATCGGCGTCGGCGGCCAGAGCCTGCTGGTCTACCTACCCACCACGCTGGCCTACCAGCTCGGGTACTACAAGGAGCAGGGTCTGGACGTCAAGCTCGAGGACCTGCAGGCCGGCTCCAAGGCGCTCACCGCGCTGCTGGGCGGCAGCGTCGACGTGACCTCGGGTTACTACGACCACACCATCCAGACCCAGGCCAAGGGCAAGTCGATCGAGTCTTTCGTGACCATGCTGCAGTTGCCCGCGCTGGCGCTGGTGGTCTCGCCGAAGTACGGCAAGACGGTCAACTCGATCGCCGACCTCAAGGGCGGCAAGATCGGCGTCACCGCGCCCGGTTCCTCGACCGACTTCTTCCTGAACTTCCTGCTCAAGCAGGCCGGGATGTCCACCGGCGACGTGAGCCACCAGGCCATCGGTGGCGGCAGCACCGCGGTCGCCGCGATGGAACAGGGCACCGTGAACGCCGCGGTGATGATCGACCCGGCCATCTCCGAGCTGGCCAAGCGCGACCCGAACACCAAGATCGTGGACGACCTGCGCACCCAGGCCGGGGTCCAGAAGGTCTACGGAACCTCGCAATACCCGGCCGCGGTCTTGTACTCGAGCTCGTCCTGGGTGAAGGCGCACCCGGATGTCGCGAAGAAGCTGGCGGCCGCGATCGTGAAGACCCTGCAGTGGATCAGCAGCCACACCGCCGCTGACATCACCGCCAAGATGCCGGCCAGTTTCGTCGGCACCGACAAGGATCTCTATACCCAGGCGGTCGAGGCGGCCAAGCCGACCTACTCCCAGGACGGCAAGATGGATCCCAACGGCGCCGCCGAGGTGCTCAAGGTGCTGTCCTCCGATCCTGCCATCGCCAGTGCGAAGATCGACCTGAGCACCACTTACACCAACGATCTACTGCCGACGTCCTGAGCTGTCGCTGCCGGCCGGCGGGAGGTAGCACGTCCCGCCGGTCGGTCAGAGCAGCTCGCTCAGTAGCTGCGCGGAGCGAATGACCTGCGCGGCAAAGAGCTTTCCCGGTTCGCGGGTCATCCGCGAGATTGGTCCGGACAGGCAGAGCGCGAGCAGTGAACCGTCCGCGCAGTGCACCGGAGCGCTCACCGAGGCGACGCCGGCCACTCGCTGGCTGATGCTCTCTGCCCAGCCGCGTCGCTGCACCTTGCGAAGCTGGGCCAGGCCGAACGGCTGATCCGACGGTGTCTCGGCTGCCGAATCCGCTCCGAACGCGAGCAGGACCTGAGCTCCGGAGCCGGCGCTCATGGTGAGTTCCTTGCCCAGCGGTACGGTGTCACGCAAGCCAGTGGCCTGCTCGATCGCTGCAATGCAGACCCGGACCTGGCCGACCTGGCGATAGAGCTGGATGCTCTCACCGGTCTCGTCATGCAAGCGTTGCATGACGGGTTTTGCCTTCACCAGCAAGGGATCCTTGGCCTGCGCGGCGAGTTCGTGCAACCACGCGCCGAGCATCCAACCGCCCTTGCCGTCGCGCGCCAGCAGCCCTTGCTCCTGCAGCGCGGCCGTCAACCGGTAGGTGGTCGGCCGGCTGATGCCGGTGCTGGCGACCAGCTCCTTCGACGTCGTCGCACCGGATTCGACTGCCTTGAGCAGCGCAAATGCCTTGCCGAGCACTCCGTAACCAAGGTTTGCCTCCACGATGGATCACTATGGCATTCCCGGCCGTGCCGCGCAGCCAAGGAGTGTGATCACCGGGTCAAGTTTCTCACTAAATGGGATGACGGACTCATTTGGTAGACGGCGGACATACCCTGCGAATATATTCGGATCAGAGAACCCCCCCACCACGGACGAGGAAGTGACATGTCAAAGCAGGATTTCGCCACTCGGGGGATTCCCCGTCGACACGCCTTCGAGCTGCTGCAGGGCTACATCCTGTGTTCGGTGCTGGCTTCCCTCGATGATGCGGGCGTGCTCGACAAGCTCGAGAACGACGGCCTGCAGGTCGCCGATGTCGGCGGCAATGCCCAGCTCTCCCGCGACACGCTGTACTACCTCGTCGATCGGGGCGTGGTCTATCCGGACGGTGACACCTACCGGCTGACCGGCTACGGCAAGGAACTCTTCCACGATCGCGGTTACATCTTCTGGATCGCCGGCGGCTTCGGCCTGCCGTTCCTGCGCTTCGGCGATCTGGTGGCCGGTACCCACCATTACGGCACCGACATCTCCCGGGACGGCCGGGTGGTCGCGGTGTCCTCGGCCAACCTCGGCTATGACGACCTCAAGCCCTACATCCACGAGCTGCTGAAAGAGATCGACTACACCAAGGTCGCCGATCTGGGGTGTGGCAACGCTCGCAACCTGATCGGTATCGCCCAGGCCAAGGGCGCCGCCGGCATCGGGGTCGACATCGACGCCGAGGCGATTGCCGAGGCGAACAAAGAGATCGACAACGAGGGGCTGACCGGCAAGATCAAGGCAGTACTCGCCGATGCCTCGGATCCGGCAGCCATCCCGGAGCTGGAAAGCGTCGATCTGCTGGTCGGTTTCTTCTTCATGCACGAGGTGCTCGGCCAGGGTCTGGACGCCTTCATCGCGTTCTTGCGCGGGCTGTCGGCGCGGATGCCCAAGGGCGCTCACATCCTGGCTACCGAGGTGCAGCCACCCAGCCGCGATCGGGCCTGCCCGGAGACCTTCACCCCGGAATTCACGCTGATCCATGCGCTGATGGGCCAGGGGTTACTGGACGAGGACGGCTGGCGGGACGCTTTCGATCGCGGCGGATTCGACATCGTCAAGACCGAGCATCCCAACATCCCCGGCGGCCTGATCCTGGTCGCTCGCAACCGCCGCGATTAGGCAGGTGCCCGCGCACGAGGTCGGCCCCGGTGAGGCGCTGATCGCGGTGCTGGCCAGTGCCATCAACTAGTCGAGCCTGCGGGCGGCTTGCTGCCGCCCGCGCGAAGGAGCAGCCGTGTACCTGGTATTCGTCAACTACATCAAGCCCGAAGAGCAGGTCGCACCGGTCCGCCGGGCGCACTACGAGTTCGCCGATCGGCATTTCAGCTCGGGGGAGTTCGTGCTCGGTGGCCGTCGATCACCCGGCGACGGCGGCTTCATCCTGGTCCGCGCGCTCGGTCGGGACCGGGTGCAAGAGATCATGTCGCAGGATCCCTACCTCGAGGCCGAGGTGGCCGAGCACGAGCTGATCGAGTTGCAGCCGGCTCGGGTGCAGCCGGCGATCGCGGACTATCTCGAACTGTCCGAGCTGGTCAAGTAGGGCTTGCTTGTTCTAAGGCTTGCTGGTTCGGGGCGGCGACGGGGGCCTCGAACCAGCCCTTTTCCGAACACCGGGACGAGATAGGCGACATGGTGACCACCGCACCGCAGGCCGGCCCTGACAAGCCGCAGGTAGCCGCGTTGCTCGCGATCTGCATCGGCTTCTTCATGGTCAGCCTCGATGCCACCGTCGTGAACGTGGCGCTGCCCAATCTCGAACACGGTTTTCGGATCGGGGTGAGCGGCCTGCAGTGGGTGGTCGACGCCTACACGCTGACCTTCGCAGCGCTGCTGCTCTCGGCGGGCGCGCTGGGCGATCGGCGCGGGCCGAAGGCGATCTTTCAACTCGGCCTGACCGTCTTCTTCCTGGCATCCGCGCTGTGCGGGTTGGCGCCGTCGGCATCGCTGGTGATCCTCGGCCGGATCGCGCAGGGTATCGGCGCGGCGTTGCTGGTCTCGACCTCGCTGGCGCTGCTGCAGGCGGTCTACACCGACCCGAAGGATCGCGCGCGAGCGTTCGGGGTCTGGGGCGGCGTCGGCGGGGTGGCGGTCGCCACCGGCCCGGTGCTCGGTGGCCTGCTGGTCGATCTGTTCGACTGGCGGGCGGTGTTCTTCATCAATCTGCCGCTGGGCATTGCCGGCCTGCTGCTGGCCCGCAACTACATTCCGGAACCGGCCGGCCGGGCACACAAGCTGGACCTGCCCGCGCAGCTGCTGAGTTTCGTCGCACTCGGCAGCCTCACCGCCGGACTGATCGAGGCCGGCCCGCGCGGCTGGACCGATCGGCTGGTGATCCTCGCCCTGGTGCTGGCGGTGATCAGCGGCGTCCTGTTCGTCATGGTGGAAAGCCGGACGCGGGTACCGATGCTGCCGCTGTCGCTGTTCACCTCCAGCAGGTTCTCGGCCGCGAACAGTATCGGCTTCCTGATCAACTTTGCCTTCTACGGGCAGCTGTTCGTGGCTACCCTGTACTTCCAGCAGGTGCGGGACTACTCGGCACTGCGGACCGGAATGGCGTTGCTGCCGCAGGCGATCACCTCCGCGCTGGCCGCCTTTGCCTCCGGTCGGCTGGCGGCGGAGAAGGGGCCCCGGTTCCCCATGATGGTGGGCCTGAGCTGTGGCGCGATCACCTTGTTCTGCTGGGTGTTCGTGGGCGCGCACGCGTCCTACCTGCTGCTGGTGGTGCCGCTGGTGGGGGCCGGCTTCGGGGTAGCGATGACCGCGCCGGCCGCGACCGGGGTGGTGATGTCGGCGGTGCCCAGCCAGCAGGGTGGGGTGGCCTCCGGCCTGATCAATGCCTCCCGGCAGACCGGTAGCGTCCTCGGGGTCGCGGTGCTCGGAGCGCTGGTGTCGAGCACCCACCGGTTCGTCGACGGCCTGCACCTGGCGGTGGCGTTGGCGGCGCTGGCGTTCGGGATCTCGTTGTTGCTGACGGTGGGTTTCCTGCGACCGCCACAGCAAATCGAGGTACCTGAGTTGCTGGCTGGCAAGGCTTCCTGATCAGCTGAACCGGAAAGAGAGGTAGTGCCGCGTGGAGTACCTGGTTCACCTGGAGTCGACTAGGCAAGGTCCGGCCGACGATGCCGCGCAGGCCGCGGCCGCCGAAGCCGAGGGTGCCCGGGTGGCGGCCATGCTGGCCGAAGGAACCCTGGTCCGGATCTGGCGCGATCCGGGGCGGCACGCGTCCTGGATGCTGCTGCGGGTCGACTCGCCCGAGCAGTTGCACTCGCTGCTTGCCTCACTGCCGTTCTTCGTCTGGCTCAACATTCAGGTGCACCCGCTGGCCGCCCACAACGCCCAGCCGCACGACTGATGGCCTGTGGAATCTCTCGATTCCGCAGGCCTGTTCGCCGCTGGTGAACCTAGCTGGTTGCCTGCGGGTCATAGCCGTACTCGACCAGCTTCGCCTTCATGGCTTCCTTGGCCTCGGCGTGCTGGCCACAGCCGCAGATCCCGTCGAAGCCGCTGGCTCGCCGGTCGGTCAGCAGGAAGCCGCCCGCGGCCCAGTTGTTCACCGGCACCTCGTCGATGAGCACGTAGATCCGCTCGGGGTCCTTCGCCATTACCTCGTGCAGCAGGTTGGTCACGCCCTCGACCATCTTCTTCTTCTGCTCGCGGGTAACGCCCTCGTCGGTCAGCTCGATCCGCACAATGGGCACGGTGGCACCTTTCTTGTCGTCGGGCCGTCAACAGCGGGGGTACGCGGCTCTGGATCGAGGCGCGCCGGACAGATTGGCCGATGGCGGCAGCGCATTCCCCGTTGCCATCGCAGGACCACAGGTTGCGCCACAGCCAGTGTTACCCGGCCGGCTGGCCCAGTCAAGCGAGTGTGTGGACTACTACTTTGCTTATCTGATAGGGCTATTTGGATCTTGGGTAGGCTGCGCTGCTCAGCGGCGGACCGGCAGCAGGTCGCAGAAATCCGCGCGCTCGGACTCGCTGAGAACCCGGTCGAAGACCTGTGCGCAGAGCTGGTCGGTGAGGTCTTCGGCCTGTTGCCAACTACCGCCGGACGGAGCCGGCCAGGGCTCGTTCCAGCCGTGTGAGGCGGCATGTTTGGCGCCGCCGTCGTCGAGCGCAGCCCGTACCATCTGGCGGCCCAGAGCCACCGTCGACAGCAGGTGTAGGCCGCCGCGCCATTCCCGCAGCAGGTGGATCAGCAGCATTGCCAGCCCCCGGCCCTCGGCGGCCCGCGGCTCGGCCCGCCACGCCGCGAACAGTGGCAACCCGGCCGGGTCGACGGCGTCGAGCAACTGCTCGGCCAGCTTGCACCACCGCGCGAGATCATCCGAGTGGACAAGGTTTTGCTCGCCCCAGCGAGCACATTCGGCCGCATATAAGGCCGAGGCCTGCCGGGGATCGCGTAGCTGCCGGCCGCTCTGCCAGCGCTCGCGTACCCAGGGCGCCGCGAAGAACCCGAAGGCGGCGGTGACCACGTCGGGGTCCACGTCGCCCAGCACCCCGCCGCGCCCCAGCGTGTAGAAGACCGTGCCGTCGCGGTAGCCGAGTTCCAACCCGCGCTGGTGGGTGCACGGGCTGAGCATGAAGTTCATCCCGGCGGTGGCAATCACCTTCTTGGTGGCCAGGGCGACGAAGGTCCCGTCCGGCGGCTCGGTCATCGACGAGTCCTCTCACGCTGTGCCTGTCCAGTGAATAGATACCGGACGGAATGTTTGTCGAAGGCTGCATCCACGATCCCATAGCAAACTCAGTCGATACCGGGCTGGGTGTCCGTGGGTGTCGGTGCTGCTCGGCGATCAGCCCGGCAAGGCATACCGGCCGTCGGGCAGCGGGTCGATCAACCCATCGGCGACCAGCGAATCCTGGGCTCGCTGGCGCTGTGCCGGTTCACTCCAGACGATGTCCAGGGCGGTCTGCGGAACCGGGCCGGTGGCCGCGCGAAGCACGTCGAGCAGCAGGCCGCGCACCTGCCGGTCGGTGCCGGTGAAGCGCTGCGGACGGGTCACCGGGCCGTCGTAGCGGGGGTAGTCGGCCAACCGCCAGGCGCACAGTTCGGTAACCGGGCAGTGCGAACAGTCCGGCTTGGCAGCGGTGCAGACCAGCGCGCCCAGCTCCATCGTCGCCGCGCAGAACCGAGCGGCGGGCTCGTCCGCGGCCGGCAACACGGCCTGCATCGCGGCCAGGTCCCGGACGGTGGACGGCGGCCCGGGCATTGCCTGACCACCCATCGCCCGGACCAATACTCGACGAACGTTGATGTCGACGACGGCGGCCCGCTTGCCGAACGCGAAGGCCAGCACGGCGCGGGCGGTGTACTCCCCGACGCCGGGCAGCGCGAGCAGTTCGGCCAGCTCGTCGGGGACCTGGCCATCGTGCCGCTCGGTGATGGCGACCGCGCAGGCATGCAACCGCAGTGCCCGGCGGGGGTAGCCGAGCTTGCCCCACATCCGTACCGCATCGCCGGCCGGCGCCGCCGCCAGCGCGGCCGGGGTCGGCCAGCGCAGCAACCATGCCTGGTAGGCGGGCAGGACCCGGTTCACCGGAGTCTGCTGCAGCATGATCTCGCTGACCAGCACCGACCACGGCGGAGTGTGCGGATGACGCCAGGGCAGGTCCCGGGCGTTCGCGGTGAACCAGTCGCTGACACGTGTGGCGAAGGCTGAGTTCGCGGACCCTGGTTGCATGATCGGATCATCCTGACAGGTGACCGGCGGCGCCTCCCGCCTGGTGCGCGCGGGCTCGACTACGGTTGGCAGGAAATGCTGCATCCGGTTGGTGACCTCGCCCCATCCGTCTACTGGCGACGACGGATCTTGATTCTGGCTGCCGTTCTGCTGGCGGTGGTCAGTGCGTACGCGGTGTTCTTCCGCAGCGGTGGTGACCAGGCGCCGACGTCCAACCGGGCGTTCATCTCACCCGGCAGCTCAGCTACTCCCAGCACTGGCGGCGTGAACTCCACGACGGCCAGCACGCCGAACACGACGGCCGCCAGCACCGCGTCCGGGCCCAAGGCTTGCACGGCGAGCCAGCTGGCGATCGCCGCGGCCAGCGATGCCAAGAGCTACCCGGCCGGCGCGAAGCCGAAGGTGGCGCTACTGGTGACCAACCGGGGGCCGGCGCCGTGCGTGCAGGACCTGTCCGACACCCAGATCGAGCTGCGGATCTACAACGGCAGCGCCCGGGTCTGGGGCAGCCACGACTGCCTGGTGCAGCCGGGCAGCAGCCCGTCGACGCTGCCGGTCGGCAGCCAGATCCGGCGCGAGGTCGAGTGGTCCGGGCTCTCGTCGCGACCGGGCTGTACCGGCGTCCGGACCCGGGTCTCGGCCGGCACCTACACGCTGTCTGCCTATCTGGCCGGCCACGAGGGCACGACCGTCACGTTCAGCCTGGCCGGCTGAGGCACTCTGCCGGCTGCGGCGCCCTGCCGGCTGCGGCGCCCTGCCGGCCAAGGCGTCCGGCCGGCCAAGGCGCCCGGCTGCGGCGTCCGGCTACAGCTGCTGGTCCTCGATCAGGAATACCGTTCGATGATCGAGGCATCGGCCAACCGCGACAGTGCCTCGCGGATCGTCCTGGCCCGGGCGTCGCCGACCCCTTCGACGTTCTGCAGCTCGTCCACGGTTGCGGCGAGCACCTTCTGCAGGCTGCCGAAATGTTCCACGATCCGGGTCATCACCAGGTTCGGCAGCCTGGGCACTCGGGAGAGCAGCCGGTAACCGCGCGGGCTGACCGGCACGTCCAGGGTTTCGGGGGAGGCCGGATAGCCCATCGCCTTGGCCACGTTGGTCAGGTCCAGCAGCTCGGCCGCGGACAGCGTGTTGAGATCCTCCATCGCCTGCTCGACGGTCCGGTTACGCCGGCCCGACGGCAGGTAGTCACGAGCGACCAGCTCTCGATCGGAGTGCACCCCGGCCATCAGCTCTTCCAGCTGCATCGACAGCAGCCGCCCGTCGGTGCCGAGTTCGGCGCCGTAGCCGGAGATCTCTTCGGCGATCCGGCTGACCATCTCGAGTCGCTGGGACACCGAGGCGGCATCCCGGACGGTCACCAGATCCTCGATCTCGAGGGCGGCCAGGGTTTGCGACACCTCGTCCAGGCGAGATTTGTACCGTTCGAGGGTGGCCAGTGCCTGGTTCGCCCGCGACAGCAACGAGGTGGAGTTCTCCAGCACGTGTCGCCGGCTACCCAGGTAGAGGCTGATGATCTTCATCGACTGGGACACCGAGATGACCGGGTAGCCGGTCTGCTGGGCGACCCGCTGGGCGGTCCGGTGCCGGGTGCCGGATTCTTCGGTCGGGATGGCCGGATCGGGCATCAGGTGGGTGGCGGCTCGCATGATGCGCGCGCCGTCGGTGGTGAGTACCACCGCGCCGTCCATCTTGGCGAGTTCCCGCAGCTGGGTCGCGGCGAACTCGATGTCCAGCGGAAAGCCGCCGGTGCACAGCGCCTCGACCGTCTTGTCGTTGCCGAGGACGATCAACGCGCCGGTGTTGCCCCGCAGGATCCGCTCCAGCCCGTCCCGCAGGTCGGTGCCGGGCGCGAGCGAAGCCAGCACGGACCGCAAGACCTCGTCGCGATCGCTGATTGCCACCCGTGCCTGCTTCCTGATCGTCGCCGCGCCCGTCGTGGGTCGGCGGAATGTTCATTGCTGAACCCGGTTAGTTCGCCTGACAGTGTATGAGCTGCTCAGCCCCCTCGGGCGAGCTGCGTCAGAAACTCCCAGGCCTTGGCTACCGTCGGCACTTCGAGCACCTTCATCCCGGTCAGGTGCGACCAGTCCGAACCGGTCGGCACCAGCGCCTTGCGAAAGCCGAGCCGGCCGGCCTCGGCCAGCCGACGTTGGACGCTACCGACCCGCCGGACGTCGCCCGACAGCGACACCTCGCCGATCGCGCACAGGTTGCTGGGCAGCGCGATATCGCTGGCCGCCGAGGCGATCGCGAGCAGGATCGCCAGGTCCACCGACGGCTCGGTGATCTTGATGCCACCGACGCTGGCGGCGTAGACGTCGCGCTCGGCCAGCTGGATCCCGGCGTGCCGGCTGAGCACCGCCAGCAGCATGTTCGCCCGGGAGGTGTCCAGGTCGGTGAACGAGCGGCGGGCCGAGCCGGCGTTGCCGTAACCGGCGGCCGAGACCAGCGACTGCACCTCCGACAGCAGCGGCCGGCGGCCGGTCACGGTGACCGTCACGCAGGTGCCGGGCACCGCGATGTCCCGGGTGCTCACGAACAGCCCGGACGGATCGGGCAGCTCGTCGATCCCCTCTTCGTGCATCTCGAAGCAGCCGACCTCGTCGGAGGCGCCGTAGCGGTTCTTGATCGCCCGCAACAGCCGCAGCGAGGAGTGCCGGTCACCCTCGAAGTACAGCACCACGTCGACGAGGTGTTCCAGCGCGCGCGGGCCGGCGATGGAGCCGTCCTTGGTCACGTGCCCGACCAGGACGACCGCGATCCCGCGCTCCTTGGCCACCGCGCTGATCGCGGCGGTCACCGCGCGGATCTGCGGCACGCCGCCCACCACGCCGTCCACCGAGGACGAGGCGATGGTCTGCACCGAGTCCAGGATCAGCAGGCCGGGCTTGACCGCGTCCAGGTGGGTGAGCACCGCGCCCAGGTCGTTCTCGGCAGCCAGGAACAGGTCGGCGTGCATGGTGTGGGTGCGCTCAGCCCGGGACCGGACCTGCGAGGTGGACTCCTCGCCGGTGACGATCAGCGCCGGCGCCCCGCCGTGCTGGGCGAACTTCTGGCCGACCTCGAGTAGCAGGGTGGATTTGCCGATGCCGGGCTCACCGGCCAGCAGCAGCACCGCGCCGGGGACCAGCCCGCCGCCGAGCACCCGGTCCAACTCGCCGATCCCGGTCGGGACGGCCCTGGCCACCGAGGCGTCCTGCCGGCTGATCGGCATCGCCGGGTTGCGTGGCGTGACCAGGGCGGGCATCGAGAGCGCGGCGGCCCGGACGCCCTCTTCGGCCATGGTGCCCCAGGCCTGGCATTCCGGGCAGCGACCGACCCAGCGGATGGCGGTCATCCCGCACTCGGTGCAGGCATAGGACGTCGCAGTGCGTTTGGGCTGCTTGGCGGCGCCGGAACCGGTGGGCTTGGTCACGGCTGCAGACGCTACCGGGGCTTACCGACAAAACCTGACCGGCAAGGCCGGCTACTGGTTCCCGCGACCGGGCTGACACCCCGCACGCTGACCGATCCCGTCCTGCATGAGGAGATCTTCAGTACTACTCGGCGGGTTGGGTGGCCGCGCTGATGACCGGCGCGCTCGGCCCGTCGGTGAGTAGCTGGACCGGCAGGTTCACGGTCAGCGTGCTGACGGTGGAGCCCGCCGAGCCCACCAGAAAGGTGAAGGTGACCGGTACGGTCTGGGCCGGGAACAGCGTCCCGGTCAGCGTGTCCAGGCTGATGTTCGGACCGGCCGTGCTGTAGCCGACCTGCACCGACTGGCCGGCCGGCAGATCGATCGGCGTGTTGCCCGACCCGGCGATCGGCGATCCGGTGGCCGACGGCGCTGCGCTGGCACTCACGCTGGCACTCACGCTGGCACTCGCGCTGGCGACCGCGGGGGTGGCGCTGGCTGCAGTGGGAGGCCCGGCGTTGCTCACCTGGCCGGCTCCGGCCAGGGTGCTCGATACCGCGACCAGCTTGCCGTCCGTAGCGCCGTTGTTGACCACCACCAGCTGTAGCAGCGCGGAGCCGCCCTTGGCGTAGCTCGGGCCGTTGCTGGGTGCCATGATGCCGGCGGTCTGGACCGAGATGTCGCCCGAGGTCGCCGAGACCCCGTCGATCGCGGGCTGCTGGCCGACGGTCTGGGCATGCTGTCCGGCCGCACAGCCGGCGAGTAGCAGCGCGCCCGCCGCGGTGACCGCGACGGCGGCGCTGAACCGGCGGATCGGACCCGAACGTCCGGGCAAGTCCTTCAGCACGGTGACTCCTCCAGCTACCTCACTCGGGGCACGGCGCCCACAGTGCTTTTCAGGCGTCGGCCCGACGCGTGAGCACCGGCGTCAGCCTAGCGATTCGGTGTCCGCCGGTAGCGGCTAGGGTGGGTTGAGCACCTCTCGGTGACTTCCCGGCAGCAGCCAGTAACGCTGGCTTGATACCACACGGACGGCGCTACTTTCGCCGATCTTCGATCTGGGCGTGTCGTCCTCACGTGTTATCCTGGTAGGTACCGGAAGGGGTTGCCTCTATGACTTTTGAGGTCGGCGAGACTGTTGTTTATCCGCATCATGGCGCTGCAAAAATCGAGGCAATCGAGACGCGCACCATCAAGGGTGTAGAAAAGCTTTACCTGGTTCTGAAGGTCCAACAGGGTGATCTGACCGTTCGGGTTCCTGCTGACAATGCCGAGATCGTGGGCGTTCGTGACGTGGTCGGCCAAGAGGGTCTGGACCGGGTTTTCGAAGTACTGCGCGCTCCGCACACCGAAGAACCGACCAACTGGTCGCGTCGGTACAAGGCCAACGGCGAGAAGCTTGCCTCTGGCGACGTGAACAAGGTCGCCGAGGTGGTTCGTGACCTGTGGCGTCGCGAGAAGGACCGTGGTTTGTCAGCAGGCGAGAAGCGGATGCTGGCCAAGGCTCGGCAGATCCTGGTGAGCGAGCTTGCGCTGGCCGAGGGCACCAATGAAGACAAGGCAGAAATCGTGCTGGACGAGGTCCTCGCCGAGGCTGTCGCTTAATCCGCGTTCGCACTAGGCGCCCGAGCATTTCTCGGGCGCTTTTGTGCGCTAGCGTGCTGATCATGAGCGTGGCCGTCGTGGTGGTCGCTGCCGGTGCCGGAAACCGACTGGGTGCTGGCCTACCGAAAGCGCTGGTTACCTTGCGCGATCGGACAATTCTCGATTGGTCGTTGCGTGCGTTCGTCGACCATCCGGACATCGACTGGCTGGTCGTGGTGGCTCCCGCGGCCTCGACCGAGACCATCGCGGCAACCGCCCATCCCAGCGTGCTGGTCGTCCCCGGCGGCGCCAGCCGGCAGGAATCGGTTCGCCGCGGCCTGGCCGCGGTGGACTCGCTGGCCGCCGAGGTCGAGTTCGTGCTGGTGCACGATGCCGCCCGTCCGCTGGTGCCGGCCACGGTGATCTCGGCGGTGGTCGCGGCGCTACGGGACGGGGCTGATGCGGTGATTCCGGTGTTGCCGGTGATCGACACCATCAAGCGGGTGGACGGCGCGCAGCGGGTGACCGACGCCGTCGATCGCAGCGAGCTGCGCCGGGTCCAGACCCCGCAGGGTTTCCGGCTGGCGGTGCTACGGCAGGCACACGAGGCCGGCGAGCGGCTCGGCTCCGCCGCGATCACCGACGATGCCGGTCTGATCGAGGCGCTCGGGCACCCGGTCGGCACGGTGGCCGGCGACGAGGCGGCCTTCAAGATCACCACGCCGTACGACCTGCGCCTGGCCGAGCTGCTGGTGGCCCGATGACCAGCGCTGGGTCGCCGCGAGTGGGTGTCGGAGTGGACGTGCACCCGATCGAGGCCGGCCGAGAGTGCTGGATCGCCGGGCTGCACTGGCCAGGGGTGGATGGCTGCGCCGGACACTCGGACGGCGATGTGGTCTGCCACGCGGCGTGTGACGCGCTGCTGTCGGCGGCCGGGCTCGGTGACCTGGGAGCGGGGTTCGGCACCGATGCCCCGCAGTGGGCCGGCGCGTCCGGGCTGCGGTTGCTCGAAGAGGTGAGCCGGCGATTGGCCGAGAAAGGCTGGACGATCGGCAACGTCGCGGTGCAGCTGATCGGCAACCGACCCAAGCTCGGACCACGCCGGGACGAGGCCGAAGCACTGCTCTCGAACGTGCTGGGCGCGCCGGTGAGCGTGTCGGCGACCACCACCGACGGCCTCGGCCTGACCGGCCGCGGTGAGGGTGTTGCCGCTATCGCGACCGCGCTGATCACCCGCTGACCGTTGGTCGTTCCGGCAT
This sequence comes from Actinomycetota bacterium, assembly GCA_030853265.1. GTDB lineage: Bacteria > Actinomycetota > Actinomycetes > Mycobacteriales > Jatrophihabitantaceae > Jatrophihabitans_A. The sequence continues at coordinate 34,971 of JALYVK010000039.1, forward strand.
TGTGCGGCCC
>JALYVK010000040.1 GCA_030853265.1 Actinomycetota bacterium
CGCCGCCCGTGGGCTGAGCGCGTGCTCGCGGTAATGCGGGTAGGCGGCGGCCCGCAGCGCCGCCCACGGATCGACCGGGGTGACCGGTGAGTCGGCGCCCAGGGCCAGCGGCACGCCGGCCGCGGCGAGTGCGGCCAGCGGGTTGAGCCGGCCGGCCCGCTCGGCGCCCAACCGCTGGGCATACATCCCGGCCGGCCCGCCCCAGGTCGCGTCGAAGGCCGGTTGCACCGAGGCGGTCAACCCGGTGCTGGCCAGCGCCGGGACGTCGGTGATCAGCTCGGCGTGCTCGATCCGGTGCCCGGCGGTGGACACCCGGGCGCCCAACCGGTCGATGGCCAGCCGCATCGCGGCCACCACCTGGTCGGTCGCGGCGTCGCCGATCGCGTGAAAGCCGGCCTGGATGCCGGCCTCGGTGCACTCGACGATGTGCTCGGCCAGCTCGGCGGTCTCGTACCGCAGGTAGCCCCGCTCGTCCGGCTGGTCGGCGTACGGGTGCAGCATGCCGGCCGTGTGTGAGCCGATTGAGCCGTCGCAGAACAGGTCCCCACCGGCGCCGATCGCACCGAGCTCGCGGGCTTGAGCCACCCCACGCAGCTCGCCCCAGTAGCCGTAGACCTCGGGCAGCGGTTCGTCGCCGCGAGCCAGTTCGAGCAGCGCGGCCAGGTCCTCGGCGCTCGAGATCTCCGGCCCGGCCATCTCATGTACCGCCACCACGCCGAGCGAGGCCGCCCGCTGCAGCGCGCCGCGTTGCAGCTGCGCCCGCTGGCCGGCGGTGATCGAGGACAGCGCCACCTCCCGGGCAGCATGGTGCGCGGCCTTGGTCAGGTGGCCGCCGGGGGCATAGCCGTCAAGCTCGCGCAGCCCGGGGATGGAGGCCATCAGCGCTGAGGACGCGATCGCCGAGTGGGCATCGGTGCGGGCCAGGTAGACCACCCCGCCGTAGCTGGCCCGGTCCAGTTCGGCGGCCGTCGGCACTCGCCGCTCGGGCCAGCGGGTCTCGTCCCAGCCAGACCCCAGGATCGGCCGGCCACCGGTGGACCGGGCGTAGCTCTCGACAGCGGCCAGTGCCTGCGCCAGCGAGCCGGCGCCGGACAGGTCCAGCCCGGACAGGATCAGGCCGGTAGCGGTGGCGTGAAAGTGTGCGTCGACGAAGGCCGGGACGACCAGCGCGCCGGCCAGGTCCACCACCTGCTCGGCCGCCATCGTCGTCCCGGTCGCGTCGTCGCCGAGCCAGGCCACCTCGCCGCCGTCGATCAGCAACGCGCTGGCATCGCGGGCCCACGGGCTGTAGATCCGTCCGTTGACCAGCAGGGTTGCCACAGGTTCAGAGTGTGCCAGCCGATGCTGAGGACAGTGCGCAACCCTTTGGTACGTGCCGCGCTAGCTCTGCCGTGTCCGTTGCAATACGGTGCTGTAAAGACTTTCAGGAGGCCGTCAGGATGTCAGCGAGTATCGAGGACGTCGCCAAGCTTGCCGGTGTCTCGATTGCCACCGTGTCACGATCGCTGCGCGGCCTGCCCGATGTCGCCCCGGCCACCCGGGACAAGGTCTTGGCCGCCGCGCAGGAGCTGGATTACGTGGCCTCACCGTTCGCGGCCAGGCTGGCCAGCGGCCGGTCGTCCACCCTCGGGGTGGTGGTGCCGTTCGTGAACCGCTGGTTCTTCGCCGAGGTGCTGGGCGCGGTCGAGGCGGTGCTCAGCAACGCCGGCTATGACCTGCTGCTGCACAACCTGGGCGACAGCGAGGGACGGGCCCGGTTCTTCTCGGTGCTGCCGGTCCGCAAGCGGGTGGACGCGGTGCTGGTGGTGAGCCTGGCGCTGACCGAGGACGAGGTGGCAGCGCTGAAGACCCTCGAACTGCCGGTCGGGGTGATCGGGGTGCACCATCCCGGCCTGTTCTCGGTACGGATCGATGATGTCGCGGCGGCCCGGTCCGCGGTAGATCACCTGCTCTCGCTCGGCCATCGGCGGATCGCGCTGATCGGTGGCGATACCGACGACCCGATGCGGTTCACCCCGCCGCATCACCGCGGCACCGGCTATCGCGAGGCGCTGCGGTCGGCTGGCATCGAGCCGGACGAGTCGATGGAACGCCTCGGCTACTTCACCGTCGAGGGCGGCGAGGCCGCGATGGAGCAACTGCTGGCGTTGCCCGAGCCGCCGACCGCGGTGTTCGCCGAGTCGGACGAGATGGCCTACGGCGCGATCCGGGCGATCCGCCGGGGCGGGTTGCGGGTACCCCAGGACGTCGCGGTGATCGGCTTCGACGATCACGCCACCGCCGACCTGCTGGATCTGACCACCATCCGCCAGCCGGTCGCCGAGCAGGGTGCGGTGTTGGCCCAGGAGCTGTTGGACTCGCTGGCCGGTTCCGTGCAGGCCTCGGACGTGGTGCTGGACACCGAGCTGGTGGTCCGTGGCTCGACGGTCGCCGAGGCAAGCGTCTACGCCGACCGGACGCCGACCCGAAGCTGAGCTGCCGAGCAGCGAGCTGCCGGACGGCGAGCTAGCCCTGAGCAGCGGCCAGTTCGGCGGCGGTGGGCGGGTCGGCACCGGCCCGGGTACAGGTCAGCGCGGCCACCAGGATGGCTTCCTCGATGGCTGGCCGGACCTGCTCGGCAGCCAGCCGGTCACCGGTCTGCAGGCCGCGGGTGACAAGCTCGTCTCGCGCCAGCGCGTTGATCAGGCCGGCCATGAACGCATCGCCGGCGCCGACCGTGTCGACCACCGTGATCGGCCGGGCCGCGACGGTGAACGGGTCGCCATCGGCGATCGCCTGCGCGCCCCGGCCGCCATCGGTCACCACCACCAGCGCCGGCCCGCGGTCGCGCCAGCGGGCCAGTACCTGCGGCACTCCTAGCTCCGGATAGAGCCCGTGCAGGTCCTCAGCGGAGGCTTTCACCACGGTGGCCAGCGAGACCAGCCGCTCGATTCTGGCCACCGCCTCGGCATGGTCGGTCAGCAGGGCCGGGCGGATATTCGGGTCGAAACTGATCACGGCGGTGCCTGCCAACTCCGCCAGCCGAGCCTCGATGACCTCGGCCCCCGGCGACGTCCAGGACGCCAGCGAGCCGGTGTGTACCCAGCCCGCGTCAGCCGGAATCCGGGCCAGCTCGGCTGCCGTCCACTGCCAGTCGGCCGTCCCGGTCCGGTAGAAGTCATAGGTGGCGTTGCGGTCGGCGTCCAGGCTGACCACCGCGAGGGTGGACGCCTCGGGAGCCGCCACGGCCAGCGACAGGTCGACCTGGTTGGCCTGGGCGTGTGATCGCAACTGCCGGCCGAACGCGTCCCCGGACAGCCGGGCAAGCAGCTGGGACGGCCCGCCGAGCCTGGCCAGGCCGATCGCGACGTTGTACGGGCTGCCGCCGGGATGAGCCAGGTAGGCCAGCGATCCCGACCCGGCGGTCGAGGATTCGAGCACCAGGTCGATCAACGCCTCGCCGATCACGCACACCATGTGCTGACGTTATCGCGTGCCAGCCGATACCTTGGCAGGCGTGAAACGTGTGATGCTGCTGGATTCGGCGAGTCTGTATTTCCGGGCCTTCTACGGCGTGCCCGAGTCGGTGACCGCGCCGGACGGGATGCCGGTGAACGCCGTGCGTGGCTTCACCGACATGATCTCGACCCTGATCACCCGCTACGGCCCGTCGGATTTCGTGGCCTGCCTGGACTACGACTGGCGCCCGGAGTTCCGGGTGAAGCTGTTGCCCTCCTACAAGGCGCACCGGGTGGCCAGCTTCCGCCCGGACGGCACGCCCGACGTCGAGGAGGTGCCGGACCTGCTCGAACCGCAGGTTCCGGTGCTGCTCAAGGTGCTCGAGGCCGCCGGGCTGTGCGCGGTCGGCGCGGCGGGGTTCGAGGCGGACGACGTGATCGCCACGCTGGCCGCTCGCTATGACCAGCGCGGGCACCAGGTGGACGTGGTGTCCGGCGATCGCGACCTGATCGACCTGACCACCGAACGGGTCCGGGTGCTCTACACCGGCAAGGGCATCGCCAAGATGATGGAGTTCACCCCGGCGGAGGTGCTCGCCGAGTACGGCATCCCGTCCGAGCACTACGCCGACTTCGCGATGTTGCGCGGTGACCCGTCCGACGGGCTGCCGGGCGTACCGGGTGTCGGGGTGAAGACCGCCGCGACCGTGGTCGGCAGGTTCGGCGCGATCGAGGACATCGTGGCCGCGGCCACCTCGGGCGATCCGGCGATGAGCTCGCCGGTGCGCGCGAAGATCCTGGCCGCGCTGGACTACCTGGCGGTGGCGCCGTCCGTGGTGCGCGGTCGTACCGATGTCGAGGTTGCCGAGCTGACCACCGAGATCCCGGCCACCCCGGCAGATCCGGAGATGCTGGCCGCGCTCGCCGAGCGGTTCGGTATCGCCAGCTCGGTGCGGCGGCTCACCGAGGCGCTGGCGAACCACTGATTCAGCTGGACCGCTGACTTGCGCGAACCGCCGACTCGCGCGAACCGCTAGCTCGCGCGAGCCGCTGAATCTGCTTAGATTTGCTGGGCAATCACGCCGCGACGCAGGGCCGCGACAGCGGCCGCCGCGGTGGTGCGGATAGCGGGCTCGATAGCCTCGGCCCGCGACAGCTGCTCGAGCAGGTCCAGTAGCTGGCGCATCCAGCGGACGAAGTCGCCGGCCGGTAGCGGCGTGCCCTGCTCGGCCATCGAGTTCAGCACCCGGTCCAGCGAGTCGCCGATCGCCCACCGGTAGCTTGCCCAGACGAAGCCGAGGTCGGGCTCCCGCGAGGTTGGCAGGCCGTACCCCACCTCGCGTTCGCTGACCTCGCCCCAGATCCGCGCGGTCTCGGTGAGCGCGTCCCGGATCCGGCCGGTCGGCAGCTTCGGCGCGGCCGGCTCGTCCCGGCGTGCCTCGTACACCATGGTCGAGCACACCCCGGCCAGCTCGGCCGCGTTCAGGCCCGACCAGCTGCCGCTGCCCAGACATTCGGCGATCAGCAGGTCGGACTCCGACCAGATCCGCGACAGTTGCCGGCCGGCGTTGGTGACCGTCTCGACCTTCTCATGCTGGGCCAGGTAGCCGCGTTCGGTCAGCAGCGCGCAGATCCGATCGAAGGTCCGCGACAGCGAGTGAGTACGGCTCTCTGCCTTGCGCTGCAGGGCCTGATTCTCCTTCTGCAATCGGGTGAATCGCTCGGCCCAGCGAGCATGTTCCTCCCGGTCGGCACAGCCGTGACAGGGGTGCGCGCGCAGCTGGGCACGTAGCTCGGCTAGTTCCGGATCGTCGGCGGCGAGGTTGCGCGACCGGCGCCGGCTGCCGTGCGGCTCGTCAGCGATCCGCAGGTTGCGGATGGCCGAAGCCAGATCCCGGCGAGCGGTCGGGTTGCGATGATTGAAGTGCTTGGAGATTCGCAGCGTGCCCAATACCTCGACGGCATGGGAGAAATCCAGCATGGTGATCGGACCGGCCCAGCGGTCCTCGGTGAGCACCAGCGGGCGCGGGTCGGCGATCGGCGACACCCCCGGATCGAGCACCACCGCCAGGCCGGAGCGGCGGCCGGACTGCACCCGGATCACGTCGCCGACCGACAATGCTTCCAGTGATTGGGCAATCGTGGCCCGGCGCTCAGAAGTCCCTTGTTTGGCAAGGGACTTCTCTCGTTCGGAGAGCTGGTTGCGCAGCTGCTGGTAGCTCGCGAAGTCGCCCAGATGGCAGCGCAGTTTGGCCTGCAGGTCGGTCAATGCCTTGTCGTTGCGGGTGATCTGGCGCTTGATGCCGACCACCGAACGGTCGGCCTGAAACTGCGCGAAGGAGGATTCAAGCAATTCCCGAGCGGTTTCCCGGCCGACCTGGGATACCAGGTTGATGGCCATGTTGTAGGACGGCCGGAACGACGAGCGCAACGGGTAGGTCCGGGTCGAGGCCAGGCCGGCCACTCGGGTCGGGTCGAGTTCGGGGCCCCAGAGCACGACGGCATGCCCTTCGATGTCGATGCCCCGCCGGCCGGCTCGTCCGGTCAGCTGGGTGTACTCCCCCGCGGTCAGGTCGGCATGTGCCTCGCCGTTGAACTTCACCAGCCGCTCCAGCACGACGGTGCGGGCCGGCATGTTGATGCCCAGGGCGAGGGTTTCGGTCGCGAACACCGCACGAACCAGCCCGCGGACGAACAGCTGCTCGACAACTTCCTTGAAAACAGGGATCAAACCGGCATGGTGTGCCGCGACCCCGCGCTGCAGGCCGTCCAGGAAGTCCCAGTAGCCCAGCACGTCGAGATCGTCGGCGCTCAGGTTCGCGGTGTGCTGTTCGACGATCCGGCGAATCTCGTCACGCTCGTCGTCGGTGGTCAACCGCAGGTTGGCCGCGATGCACTGCCGGACGGCGGCGTCGCAGCCGGCCCTGCTGAAGATGAAGGTGATCGCGGGCAGCAGACCTTCGCGATCCAGCCGGGCGATCACGTCCGGCCGGATCGGCGGTCGGAAGCGCGGGGCGTGGTTGCGATAGCGCGCGCCCCTGCCGCGTCCCGGGTCGATGAAGTCGGCCTGCCGGTTGCGGTCCCGGACGTACTGCACCAGGCTGCGATCGACCTCGACCGAACCGTCCTCCTCGGCGAACAGGTCGAAGATCCGGTTGCCGACCAGCATGTGCTGCCAGAGCGGGACCGGGCGCTGTTCGTGCACGATGACCTCGGTGTCGCCGCGCACCTCGACCAGCCAGTCACCGAATTCCTCGGCGTTGGACACGGTGGCCGACAGCGACACCAGCCGGACCGAGTCCGGCAGGTGGATGATGACCTCTTCCCAGACCGCGCCGCGGAACCGGTCGCCGAGGTAGTGCACCTCGTCCATCACCACGTAGCCGAGGCCGGTGAGCGCGTCGCTGCCGACATAGAGCATGTTGCGCAGCACCTCGGTGGTCATCACCACGATCGGGGCGTGCGGGTTGATGGCGTTGTCGCCGGTGAGCAGGCCGATCTTGGCCGCGCCGTGCCGGGCGATCAGGTCGTTGTACTTCTGGTTGGACAGCGCCTTGATCGGCGTGGTGTAGAAGCATTTCTGGCCGATGGCCAAGGCCAGGTGGATCGCGAACTCGCCGACCACGGTCTTACCCGCTCCGGTCGGTGCGCAGACCAGCACACCGCTACCCGCTTCGAGCGCTTCGCAGGCAGTGACCTGAAAGTCGTCGAGTTCGAAGCTGTACTCGGCACGGAAGTCGGTCAGGGCCGGGAATCTGGTCCGCTGACGGGCCTGGACGTACCGCTGCGCCGGCGAGGACATGAGTTCAGCGTACGGGCCGACTTCCGACCCACCGGGAGTGGAAGATTTTTGTTGCCTGGCCACAAGAATCTTCCGCTCCCTGGAGCTTCCAGCGGTTAGCCCTGCGGTCGGCCTTCGGCGTAGCCGGCCGCGCTCTGGACACCGATCACCGCCCGCTCGGCGAATTCGGCCAGGTTGCGCGCGCCGGCGTAGGTGAACGAGGACCGCACCCCGGCAATGATCGCGTCGATGAGGTCCTCGACACCCGGCCGCTCGGCATCAAGAAAGCGTCGACCGCTCGAGATTCCCTCTTCGAACAGGGCCTTTCGGGCCCGGTCGAAGGGTGACTCGCCCAGCGTCCGGTTGGCCACCGCGCGCGCCGAGGCCATTCCGAAGCTGTCCTTGTAGGCCCGCCCGTCAGCGGCGAATCTCAGGTCACCCGGCGATTCGTAGGTGCCCGCGAACCAGGATCCGATCATCACCGCGGACGCCCCGGCTGCCAGCGCCAGCGCGACGTCGCGCGGGTGCCGGACGCCGCCGTCGGCCCAGGCGTGCTTGCCCCGGCCGGCGGCTGCGGCGGCGCATTCGAGCACCGCGGAGAATTGCGGGCGCCCCACCCCGGTCATCATCCGGGTGGTGCACATCGCGCCCGGACCGACGCCTACCTTGACGATGTCGGCACCGGCATCCAGCAGGGCGAGGGTGCCTTCGGCCGACACCACGTTGCCTGCCACCACCGGCACATCCGGGCTCAGCGACCGGACGGCCGACAGCGCCTCGATCATCCGGCGCTGGTGGCCGTGCGCGGTGTCCATCACCAGCAGGTCGACGCCGGTTTCCAGCAGTCGCTGGGCCTTGGTCTTGACATCGCCGTTCACGCCGAGCGCGGCGCCGATCCGAAGCCGGCCGCCGGCGTCGGTCGCCGGTTCGTAGAGGGTGGCCCGCAGCGCGGCGGTCCGGGTCAGGATCCCGACCAGCAGGCCGTGGGCGTCCACCACCGGGGCCAGCCGGTGATGCTCGGCGGCGAGCAGGTCGAAGGCTTCCCGCGCACCGATCTCGGCCGGCAGGGTGAACAGCCGGCTCGACATCACCGTCGACAGCCGGGCGAACTGGTCGGCACCGGCGCAGTCGCGTTCGGTGACGACCCCGACCGGGCGGTCCTGATCGAGCACGATCACCGCCGCGTGCGCTCGCTTGGGCAGCAGGGAGAGCGCATCGGAGACGGTATTGGTGGGAGCCAGCGTCAGCGCGGTGTCATGAACCAGGTCCCGCCGCTTGATCCAGCTGACCACCTCGGCGACCACCTCGGCCGGGATGTCCTGCGGCAGCACGGTCACGCCGCCGCGTCGGGCCACCGTCTCGGCCATCCGGCGGCCGGCCACCGCGGTCATGTTGGCGACGATCAGCGGGATGGTCGCGCCGCTGCCGTCCGTGGTCGAGAGGTCCACGTCGAACCTCGATGCGACGTCCGAGGCGCGCGGCACCATGAACACGTCGTCGTAGGTGAGGTCATGGGACGGCAACTGGCCGTTGAGGAAGTCCACGTTTGCAGCAGTCTAGTAGCCGGCTCGGCCTGGCGAATCGGAGCGCTACCCTGGCAGGAGTGAGCATCGCGGTTTTCGACATCGACGGAGTCGTCGCCGACGTCCGGCACCGGGTGCACCACGTCGAGGGCCGACCGAAGGACTGGGACCAATTTTTCGGCGCCGCAGCCAAGGATCCGGGCTCGCCCGAGGGCATCGAGTGGGTGCACCGGGCCGCTCAGCACCACCAGATCGTGTGGTTGACCGGACGGCCGGCGTGGTTGCGGGCAGTCACCGTGCGCTGGCTCGACGAGCAGGGGCTGCCGGCCGGCGAGCTGATCATGCGGGCCAACCGGGATTACCGGCCGGCCCGGCTGATGAAGGTCGCCGAGCTGCGCGGTCTCGCGGAGCGGGAGGTGGTGGTGTTCGTCGATGACGACCCGGACGTGATCCGGGCGGCCGCCGACGCCGGTTTTCCGGCATCGCTGGCGACCTGGCTGCCCCGCGGCTCAGCACTTGCCGAGGCTCAAGAAAGGGCCGGACGCACCTAATTGCCACCAAATCAGCAGGCCTTAATCGACGCTTGGTCACAGTTCGATCACGGACAGTGTCAACTTGGCGGATCAGTGACGAAGTGTTTACTAAGCGTTAAGATTATGATCTGATGACGAAATCGAGGACACGGCAAAATGGGGCTGAAATCGTTCTCGGAATGAGCAAGAATAGTGTGTGCAAGGCCACATAGACGCTTCGAAACTAGGAACCCGCAATGACCAGTCAGTCCGACCAGCCGGCAAGCAATCCGGACACCAGCAGCTCGAACCACGCCGCGATCCGCGGGGTGTGTATTCACGAGCCGCAGTGCCCGACCGCCGCTGGTCCCGATCGCGATGCCGCGCACGTGATTGCCGATCACCCCGAGCAGGGCTGGAGCTTGCTCTGCAACGGGGTCGTGCTGTTCGAGGACAGCGGCGAGATCCTGCCGGACGGTCACTGCATCAACGCTCGGCGAGCCGATCTCACCGCCTCAGCGCTGCACCGCGTCGCCTGCTAGGCGGTCCGTCAGCAGGGCCGCCGGCCTTCCGGGTTGGCTACTGGTAGTCCCCCACCGGCGGGCACGAGCACATCAGGTTGCGATCGCCGAACGCACCGTCGATCCGACGAACCGGTGCCCAGTACTTCGAGGTCGGCTCAACCCCGGCCGGATAGACGGCCTCCGCCCGGCTGTACGGGTGGTCCCAGTCCTCGACCAGCGACCGGGCGGTATGCGGAGCGTTGCACAGCGGGTTGTCCGCTGCCGGCCAGCGACCGGCGGCAACCTGGTCGATCTCGCCCCGGATCGCGATCATGGCCTCGACAAACCGGTCGATCTCGGCGAGGTCCTCGCTCTCGGTGGGCTCGACCATCAAGGTGCCGGCGACCGGAAACGACATGGTCGGGGCATGGAAGCCGTAGTCGATCAGGCGTTTGGCCACATCATCGACGGTGACTCCGGTCTGCTTGGTCAGCTGGCGCAGGTCAAGGATGCACTCGTGCGCCACCAGCCCGCGGCCGCCGGTGTAGAGCACCGGGTAGTACTCGTTCAGCCGGACGGCGATGTAGTTGGCCGACAGGATCGCCGCGGTGGTGGCGGCGGTCAGCCCGGCCGGCCCCATCAGCCGCAGGTAGGCCCAGGTGATCGGCAGGATCGAGGCCGACCCCCAGGGCGCGCCGGCCACCGCGCCGGCACCGGTCTGCGGTCCGGCCGCCGACTGCAGCGGATGGTTCGGTAGGAACGGAGCGAGGTGTGCCCGCACCCCGATCGGGCCGACTCCGGGGCCGCCACCACCGTGCGGGATGCAGAAGGTCTTGTGCAGGTTGAGGTGCGAGACGTCCGCGCCGAACTTGCCGGGCCGGGCCAACCCGACCATCGCGTTGAGGTTCGCACCATCGACGTAGACCTGGCCGCCGGCCTGGTGCACCAGCTCGCAGACCTCGGTGATGTGGTCCTCGAACACCCCGTGGGTGGACGGGTAGGTCACCATGATGGCCGCCAGCTCGTGGGCATGCTGGGCGATCTTGGCCTTGAGGTCGGCGAGGTCGACCTCACCCTCGTCGCCCCCGGTGGCCACCACCACGACCTTCATGCCGGCCAGCACGGCCGACGCCGCGTTCGTACCGTGCGCGCTGGCCGGGATCAGGCAGACCGTGCGCTGCAGGTCGCCCCGGCTGCGGTGGTAACCGCGGATCGCCAGCAGGCCGGCGAACTCACCCTGCGCGCCGGAGTTGGGCTGCAGCGACACCGAGTCATAGCCCGTGAGCTCGGCCAGCCATACCTGCAGGTCCGAGATCAGCTGCGCGTAGCCGTCGAACTGGCCGGCCGGCGCGAACGGGTGGATGTTGGCGAAACCCGGGTTGGTGACCGGCTCCATCTCGGTGGTCGCGTTCAGCTTCATAGTGCACGAACCGAGCGGGATCATGCCGCGATCCAAAGCGTAATCACGATCGGCCAGTCGCCGCAGGTAGCGCAGCATCGAGGTCTCGGAATGGTGGGTGTTGAAGACCGGGTGGGTCAGGAAGTCCGACGTCCGCCGCAGCTGCGACGGCAGCGCCGAGCCGGCCGAGGGCGGCAGTTCGCCGGTCACCCCGAAGGCCGCCAGCACGTCGCGCAGCTGGGCGTCGGTGGTCGCCTCGTCGCAGGACAGACTCAGCCGGTCGGCGTCGACCAGTCGCAGGTTGATACCGCGCTCGTCGGCGGCGGCGAGGATCTCGGCCGCCCGCCCGGGCACCCGGACGGTCACGGTGTCGAAGAACTCGGTGGTCGCCACGTCCACCCCGCCGGTGCGCAGCGCGTCGGCGAGCCGGGTCGCCCGATCGTGCACGCTGCCGGCGATCGCGCGCAGCCCGTGCGGGCCGTGGTAGACGGCGTACATCGAGGCGATGACGGCCAGCAGTACCTGCGCGGTGCAGATGTTGGAGGTGGCCCGCTCCCGCCGGATGTGCTGCTCGCGGGTCTGCAGCGCCAGCCGGTAGGCGGGCCTGCCGTCGGCGTCCACCGACACCCCGACCAGCCGGCCGGGCAGCTGGCGTTCCAGGCCGGCCCGGATCGAGAGGTAACCAGCATGCGGGCCACCGAAGCCGAGCGGAACACCGAAGCGCTGGCTGGTGCCGACCGCGATATCGGCACCGAGCTCGCCGGGCGGGGTCAGCAGGGTCAGTGCCAGCAGATCGGCGGCGACCGCGACCACCGCGCCCCGCTCGTGCGCCTGCTCGATCACCGGTCGCAGGTCGGCGACCACTCCGGACGCGCCCGGGTACTGCAGCAGCACCCCGAAGACGTCCCCGGCGGCCAGCTCATCGGCCGGGCCGGCAGTCAGGTCGGCGATCCGTACCTGCAGGCCGAGCGCTTCGGCCCGGGTCCGCACCACATCCACGGTCTGCGGAAAGACCTCGGCGTCGATCAGAAAGACGCCGGCACCTTGCTTGGCCGCGTTCGAGGTTCGGTGCGCCAGCGCCATCGCCTCGGCCGCGGCGGTGGACTCGTCCAGCAGCGACGCCCCGGCGGTGGGCAGCCCGGTCAGCTCGCCCACCATGGTCTGAAAGTTGAGCAGCGCCTCAAGCCGGCCCTGGCTGATCTCGGGCTGGTACGGGGTGTAGGCGGTGTACCAGGCCGGGCTCTCGAGCACGTTGCGGCGGATCACCGGCGGGGTCACGGTGTCGTAGTAGCCCAGGCCGATCATCGAGGCCCGCACCGAGTTCCGGTCGGCGAGCGCGCGCAGTTCGGCGGCCACCTCGGTTTCGGTGCTGGCGGCCGGCAGCGCGAGTGCGAGCCGGCTGCGGATCGACTCCGGGACGGCGGCGGCAATCAGCTCGTCGATGCTGGACATGCCCAGGGTCTTGAGCATCACGCTCTGGTCGGCTGGATCGTAGACGCCGATGTGTCGAGCGGCGAAGGGAATGAGCGCGGGGGCATTGTTCACAAGGAACTCCAACCGACATCAGGTACGAAGTGGACACGGCCAGTGAAAGGCCGAGCCACTCCCCCTCTGTCAAGCTGATGCTTTTCAGAGTTACCTGCGCGCACGGTCCTTCAGCCTGAGAGGTTGGCGGGGAAATTGCCCCTTCGGCGCCGCCCGATGATCCGGACGAACTCTCCCGTGCGCACGTCGCGGTAGCCGCCAGATTACCAGCCGATGGCGCGCTGCCTCGCTAGCCGCGAGCGGGTGTCCCGGTGTGGACCGTGAGCAGGGTTCAGGCGCTGGCGCTGCGCCGGTGCCGTCGCTGGGACAGCTCGTCGGAGGCCGGCGTGAGCACCGCCCCGTCGGTACGTTCGGACGGCAGGGTGGCGAGCGAGCCGGCCAGCTCGCGCAGCGCGCCACTGACCGCGATCCCGAAGACGCCCTGGCCGCCGCGCAGCAGGTCCACCACCTCTTCGGAGGAGGTGCACTCGTACACCGTGGTGCCGTCGGACAGCAGCGTGATCCTGGCCAGATCTTCCACGCCTCGCTCGCGCAGGGTCTCGACCGCGAGCCGGATGTTCTGCAGCGAGACACCGGTGTCCAGCAGTCGCTTGACCACCTTCAGCACCAGGATGTCCTTGAAGGAGTACAGCCGCTGGCTACCCGAGCCGGCAGCCGAGCGCACCGTGGGAACTACCAGCTCGGTGCGAGCCCAGTAGTCCAGCTGGCGATAGGTGATACCGGCGGCGGCACAGGCGGTCGGGCCGCGGTAGCCAACGGAGTCATCCGTTCCAAGACCCGGCTGGCTGAACAGGGCACCCTGTTCCGGCGATTGGTCAAGCACGTCGATCTCCTGCCTGCGGCGCGGTTACCGCGGGCGAATCTGCTGAGCTGGCCGGCAGATTCTGGTGCGGTCCACCATCTGTGTAATTGCACGGTGGTGATTCATCGAAGGTAGGCCGCAGCACCCGCACCGGTCAATGCGGCTCGCCGAGTCCGCCAGAAAAAGTAACCGTCGACTTCAGGTCTAGAGTTCCCGAGCGAGCCAGGACGGCCCAAATTCGGCGGTCAGCTCTGTTCGGGGTGAGACTCGCCACCTTCGGAGCCGGCAAAGTCGTCGGCCGAGATGGTGTCCAGGAACTCCCGGAAACGCTCGACCTCGTCGTCGTCCTCTTCGGGGATCGAGATGCCCACGGTGGCCAGCACCGACTCGTCGCCCATGATCGGGGTCTCGGTACGCAGCGCCAACGCGATCGCGTCCGAGGGCCGGGCGCTCACCGTCGTGCCGTTGGTGAACTGCAGCTCGGCGTAGAAGACGTCGTCGCGCAACTCGGTGATCGACACCTGCTTCAGCTCGGCTCCGAGCGCGCCGATCACGTCGCGCAGCAGGTCATGGGTCATCGGTCGAGGCGTCTGCACGCCCTGCTGTTCGAAGGCGATCGCGGATGCTTCGACCGCGCCGATCCAAATCGGCAGGTACCGCGCGCCGGCAGATTCCTTGAGCAGGACGACCGGCTGGTTCGCCGGCAGTTCTACCCGGACTCCGACAACCTGCAACGGGTGCAGAGTCATCTTTTTCCTCCTCTGCCGTCGTGGGGTCGCTAAGCCCTTTCCAGACTAGCCGTTCGCGGGCTCAGCCGACGATTTCGCGCAGCCCGATCTGGACCAGCGCCGCATGCAGCCGTACCGACAGTGCGGCGAGTTCTCGAACGGTCTCCTCCGCCCGCGCCCGGCCGTCCCCACTGCGTTGCTTGGCCAGCGGGCCGGCGACCTGACCGAACAGGCTCACCTCACGGTCGGCCGCGGATTTGAACGCGCGCAGATGCCGGCCTTCGATGCCGAAGCGCGCCATCTCGGCGACCACCTTGGCGATCGCCAGCGCATCGTCGTCGTAGTAGCCACCGGTGCGCTGGGAGATCAGCCCGTACTGCTCGAGTTCGGACAGCTGCGCCGGGCGCAACCCCGCGGTGTTGAGCAGCTCTTCCTTGCTCAGTCGCATGGCCGCCGGCGCCGAGCGGAAATGCTCCGGCGTCGGGGCGTTGTCGGTGATCGCCAGATGCGCGGCTCGCGGCGCGCCACCGGTCGGGTTCTGGCCGCGGTCGATCGCCTCGAGCTGGTCCTTGATCACCCGCAGCGGCAGGTAGTGATCGCGCTGCTGGTTGAGCACATACCGCAGCCGCGCGACATCCGAGCCGGAGAACTTGCGATACCCGGACGGGGTCCGATCCGGCTGCACCAGGCCCTGGTCCTCGAGGAACCGGATCTTGGAGATGGTCACGTCCGGGAAGTCCACCCGGAGCTGGGACAGCACCTCGCCGATGGACAGCGTGCCCCGGGACGGCAGGCTCGCGGTGCTCATCGGTGCATCCGGTTCGTCGGGTCGAGGGTGCTCATCGGCACACCTGGTTCGCCGGGTCGAGGGTGCTCATCGGCACACCTGGTTCGCCGGGTCGACGGTGTTCATCGGGTGCACCCGGTTCGCCGGGCCGGCAGTCGGCTGTACGCGCATCAGGCGGCCGCCTCGACGCCGGTCAGGTACACCAACCGGAACTTGCCGATCTGGACCTCGTCGCCAGCGGCCAGGACGGCGGAATCGATCCGCTCCCGGTTGACGTAGGTGCCGTTCAGGCTGCCGACGTCATAGACGGCGAAGCCGGTACCGTCCCGGCGGAACTCCACATGCCGCCGCGAGACGGTGACGTCGTCGAGGAAGATGTCGCTCTCCGGATGCCGGCCCGCGGTGGTCATGTCCTGATCGAGCAGGAACCGGCTACCGGCGTTCGGTCCGCGCTTGACCACCAGCAGCGCAGAGCCGGGAGTCAGGGCGTCGATCGCTCGCTGGTGCGCCTCGGGCGAGAACTCGCCGTCGCTGTCGGGTCCCAGTCCGATCCCGGTGGACAGGATCGAGGTGGCATCGGGCCCGCTGGGCCGAGCGGCCGGACTGGCCGCGGTCAGCGGGGCGCCGCAGTGGGCACAGAAGCGGCTTTCAGCAGAGTTCTCGGTGCCACACGCGGTGCAGAACACTCCCTCAACGCCCCTTTCGTCGTGGTGCGATCAGCGCTCGGCCACAGCGGAATGCCAAACCGGCCAGCGCGATCAACGTGGTCCGGCGAGCCTAGTTCGACTCGCTATGAAGGGTCAACGCGAGGTGGAGGTTTACTCGGCTGTGGCGCTGCGGTATGCCTCGGCATCCAGCAGCTCGTCGAGTACCGAGATGTCCTCGACCGAGATCTCGGCAATCCAGCCAGCCCCGTAGGGATCGGAGTTCAACAGCTCGGGGTTGTCATCCAGCGCCTCGTTGCGGGCCACCACCGCGCCGGCCACCGGTGCGTAGAGATCCGACACGCTCTTGGTGGACTCGACCTCGCCGAAGGTCTCACCCGAGGCGACCGTGGAGTCCAGTCCGTGCACCGAGACGAACACGATGTCACCGAGGGAGTTCTGGGCATAGTCGGTGATGCCGATCCGCACGACGTTTCCGGTGGTGAGCTTGGCCCACTCGTGGTCGGCGGTATAACGGAGCTCGGACGGAATCTCGGCCATGTTTTCCTCACCTGTGAAGTCATCGATGTCTGCCGGCGCGACCTTACCGGTTCGGCTGTCCGGGCCGCGGGCCTACTTCCCGGTCGGGGTCGCATACTTCGGCGAACCGACGGTACGGACCGCGGTGATGCTGACGCTGTCCTGCTCGGCGATCGAAATCTCACCGCCCACCGTATGCACGGTGTTGACCACCCCGCCGGTGATGTTGAGCGCGGTGTCCAGGGTCTTCGGGTCACCGATCGCCAGCACCGTATAGGGCGAGCCGATCGTGGTCTTGTCCAGCTGCACGCCGTCCGGGTTGTCGGTGAAGGCGCTGGACGCCGCGACCCGGACCGGCCCGAACTGGATCACCTCGGCCCCGGCACCGCGCAGCTCCTCGACCACGTCGAGCAGGTCCTCGGCCTTGAGCGCGTGGCTGGGGTCGGTGATGGTCACCGAGAGCCCTGGCCCGTGCGCGGGTGCCGTCCCGGTCAGCACCGCCAGCGCGTCCGCCTGTCGCTGAGCCTCCTGACGCGCCGCGGCATTGTTACTGCCGCTGTCGGACAGCCGCTGCTTGGCCGCCTGCAGATCCGAGATCTGGCTCTGCAACCGATCGATCCGACCGTTCTGGTCGTCCAGGATCCGGACCAGGTCGTCCTCGCGCGCGCCGGACAGCGAGTCGGTCTGGGAGTTGGAGCGCAACTGCACGGCCAGGCCGAAGCCGAGCAGTGCGAGCAGCGCGCCGATCAGGACGGTCGAGCCCCGGTTCAGTCGCCGGCCGGCCGGCTTGGGCTTGGTCGCTCGGTCCGGCTCGGGCCGGTTCTCCGCCGCGGGCTTGGGGGTGCTTGCCGGCTCGGTCGCCTCAGGCTTTGAAGGTTCGGTCATCTCAGGCCCGGAACACGTGCCGGCGGATGGCCGCGGCGTTGCCGAAGATCCGGATACCCAGCACCACCACCACCGCGGTCGAGAGCTGGCCGCCGACGCCGAGCTTGTCACCCATGAAGACGATCAGCGCGGCGACGGTCACGTTGGACACGAACGAGACCACGAAGACCTTGGCGTCGAAGATGCCGTCCAACCGCGCGCGGATCCCACCGAAGACCGCGTCCAGGGCGGCCACCACCGCGATCGGCAGGTACGGCTCCAGCCAGATCGGGACGGTCGGGCGGAACACCACCCCCAGCACCACGCCGATGACCAGGGCGATCGCGGCAATCATCGGGACTCCGTACTCGTCGGGGAGGTAGTGGGGGTGCTCAAGCCGCTGGACGGCCGGGCCGAGCTGCTTGGTGCCGAGCTGCTTGGTGCCGAGCTGCTTGGTGCCGAGCTGCTTGGTGCCGAGCTGCTGGCGGACCGGGAACTGCTCGGAGCCGGGCCGCGGACGGCGTAGCGCGGTTGATTCACGGTAACTGAACCTAGCTTCAGGCCGGACTTGCCGCCGAACCGGAAACTGATCCCGTCCACCGCCACCATGGTCTTGAGCTGCCGAGCGATGGCCGACTCGGCAAAGGCCACCTGCAGGCCGTCGCGGTCACCGATCGCCGAGATCAGATAGGGCGGGTTGATCGGCTGGAAATCGATCTGGATCGATTCGCCGGCCACCCGGACGAACGAGGTGGGCGTCATCCGCAAGCCGTTCACCGAGATCGCCTCGGCGTTGTCGGCCCACAGCTCGTTGATCACCGCGCGGATCTCGGTGTCGTGCAGCACCGCCACCTGGCTCTGCGGCGTGGTGCCCGGCCGACCGTTACCCGAGCTGGGTTCGGTAGCCGGCTCGTTCAGCTCGATCTGCATGCCTGGTCCGCTGACCGGGATGGAGCCGGCCGCGACCTCCTGGTCCTTCAGCTGGTTGCCGCTGCCCGGCAACTGGGCGTCCCGCAGGCCGGCCACCTGCGAGGCCAGCGCCTTGGCCTGGGACTCCATCCGGTCGCCGCCGGCCTGGGCCTGTTGGATCCGGCTGATCAGGTCCCGGCGGGCGGCGTCGCGGGCCGGTGCGGACTGGTGGCTCTGCTGATAGGCAACCACCAACAGCAGCCCGACGGCCAGGCAGCCCAGCCACACCATCGGGCCGTCCCACCAACGCGACGGCCGGTTGCGGGCGGCCGCGGAGCGGTAGCCGGGATCGAGGGTGTTGTTGAGCAGGTCGTGCAGCAACGCGCTGGACAGGTCGACCCGGGGCTCGCGGTCACCGGCGACGGGCATCTCAGCTCGCCACCGGACGGGCGGTCACCCGGCGCACTTGGATCAGGTACAGGCCACCTGCCCACAGGTAAAGTCCGGTCCCCCAGATGGTGAAGGCCCAGGCGATCGGCTTGGCGACCTCACTCAGCCGCCCCGAGTGCGAGCCGAGCAGCAGCAACGGGAATGCGTACAGCAGGTTGAAGGTCGCGGCCTTGCCCAGGTAGTGCACCGGCAACGCGGTCAGGCCGCGGCGGCGCAATGCCGGCACGGTGCCCAGCAACACCAGGTCGCGTCCGACGATCAGTACCACCAGCCACCACGGGATGATGTGGCGCAGCACTAGCCCGAGCAGGCTGGCCAGGATGTAGAGCCGGTCCGCCAGCGGGTCGAGCAGGCCGCCGAGCCGGGACTGCTGGTTGAGCTTGCGGGCCAGCACCCCGTCGGCCCAGTCGGTGAAGCCGCTGATGGCCAGCACCAGCAACGCCCAGCCATCGGCATGCGGGCCGAGCAGCAACCACAGGAATAGCGGCACCCCGAACAGCCGGGAGACGCTGAGCAGGTTCGGCAGTGTCCAGATCCGATCGGCGGGCAGTACGGCCGAGTCCGAATCCATCCGCTCGCCTCCCCCGCTGCCCACCGCGAACCGGCGATGAGGTGATTCTCTGTCGGGCTGACAGGATTTGAACCTGCGACCCCCTGACCCCCAGTCAGGTGCGCTACCAAGCTGCGCTACAGCCCGCTCCGCCCGCCGTCACACGGCGAGCGAACCGCCGTGAACTTTAGCGCATCAGCACCGGCGCTCCCGCCAGCACCGCCGGGTCAGGACCGCTTCTCACGCTCCCGGACCCGCACCGAGATCTGGATCGGGGTGCCCTCGAAATCGAAGTCCTCGCGCAGCTTGCGCTCGATGAAGCGGCGGTAGCCGGCCTCGAGAAAGCCGGTGGTGAACAGCACGAACCGCGGCGGTCGAGTGTCGGCCTGGGTGGCGAACAGCACCCGCGGATGCTTGCCACCGCGACCGGGCGGCGGGGTCGCCGCGACCACCTCGGTCAGCCAGCTGTTGAGCTGGCCGGTCGAGATCCGCCGGTCCCAGGACGCCAGCGAGGTGCGCAGCGCGATCGCCAGCTTGTCCACCGCGCGTCCGGTCTTGGCCGAGACGTTGATCTGGGGTGCCCACTGCACCCGCTGCAGCTCCCAATCCACCTCACGGCCCAGCTGCTCGCGGCGGTCCTCGTCCACCAGGTCCCACTTGTTGAACGCGACCACCAGCGCCCGGCCGGAATCCACCACCATGGTGATGACCCGCTGGTCCTGCTCGGACAACACCTCGGAGGCGTCCAGCAGCACCACCGCGACCTCGGCCGACTCGATCGCGCTGGCCGTCCGCAGGCTGGCGTAATACTCCATCCCGGACGCGGTGTTCACCCGCCGACGCAGCCCCGCGGTGTCGACGAAACGCCAGGTCTCACCACCCAGTTCGAGCATTTCGTCGACCGGATCCACCGTGGTGCCGGCGACCGAGTCGACCACCGAGCGCTCGCTGCCGGTGAGCCGGTTCAGCAGGCTGGACTTGCCGACGTTGGGACGCCCGACCAGCGCCACTCGGCGTGGCCCGCCGACCGCGTCGCGTTCCGGCGGCGCGTCCGGCAGCTTGGCCAGGATGGCATCCAGCAGGTCACCCGAGCCCCGGCCGTGCAGCCCGCTGACCGGGTACGGCTCACCGAGGCCGAGCGACCAGGCCTCGGCGGCGTCGGACTCGCCGCGCTCGTCGTCGACCTTGGTCACCGCCAGCACCACCGGCCGGCCGGCCCGGCGCAGCGTGCGCGAGACCACCAGGTCGGTCTCGGTGGCGCCGGTTCGCGAGTCGATCACGAACAGCACCAGGTCGGCGGTCACCACCGCCTGCTCGGCCTGCCGGGACACCATCGCCTGCAGCCCGGTGGCGTCGGGTTCCCAGCCACCGGTGTCCACCAGGGTGAACTGCCGACCGCCCCAGTAGGCGTCGTAGGCGATCCGGTCCCGGGTTACCCCGGGGACGTCCTGCACGACGGCCTCCCGGCGGCCCAGGATCCGGTTGACCAGGGTCGATTTGCCGACGTTCGGCCGGCCGACCACCGCCACCACCGGCAGGGTCGGGGCGTCGGCGGATCGGTCGACGTCGATGGGATCGAGCTCAGTCATTGGTCCACTCTCGTTCTTGCAGTGACCACGGCCGGATCCGGCTCCGTGGCGCGCACTAGTTCGGCCATCCGAGCCCGGATCTGCTCGGTCGCGGCCACCCAGCGCCGACGGTTCAGCGGACCGGGCTGGGCTCGTTCGAAGGACAGCGGTTCACCCACCACCACCCGTACCGGAACCCGCCGCCACGGTGAGCGGTGGACCATCGCCGCCGAGCCGTGGATCGCGATCGGCACCACCGGTGCGCCGCTCTTGAGGGCGAAGTACCCCACGCCGGGACGGACCTGGCGCACCCGGCCGTCGCCGCGTGCACCTTCCGGACAGATACCGAGCAGCGCCCCCTGCTCGAGCAGATCCAAGCTCAACCTTACCGGCGACGGATCGATCCAGCCCCGCCGCACAGGAACCTGGGCGCCCTGGATGAGTATCCGGCCGGCCAGGCCAGCCGCCGGTTCGAAGGCCTCCGCCTTGACCAGGAAGGACACCGTGCGCTCGGAGAAACCGAACAGCAGCGCGCCGTCCAGCGCCGAGGTGTGGTTGATCACCAGGATCGCGGCACCGTTGTCCGGGATCCGCTCCAAGCCCTCAAACTGCACCTGCCCAAGCACCGTGCAGAACAGCCGGCCGACCCGTTGCCAACCGCGCAGCCGGGCGGAGCCGGTGGCCCGTTCGGCCAGTGTCGGCCCCCAGCGATCGAGCTGGCTGAAGTCCCAGCGCGGATACTCTCGGAGCCCGGCCGGCTCAGCCATGGCGGGCCGGGTGGGCCGTCCGGTCCGCGGACACCGCCATCCGGGTGAGCAGCTCGACGACTTCGGAGATGCTCAGCTGCGAGGTGTCCACCTCGACCGCCCCGTCCGGCCGGTGCAGCGGGCTGGCCGCTCGGCCGGCATCGGCCGCATCCCGGCGGCGCAGCGCCGCGGCCACCCCGGACAGGTTGCGATCGCCCAATTCACCGGCCCGGCGGCGAGCCCGGACCTCTTCGGTGGCGGTCAGGTACACCTTCAGCTCGGCGGTCGGCCAGACCACCGAACCGATGTCGCGTCCCTCGGCAACCGTCGGCCGGTGGCCGATGATCTCGCGCTGATCGGCCACCAGCCGCCGGCGCACCTCGGGCACCGCGGAGACCGCCGACACCGCCGCGGTGGTCTCGGCGCTGCGGATCTCGGCATCGACATTGCGGCCGTTCAGGGTGGTGTGCCGGCTCTCGGGATCGGTCGCGACGCCAATCTGGCAACCCGCGACCACCTCGATCACCCGGGCGCTGTCGGTGGGATCGACGCCGGCTTCGAGCACCGCCACGGTCGCTGCCCGGTACATCGCGCCGGTATCGAGGTACTGCGCGCCCAGCCGCCTCGCCAGCTGGCGGGCAACCGTCGACTTGCCGGTGCCGGACGGGCCGTCAAGAGCCACCACACCCGCGAATCCGGCGGCCGCCGGTCCGTCCCACTGCTCGATAGGCACGCCTGAAATCCCGTTCTGCTGTGGTCGATGGCCAACCCACAGGATACGGGTCGCGGCAGGCTAGCGCGGCAGGTCCGTTCGCAGGGCAGCCGCACCGCGCAGGTAGACGTGCCGCAGCTGCGCGCGATCCAGTTGGGTGTCGACGTGCGCGAGCAGCCGCAGCGTCAACGGCAGCGCGCCGGGCACCGCGATCTCCGACGCGCACATCAGCGGCACGTCGGTCAGCCCGAGCTGGCGCGCGGCATAGGCGGGGAACTCCGCGGTCAGGTCCGGGGTCGCGGTGAACAGGATCGAGATCAGGTCCTCGGCCGCGATCTGGTTGCGGCGCATGACCTCCTGCACCAGCTCGGACGCGCCGTCGAGCACCGCCTGCCGCTCGTTCGCCTCGACCTGAATCGCGCCCCGCACCGCCCTGACCGTCACTGGAAACCCCGCTCCGTCATCCGCAAACCCCTGCTAGGAACTCTAGAGACCGACCTGGCGGTACAGCTCGCCGAGTTCGGCACCGGTGAGCTCGCGCAACGTGCCGGGCCGCTGATCGCCAAGCCGGACCGGGCCGATGGCCACCCGCACCAGCTTGTTCACCGGGTGCCCGACCGCGTCGAGCAGCCGCCGTACGACATGGTTGCGGCCCTCGTGCAGCGACACCTCGACCAGAGCCCGGCCACCCGAGGAGTCGATCACCCGGAAGTCGTCCACCCGGACCGGGCCGTCCTCGAGCTCGATCCCAGCCAGCAGCTGGGCGGCGATCCCGCGATCCACCGGCGCGGGCACCTCGGCGATATAGGTCTTGACCACCCCGTGCGAGGGATGGGCCAGCCGGTGCGCGAAATCACCGTCGTTGGTGAGGATCAGCAGCCCCTCGGTGTCGGCATCGAGCCGGCCGACGTGAAACAACCGCTCCGACAGCTCGGTCACGAAGTCCCCGACACAGGATCGACCCTGCGGGTCCGACATGGTGCTCAGCACGCCGCGCGGCTTGTTCATAGCCAGGTAGCGCAGGTCCGCGCGCAGGTTGATCCGCTTGCCGTCCACCCGTACCACCGCGCTGGCCGGGTCGATCCGGGCACCGAGTTCGGCGACCCCGCGGCCCTCCACGACCACCCGGCCCTGCGCGATCAGCTCCTCGCAGGCGCGTCGCGAGCCGACCCCGGCGCCGGCCAGCACCTTCTGCAGCCGGATGCCGTCAGGCTCAGAGCTCATCGTCATCGAGGGTGTCCAATTCTGGTAGCAGCGGCGCCAGCGAGGGCAGTTCCTCGACCGATCCGATCCCCATCTTCTCGAGGAAGGTGCTGGTGGTTCGATACAGGCCGCCGCCGGTCACCGGATCCGTCCCGACCTCGGTGATCAGCTCGCGGGAGAGCAACGTCCGGACCACCCCGTCGACGTTCACGCCCCGGATCGCCGAGATCCGCGCCCGGGTGACCGGCTGCCGGTACGCGATCACGGCCAGGGTTTCCAGCGCGGCCTGGCTGAGCTTGCTGCGCTGGCCCTCGAGCAGGAACGTCTCGACGAGCGGGGCGTACCGCTCCCGGGTGTAGAGCCGGAAGCCGGTTGCGGCCGGCCGCAGCTGCCAGCCGGTGCCGCGCGCGTCCAGGTCGGCGGTGATCGCGGCCAGCGCCTCGGCGACCTCAGCGGCCGGGCGCTGCACGGTGGCGGCCAGCTGGCTGAGTTCGAGCGGGGCGTCGGCGACGAACAGCAACGCCTCGATGGCACCGCGCAGTTCTGCCGGGTCGGTCAGCTCCATCGCCGGGGTGGCTGGCAGGTCCACCGGGTCTGGCTGGCTCATCAGTCGTACTCCTCGTCTGGATTGGCTTCCCGGTCGTCGCGCTCGGTGCCGCTGCCACCGGTCCAGCGAACCCGCAGTTCCGACAGCGCCTCGGCCTGGTCGAAGGCCACGTCGCCGTTGCGGTAGAGCTCGAGCAGGCCGAGGAACCTGGCCACCACCTCCAGGGTGGACTGGCATTCGGCCACCAGCGCCCGAAAGGTCGCCGAGCCGGTCCTGGCCAGCCGCTCGCTCATCGCTGCCATGTGCTCGGCAACGCTGACCCGGGCCGCGTGGATGTGGTCCACCCCCACCACCGGGACCGGCCGTGGTTTCAACGCACCGGCCGCGATCGCGGCGAACTGGTGCAGGTCCACCCCGATCCGCAGCTCGGGGCTGAGCGCGGCGAATCGCGGCTCCAGCTCGACATCCCGGCCGAATCGGCGACCGGCCCGGCTGGCGAGCTCGCCGAGATGGGCGGCGGCCAGCTTGTACGCGCGATACTGCAGCAGCCGGGCGAAGAGCAGGTCGCGCGCTTCCAGCAGGGCGAGGTCCTCTTCGTCCTCCACCTCGGCGGCGGGCAGCAGCCGGGCCGCCTTCAGGTCCAGCAGGGTCGCCGCCACCACCAGGAATTCGGTCGCCTGGCCGAGATCGAACTCATCGCCGGCCGCCTTGAGGTAGCCGATGAAGTCGTCGGTGACCTGCGACAGCGCTACCTCGGTGACATCGAGCTGGCGGCGCCCGATCAAGGTCAGCAGCAGGTCGAAGGGGCCCTCGAAATTATCCAGCCGGACCCGGAACTTGCCGTCGGAGATCAGCGGTTCCGGCTCGTCGGGCAGCTCCCACTCCTCGGGGATCTCCTCCAGCGCCGGGTCTCCGAGCGCGTCACCGACGGCTGGGACGAGCTGGCCGGGCAGCGCCGAGCCGTCCAGCGGGTTACCGCTCACGGACGGGACAGTACCTCCATCGCCAACTCCCGGTAGGCGATGGCACCGTTGGAGGTCGGTGCCCAGGTGGTGATCGGCTCACCGGCCACCGTGGTCTCGGGAAAGCGCACCGTCCGGTTGATCACCGTGTCGAACACCTTCTCGTTGAAGGCTTCCAGCACCCGATTGTAGACCTCGCGACCGTGCAACGTCCGGCCGTCGTACATGGTGGCCAGGATGCCCTCCAACCGCAGGTTCGGGTTGAGCCGTTGCTGCACCTTGTCGATGGTGTCGATCAGCAGCGCCACCCCGCGCAGGCTGAAGAACTCGCACTCCAGCGGGATGATCACGCCGCTGGCGGCGGTCAGCGCGTTCACCGTGAGCAGGCCCAGGGAGGGCTGGCAGTCGATCAGCACGAAGTCGTACTCGCCGAGCACCGGTGCCAGCGCCCGTGCCAGCGACTGCTCGCGGGCCACCTCGTTGACCAGCTGTACCTCGGCCGCGGACAGATCGATATTGGACGGCAGCAGGTCCATCCCAGGTACGCCGGTCTTGAGCAGTACCTCATCGATGCCGACGTTGCGTTCCATCAGCAGGTTGTAGGTGGTCCGTTCGAGCTGGTGTGGTTGCACCCCGAGCCCGACGCTCAGGGCACCCTGCGGGTCGAAGTCGACCAGCAGCACCCGGCGTCCGAACTCGGCCAGCGCGGCACCCAGATTGATGGTCGAGGTGGTCTTGCCGACGCCACCCTTCTGGTTGCACAGGGCGATCACCCGGGCCGGGCCGTGCTGGGTCAGCGGTTGCGGCTGGACCAGCGGCCGGCGCTGCCGGGTACGGGCTGGATCCGCCGACTTCACAGCCGATTCGGCATCCGGGGCGCCGCCGACCGGGATTGCCAGCGGTTCGAATTTCGCCGGTGCGGCGGGGTCGACTTCGGGAGTATCGGACGTCGTCATAGAGAGTGCGCGCTCCTCGCCACGTGCCTGGCCTGACCCGTTCGGAGGTTACCGCACCAGCTACGCCCGACTGCTCGGCACGCTCAGTGCATCACGAGGCGGATCGAGATCGTGCTGACAGCACCGCTGCTGTGCACGGTCATGCCCAGCGCGCTCAGGCTGGACAGCACTGTCAGATCGCCGGGGTTGGCACCGTTGGAGCGCAGCGCGGCGGTGATCGCGTCGAAATTGACGAAGGCAGCGGCTGAGGCACCGGCCAGCTCGGGCAGCGCGGCGCGGAAGCCGGCCACTCCGGACAGCCGGGGCCCGGACGGCGACCCCAGGCTTGCCAGGTACTGCTGATCGCTAGCTGCGATGAGACCGTCCGAGGTCGGGCCGTAGAACAACGGAAAATCGAGATGGTGCAGGTGCAGCGTCCTGCTGATCTTGTCCAGGACCCGGACCGCGGCCGGGCCGTCGGTCTTGGTCCGGATCGCGACCTTCGGGTTCCCGGCGTCGAGACCGTCGGCGTCCACGCTGAGGGTGAGTTCGCTGCCGAGCAACGTCACCAGATCGCCAGGCAGGCTGATACCCGACTCCCGCTGCAGCGAGTCAATCATGTCCGACGGGCTTGGACCCCCCGCGACCTGCTGAGCGCTGAGCTGGCGCAGGAATCCCTGCCACTGCTGGTCCACCTTGGATCCGGCATTGGAAAATGCGGCCCCGATCGCGGTGCTTGCCGGCAAGGCTCCGATATCCGGCAGCGCCGTGGCACTCCCGGCACTCGGGGAGGTCCCGAACATCTTGATGACAAGATCGACGTTATTGCCGGCGAACCGGGTCGTGAACGCCAGTCGGCCGCCCCCGCCGACCGCCAGCACACCGGAGGAGGTGCTACCGCTCAGCTTGCCGGCCGCGGTCAGATCAACCCAGCCGGACGCTACGCCGAGCGATCCCACCTGCTGCATGTCCGAGACATAGTTCCGGGCGCTCGCGAGACTGGCGACCTTGGCGCTGCTGACCGCTTCATCAGCGACCTGCTGACTGCGTGCGATGACTGCATAACCCCTGTAGAAACTCACCCCATAGTCGGTGCCGAAGCGTGCAATGCCAACCCTGGCCTGTGCCTCGTCGGTGGTCTGGGCGGCCACCAGTACCTCCGGTGCGCCGTCGGCCAGGGTAGGTAGCAGGGCCACCGCAAGCCGCTTGCCGAGCCACGGCTTGATGTCGCGGTCGAACTGCACGCCGGCTGGCAGCGAACCGTTGTCCGACAGCGACCGGAACATCGCCTCGCGCCAGTCCCCGGAACCGCTGAAGCCGCCGAGCTTCGGAATCCGGTTGAGCAACCGGGCCGCGGCGATCTTCTGCGACGCGGACGGGTTCAGGTCCAGCTTGGCGAAGGCGACGGCACTGGCCGGAATCACCTCGTCCGGCTGAGTGCCGCCGCCGTTGAGTACCTGATAGGAAGCGATCCCGCCACCGCCGATCAGCAGCAGCAACAGGCTCATCAGGGATGCCAGCATCCACCGGCGCCTGCCCCGCTCCGGCGGTGTCGGCGGACTCACCGGAGCCGGCGGGTAGTAGCCGAACTGTGGTCCGGGCTGGACGCCGTCGAGCACCGTCGGCCAAGTTGGTTCCCACTGCCCCGCCGGCTCCCACTGCCCATCGGGCGAGGTCACCTCGGTGATCGGTGGCTGCTGCCATTGGTTGGCGGGCTGGTCGCCGAACGGTCCGGACACGAATCTCTCCCCCATGTTTTCTACAAAGACACATAGGTTATATCCATGTTTAGGATCGGTCGGCGGCACAACGCCGAAAATGATCACCAACCGTGGCCGCAACGCCGTTCGGAGCCGGCTATCAGTGCCTGCTGGCCCGAGCTCTCGGGTGGGCCACCGCGTACACCTCGCGAAGCTGGTCGACGGTGACCAGGGTGTAGATCTGGGTGGTGGTGACCGAGGCGTGCCCGAGCAGTTCCTGCACCACCCGGACATCGGCGCCACCTTCCATCAGGTGGGTGGCGAAGGAGTGCCGCAGGGTGTGCGGCGAGATGTCGGTGGACAGGCCGGCCTTGTCCGCGGCGTTGCGCAGCACCGTCCAGGCGCTCTGCCGGGACAGGCCGCCGCCGCGCGCGTTCAGGAACACCTTCGGGGTCCCCCGGCCCTGCCGGGCCAACTCCGGACGGACCCGGACCAGATAAGCCTCGAGCGCCTTGGCCGCGAACGACCCGAGCGGGACGAGCCGCTGCTTGCCGCCCTTGCCGCGCAGTAGCACCGCCTTGCCGGCCAGGTCCAGATCGTCGATATCCAAACCGACCGCCTCCGAGATCCGGGCCCCGGTGCCGTACAGCACCTCCAGCAGCGCCCGATCCCGGACCGACAGCGGGGTCTGGTCGAAATCGGCGGCCTCCAGCAGCCGTTCGACGTCCTCCACGCTGATCGCCTTGGGCAACCGCCGGGCAGCGGCCGGCGGCTTGACCTCGCGGGCCACATCCGCGGCCAGCTGGCCGTCGGCGTAGCCGAACTTGTGCAACCCCCGAACCGCGACCACCGCGCGGGCGGCCGAACTCGCCGACAGCGCCGGATGGTCCTCGTCGCCTTCCCGTAACGCGGCCAGGAACCCGCCGACGGTGGCCGAATCCACCTCGGTGAGTGAGTTGATCCGCCGGGCGTCCAGGTAACGCAGGTAGCGGCGCAGGTCCCGCCGGTAGGAGCTGAGGGTGTTCGCCGAGCTGCCCCGCTCGACCGCCAGATGGTCCAGGTAGGAATTCACCAGCTGGGCCGCCGCGGTCGCCGGAACTGGCTGGGCCCTATCTGCCACCTCAGCCTTACCGGCCACTTCAGCCTTACCGGCCACTTCAGCCTTGCTGGCTAGCTGGGTCTTGCCGGCCATCTCAGTCGGCCGTGGCCGGAACTCGATCCGGCCGGGCCGGCCACGGAGCGTCGGCCTGGCGCAAGCCGGCCCAGTCGCCGGGCCGGGCGACCTGGGCGGCGAGCACCGCGGCAACCGCCGGGGCGTTGGTGAGCTCGCCGGACAGCGCCATCTCGATCAGCTGGCCGAGCGGGTAGCGCCGCACCGTCATGGCGAGTTCCTCGTGCTCGGCGACGAACCGGTCGGACTCGGCCACCTCGGCGAGCCCGCGGGCGAGGTAGATCCGGATCGCCTCGCTGCTGGTACCCGGTGAGGTGTGCAGGTCGAGCAGCAGCCGCCAGTCGGTGGCGGTCAGCGAGGCCTCTTCGTACAGCTCCCGCTTGGCGGTGTCGAGCGCGGGCTCGCCGTTGACATCGAGCAGGCCGGCCGGCAGTTCGAGCAGCTGCTGACCGACCGGGTGCCGGTACTGGAACACCATGCTCACGTTGTCCTGGTCATCGATAGCCAGCACCGCGACCGCGCCGAGATGCTCCACCACATCGCGGGTGGCAACCGAACCCTCGGGCATCCGAACCTTGTCGGTACGCAGGTCGAAGGCGTAGCCGTGAAAGATGTGCTCGGAGGACACCACGCTGAAATCAGCGGCAGGCTGGCTACTCATCCGCTCACCGGGCCGGCCGCGGCGAACTCGGCGGTCGGCTCGGGCAGCTCGACCGGCAGCCGCTCCTGGGCGTTGTACCGCACCGCCGCCTGGATGAAGGCCGCGAACAGCGGGTGCGGCCGGGTCGGGCGGGATTTCAGCTCCGGGTGCGCCTGTGTGGCGACGAAGAACGGATGCACCTCCCGTGGCAATTCCACGAACTCGACCAGCCGGCCGTCCGGCGAGGTACCCGAGATCACCAGGCCGGCCGCGGCGAGCGCGTCCCGGTAGGAGTTGTTGACCTCGTAGCGGTGCCGGTGTCGTTCGGACACCTCGGTGCTGCCGTAGGCCTCGGCGACCAGCGAGCCGGGAGTCAGGACGGCCGGGTACGCACCGAGGCGCATGGTGCCGCCCAGGTCGGCGTTGCCCGCGACGATGTCGACCTGGTCGGCCATCGTCGCGATGACCGGGTTGGCCGTGTCCGGGTCGAACTCGGCGGAGTTGGCGTCGGCTATCCCGGCCAGATCGCGGGCCGTCTCGATCGCCATGCACTGCAGTCCGAGGCACAGGCCGAGGGTTGGGACGTTGCGTTCCCGGGCGTATCTGATCGCGCCGAGCTTGCCCTCGATGCCGCGGATCCCGAAACCGCCGGGGACCAGCACCGCGTCGACACCCTTGAGCTGGCTGGCGGCACCGGCCGTCGTCTCGCACAGGTCCGAGGCCACCCAGCGGACGTTCACCTTTGCCCAATGGGCGAAACCGCCCGCACGTAGGGCTTCGGTGACGGACAGGTAGGCGTCGGGCAGGTCGATGTACTTGCCGACCAGGGCCACCGTCACCTCGCTGGTGGGATGGCGTACCCGCTCTAGCAGGTCGTTCCACAGGGTCCAGTCCACGTCCCGGAACGGCAGGCCGAGCCGGCGGACCACGTAGGCGTCCAGGCCCTCGGCGTGCAGCACCTTGGGGATCTCGTAGATGCTCGGCGCGTCGACGGCGGCGACCACCGCCTCGGTGTCCACATCGCACATCAGCGAGATCTTGCGCTTGACGCTGTCCGGGATCTCGCGATCGGCCCGACAGACCACCGCGTCCGGCGCGATGCCGATGCTGCGCAGCGCGGCCACCGAATGCTGGGTCGGCTTGGTCTTCAACTCACCGGACGGTGCCAGGTACGGGATCAGCGACACGTGCAAGAAGAAGCAGTTGTCCCGCCCGACGTCGTGGCGGACCTGGCGGGCGGCCTCGAGGAACGGCAGCGACTCGATGTCGCCGACCGTGCCGCCGATCTCGGTGATCACCACGTGCGGGATCTCGCCGTCCGGACCGGGTCGCGACATCGACCGGATCCGGTCCTTGATCTCGTTGGTGATGTGCGGGATGACCTGCACGGTGTCGCCCAGGTACTCGCCGCGGCGTTCCTTGGCGATCACCGTGGAGTACACCTGGCCGGTGGTCACGTTGGCGTAGCCGACCATGTCGGCGTCCAGGAACCGCTCGTAGTGGCCGATGTCCAGGTCGGTCTCGGCGCCATCCTCGGTGACGAAGACCTCGCCGTGCTGGAACGGGTTCATCGTCCCTGGATCGACGTTGAGGTAGGGGTCGAGCTTCTGCATGGTGACCCGCAGGCCACGGGCCTTGAGCAGGCTGCCCAACGACGAAGCGGTCAGTCCCTTGCCCAGGGACGAGGCAACTCCGCCGGTGACAAATAGGTGTTTAGTGGTCCGGGCTGACTGAGCCAACGAGACTCCCGTGGTCGCATCGAATATCTGCTGCGGAGATGGGCTCTGCTAGAAGCGGATTTCCCATATATCCACGGGAGTTCACAGTAACACGATCCGGCCGGTAGTCGCCCGGCGACACGTCAGTTCGAGGTTCCGGGAAGCAATGCGTCCGCACCGGCGGCGACGCCGTAGTTGCCCTTGCGGCCGGCCATCGCGTCGGCGAGGGTGAGCACCACGGTGAGCTGGCCGAGCGCGGTGGAAGCGTTGTCCACCGTGGAAAGGGCTTTCTTCGCAGCGTCGTTGCCCCGGACCAGGCCGACCAAGCCGGTCGCGGTTGCCGCCGCCGGATCGCCGGCCAGCACCGTCGGACCACCGAGGGTGGCGACCTCGGTGGCAAAGGACACCAGCATCGCCCCAGCTGGATCGGCCTTGGCCAGGCCGCCCGAGGTCACCAGCACCAGGGCCTTGCCCGCGGTCGCCGTCGAGCCTTCGGTCTTGATCATGTTCAGGGTGCTGAAACCGGCCAGTACCTGGGTCAGGTCGGTGGCCTGACCGTGCCCGAGCAGGACGTAGCCGAGCAATGCGCCGGCGAGCAGCCCCGCGTTGTCGGTGACCGGCAGGTGCAACCCGATCGGGTGCACACCGGAGGTGGCCAGCGACTGGATGTCGTTGGCGCGGCTGGGGTTGTCGAAGTCGCTGCTGAGCTGGAGCTGGCTGGCCACCGTGCCACCGGCCGCGGTGATCTGAGCGGCCACCGCGTCCTTCATGCTCTTGGTCGCTCCCGGCGCGCCGACCAGCACGACCGGCGTCTTGGCCAGCGCCGACCCGGCAATCTTGCTGCCGAACGTCTGGGCGAGCAGGTCGGCGTTGCCGGCCTGAGCCTGCAGTGCCCGGTTCTGGTTGGCGTTGTCGGCGTTGCTCTTCTTCAGGTCGCTCACCTGGCGGTGCAGATCACCGACCACCGCGCCGTTGAGCGCACTGGTCCCGATCACCACCCCGAGCGCGACGGCCAGGAAGATGCCGATGATGGATACGAGGTGGTATCGATAAGAAATCACGAGAAGAGGCCCCTAAGCCAGGAGTACAGGTGGTTCCAACCATCGGTCAGAAGGTGCTGGTAGCTGTCGGTGGAACTGCCCGCGACGAGCACGACGCCGATCGCCAGCAACGCGGCAACGGCCAGCAGCACGACTGTGATCGCCGAGATTCGGTTCTGGTAGAGCTGGACGGCTGCCTTGGCATCCACCAGCCGGCCACCGAGTTTCAGCCGGGTCAGCACCGTCGATGCCATCCCGCCGCGGCCAGAATCCAGGAATTCCTCGAGGGTGGCCCGCATGCCGACCGTGACGATCAGCTTCGCGCCACCTGCATCGGCGATCAGCATCGCGGCGTCCTCGCTGGTACCCGAGGTGGCGAAGATGACCGGCTCGATCCGAAGGTCCTGCACGCGCGGCAGGCCGGTCACCCGGCCGTGGTAGTCGGCGTGCGCGATCACCTCGCCGGCCTCGCGCAGCGCCGCGTCGGAGATCCGGTCCATCTCACCGATCACCACATCCGGTTGGTAGCCGGCCTCGCGCAGGACGTCCGCGCCGCCGTCCACGCCGACCAGTATCGGACGGAACTCCCGGATGTAGTGCTTGAGCCCCTTGAGGTCGGCCCGGTAATCGTGTTCCTTGGCCACCAGCAGGACGTGCCGGCCGCGGAACTTGGTCCTGAGCTCGGGCAGGCCGACGCCGTCGAGCAGCAGTTCCTTCTCCCGCAGCATGTGCTGCTGGGTGCTGGCCGCGAACGCCTCCAGTTGGGTGGACAGGCCGGCCTTCGCCTCGTGCATCGCGGCCCGGACCGAGTCCGGGTCCTGGCGGCTGCCCCGGGCAACCTCGCGCTCGCCGGAGTAGAGCACCTCGCCGTCCAGCCGCAGCCGGGTGCCTTCCTTGACGTCGGTGAAGATCTCGGTGCCGACCGCGTCGAGCAGCGGCACCTTGTGCGCCATCAGCACTTCGGGTCCCAGGTTCGGGTACCGGCCGGAGATGCTGGGCTGGGCATTCACCACCGCGGCGACCTTCGCGGCAACCAGCGCGTCGGCGGTGGAGCGGTCCAGGTCGGCGATGTCGATTACCGCGATGTCGCCGGCATGAACTCGATTGAGCAGTCGGCCGGCTCTACGGTCCAGCCGGGTCACCCCGCTGATACCTGCGAGCGGGACGTCCCGGCGCTTGTCGCCGTGGCGGAGGGCTGCCATCTTCATGGGTTCTGATGTTGCCATCGCGGGCCGGGATCGGCTCGTTCCGCCACGCGGAGTCACCGGACAGATCGGCGCTTGCTGGCCTTTCGAGTGGTCGGTGCGCTTGCTTGCTGGTCGGTACGGGCGGCCTCCAGCAACTCGGCGGCATGCTGGCGGGCGACCGGGGTGTCGTCGCCGGCCAGCATCCGGGCGAGCTCGATCAGCCGCTGCTCACCGCTGACCTCGCGAATGTCACTACGGGTGACGCCACCGGAATCGGCAGCCACTGATCTATCGACCACCGATCTATCGACCACCGACTTGTCGACCACTAGGTGCCGGTCCGCGAACGAGGCCACCTGGGCCAGGTGGGTCACCACGATGACCTGATGGGAACGGGCCAACCGGGCCAGCCGGCGGCCGATCTCGACCGCTGACCGGCCACCCACGCCGGCGTCCACCTCGTCGAAGACCATGGTGGGGACCGGATCGGTGCCGGCCAGGCCGACCTCGACCGCCAGCATCACCCGGGACAGCTCACCACCGGAAGCGCCCCGCTGGACCGGCAGTTCGGGTGCGTCCGGATGTGGTCGCAGGGTGAGCTCGACCTCGTCGATGCCGTCCGGGCCGGCTCCGGCCTCGACGCCGTCGACCAGCACCCGTGGCGCGCTGTCGGTCGGCGGCCGGTGCCGGACGATCAGCCGGACCTGGGCGGCCGGCATCGCCAGCGCGCCCAGCTCGCCGGTGATCAGGGCAGACAGCTGCTCGCCGGCCCGCTGCCGGTCTGTCGAGATCTTGGTTGCGACGTCGAGGAAGTCGGCCGCGGCGCGGTCCCGGTCGGCGGCCAGCGCCGCCAGCGTCTCGTCCGAGGTGTCGGCGTCGGCCAGCCGGACCTCGGCATCGGCCGCCCAGTCGAGCACCGCGGCCAGGCTCGGACCGTACTTGCGGATCAGGGTGTTCAGCGCCGCCCGGCGATCGTGGACGCCAGCCAGCCGGGCCGGGTCGGCCTCCAGCTGCGCTTCATAGCCGGCCAGCTCGCTGCCGATGTCGGTGGCGGCGGTCGCCAGCTCGGTGAGCCGGCCGTCGAGCTGGTCGAGTTCGGCGTCGGTACCGGCCACCTGGCCGAGCGCTCGACGGGCCGCGCCGATCAGCGACTGCGCATCGGCGAGGTCGGCGGCCGGGTCGTCCGGGTCCCGAGCAGGGCGTTGTGCGCGGTCCGGGCCGCGATCCGCAGCGCGTCGGCGTGCTCCAGCCGGGCGGCCAGGGCGGCCAGCTCGACGTCCTCGTCCGGTTGTGGGTCGACGGCCTGGATCTCGGCGATGCCATGCCGCAGTAGTTCGGCTTCGCGGGCCAGTTCCCGGGCGTCGGTGGTGCGGCGCTCGAGGTCGGCTACCGCGGCGCGCCACCGTTCGAAGGCGGCCCGGCACTCGGTCAGGTCCAGGCCGGCATAGCGGTCCAGCGTGGCGCGTTGCTCGGCCGGTTGGGTCAGCCGTTGCTGATCGCTCTGCCCGTGTACCGCGACCAGGCCGTCGGCCAGCCGGGCCAACACGGTGGCCGGCACCGAGGCGCCACCGGCCGCGGCCCGCGACCGGCCGGCGGCGGTGACCACCCGGCGGAGCACCAGGCTGCCGTCGTCCTCGACGTCGCCGCCCGCCTCGGC
>JALYVK010000157.1 GCA_030853265.1 Actinomycetota bacterium
GGGTCGGGGCGGGCGTGGGGGCGACGCCGGCCACCGGGCTCGAAGCAGGGGCCGGGGCGGCGCTCGGAGGAGCAGGTGTGGGCGGGGCGGGTGTGGCGTTCGGGTCGACCACCTGATCCCCGGTGCCCTTGTCGACGGTCCTGACCCCGTTCTGGTCGACCACCTTGCCGTCTCGCGACGTCGGGTTGTCGATCCAGACCTGATGGTCCTTGGCGAGCAGCTCGATGTCGGTTGCGCCCGGGGCGCCGGGCGGAACGGCGATGGGGGGCGCCGGCGCCAGGGTGGTGGCGTCGAGGACGAGGGCCTGGCCGGCGCTGTCGTCGGGCACATACACCCGGCCGCCGTTGACGACCGGGACCCCGAAGTGATGACGGTCGGGCAGCGGAGCCGACCGGGTCTGCCCGTTGGAGAGGTCGACCCGTGCCAACACATTGCCCTGGGTCAACCACAGGGGGCCGTCGGGCTGGTTCGGGCCGACCTGAATGGGACCGCCGGCCGGGCCGGGCAGCGGGATCCGTGAGGGCCGGCCGCCGTCAAGGGAGTAGACCGTGCCGTTCTGTGGGTCCACGGCCACGGCTCGGGTGCCCACCACGGTCACGATCAGGGGATCCCCCTTCGGAGCCACCTGGACCGTCTGGGGCCGCCTGGCCTTGACGATGGTGACCGCTCCATCGTTCTGGCCGATGTACACCGTGCCGTCGCCGGCGATGGTCTCGCTCTCGATCGGCGCAGGAAGGGGGATGGGGCGGCCGATCGGGTGGAGTTGCTGGTCCACGGGGGTCAACGTGCGCAACGTCCGGTCCACGATGTACACGGTGGATCCTGCCGCCAGAACGCCGGTCCCCGACGGCCCGGGCAACGGGGTCATGGTGGCCAGATCCATGCGAAAGATCTTCCGGGTGGCGCGGTCCGCGGTGTACACCTGCCCGTCAGGGTCCTGCACCACCTGGACCGGGTCGGACGCCGATGACGCCAACCGCAGCGGTTGGTCGCTCACGGCCGCATCGAAGCGGGCTGATGGTCCGTTGATGTGGGCGATGGTGACGCCTTTGCGCAGCCAGGCGCTGTCGTCGCCGGTGAGGGCCCGGGTCGTCGTGTAACCGGTGGCGAAGGTGACGGCGAGGACAGCCCCGACGATGACGACGACCAGCCCCGGCCGGCCGTAGCTGCGGCCCGATCCCCGCGTGAGCAGCGCGCTCACGCTCCGACGGGTCCCGGTCATGGGACCATGGTACGCGTGCTGCGAGCTGCGGTCGCCGGGAAGCCCTCCCCTTGACGTGGGCTACCCTCGGGTCGTGGGTGAGATGGCGAGCGAGGCGGACGGCGTCGTCGTCACCTACGGCGCCTCCCGCTGGGAGTTGGGGCCCGCTGAGGTGCTGACGTTCGGGCGGGCATCGTCGTGCACCGTGTGCCTGGACGCCGACGATCTGGGCATCTCCCGGCTGGCCGGCTCGGTGGAGCACGAAGCCGGTACCTGGTGGTTGCTCAACCGCAGCACCGTGCGCCCTCTGACCGCGGCCGACGAGCTCGGGATCCGCAGCGTGCTCGCCCCGGGCCGGCGCCTCGCCGTCGCCGGGTCCCTCACGGTCATGGTGGAAGGGTCGGCTCGCCGCCATGCCATCGACGTGATGGCCGAGAGGTTCCCCGTGGCCGGGGCGACACCGGAACAGGCATCTGACGCTCTCCCTACGGCCCGGTTCGATGCCGGGACCGTCAACGACTTGGATCGTCTGGCACTCGTCGCCCTGTTCGCCGGCTACCTCGAGGCCTTCCCTCGCTACGACCCGCATCCTCGCAGCTATGCCGACGCCTCGGCCGAGCTTGGCTGGTCGCGCACCACCCTGGTCAAGCGGGTGGAGCATCTCCGGACCCGGCTCACGGGGGCCGGTGTGCCCAACCTCGTCGGGGAGACGGCGCTCCAGCAGCTGGCCGAGTGGGCCCTCACGACGGGCGTGGTCGGCCGCAACGATCTGGCGTTGCTGCGGCCACCCCGCTGAGCCCCCGCTACGCTCTTGGTGGTGGACGGCGGCGGCGGACCCTGATGGCGGCAGGACCGACGGGCACCGAGCACCTGGTCGTCGGCGCCGAGGTCGACGGGTCGCTGCTCCTGGGCTCGTCGGACGTGACCGGTGGGCGGGTGGTCGCCAGCGGTCATCGCGGGGTCACCGTCCGGGCCCGGCGCCAGGACGGCACGGATGTCGCCATCAAGATCGGCGAGCCGATCGGCCCCGGGCGAGCCCGGCGTCGCTTCCTCGATGAGCTCGCCGTCCTCCGGGGTCTCGACCCCGGCAACCACATCGTCCCGGTGGTCGGTGGGGGTGTGGGGCCAGCAGGCCATCCGTGGTTGGTCACGCCCTGGCTGGCCGATGGTTCCGTCGGCGACCGGCTGGCCCGGGGGGGCCCGCTTCCGAGCGCCGATGTGGCCCGGGTCGGGCGCGACGCGTCGCGGGGCCTCGCCGACCTCCACCGCCAGAGGG
Organism: Actinomycetota bacterium; assembly: GCA_030853265.1. Classification (GTDB taxonomy): domain Bacteria; phylum Actinomycetota; class Actinomycetes; order Mycobacteriales; family Jatrophihabitantaceae; genus Jatrophihabitans_A. The sequence continues at coordinate 2,478 of JALYVK010000157.1, forward strand.
TGCTGCACGCCAACATCACCCCCGCCAACCTGCTCTGCGGGGCCGGCGGCGAGGTCCTCGTAGACGGCATGTCCCTGGCCAGCTTCGGTCCGCAGGACGTTCGCCGCGGGGTCGGGTCCGGCGCGGGCGAGGCGGCCCCCAGCCATGTCCCGCCCGAGGTCCTCGAGGGTGGGCCGTGGACTCCGGCGGGGGACATCTGGGCGCTCGGATCGTGCCTGCACACCCTCCTCAGCGGCCGGCCGCCCTGGGCCCGGGAGGCACTCAGCGGCCGGGCCGCCCTGGTCCTGGCCATGGCTACCGGCCGGTCGCCGGGACTACGTCCGGCCGAGGTCCCGGCCTGGATGTCGCAACTCGTCGATGCCTGCCTGGCCGTCGACGCCGCCGCTCGCCCTGCGGACGCGGCGGCGGTGGGAGACCGCGCCGGGGCGGAGCCGCACGATCGGACAGAGACGGCGACCCTGGCTCCTTTGGACCTCAACGGCCGGCCCCTCGGCAGCAGCTACCTGCTCCTGGACCGTCTCGGCGCCGGATCCAGCGGCCAGGTGTGGCGAGCGCAACGCCGATGGGACGGGGGCTTCGTGGCGGTGAAGGTCCTCCGCCCGGAGCTGGCCGACGACCCCGACGCGGTGGCGCGGTTCGTCCGGGAGCGCACCACGCTCGTCGGCCTCGACCATCCCAACCTGGTGCCGATCTTCGACCTGGTGGCGGAGGGGGGCACCCTTGCCATCGTGATGGAGTTGGTGAATGGGGCGGACCTGCGCAGCATCCTGCGCCGCGGTGCCCTCCCCCCGGCGGAGGCGTGCGGGCTGGTGGCGCAGGCGGCTGCGGGCATGGCCGCGGTCCATCGTGCCGGTGTGGTCCACCGGGATCTCAAACCGGAGAACGTCCTGGTGGAGGGGGCCGGCAGCCGCGAACCCCGCGTG
>JALYVK010000098.1 GCA_030853265.1 Actinomycetota bacterium
CACTGCGGGACGCCTTCGCGGAAACCCGGATCGCGGCGCGAGGTCCCAAGGCGGCGGCTGCGGTCGCGATCGCCGGTCTCGGTGTGTGGTGGCGGGCGGACAGCGAGCAGCTCGCGTCGGTCGGGGCACGCCTGTTGGAGGAGCCGATCGCCGGGAAGCGGGTGGCTGTGCAGTTGCACGGCGACTGTCGCCTGGACCTTCTCCGCACCTTGTCCGACGCCGGAGCAGAGGTGGTCGAGGTGCCGGTCTACCGCTGGACCCTTCCCGAGGACCAGGACCCGGCCCTCCGGCTGCTGGGCCTGTGTTGCGGAGGTGGTGTGGATGCCGTCACGTTCACTGCCGCCCCCGCGGTGCGAAACTTCGTACGTCTGGCCGAGATCGCGGGCCGGTCAGGCGACCTCCTCGAGGCCCTGAACAGCAGGATGATCGTTGCCTGTGTTGGTCCGGTATGCGCGGCGGCAGCCGTGGACGAAGGAATCGACGCGCCGGTCTTCCCCGACCTGTGGCGGCTGGGCTCGCTTGTGCGACTGGTATCGGAGATGCTCCTGGTCCGGCGCCGGCAGTACCGGATCGGTGGGGTCGACCTGGTCCTGCAGGGTTCGGTGGCCGTGGTCGGCGGAGCAGCGGTGCGCCTGACGGACCTGGAAGCCGCGGTCCTGGCGAAGCTGGCGGCCCGGCCGGGGGCGACGATCACCCGTCAGGCTCTGCTGCGCGATGTGTGGAACGATTCCCGCGTCGATCCGCATGTGCTGGAGACGGCCATGGGCCGCCTGCGGGCGAAGCTCGGTCCTGCAGGGCCGGGGATCGAGACGGCGGTGCGGCGGGGATACCGGCTGAACGCGGCGACCGCTCCCCCGACGTCGGACCTGGCGCCGCCCTGATCATTGTTTCGGTGGTGTTTCGGCGAACGCGCCGACGGCCGCCACCCGTATGGAGGCCGCCGTCATCGAGCGTTCCGCGCCCGGCAACAGTAAGGAAGCACGGACCGGGTCTACTTGTCCCGATGAGCACGCTGGAAGAACCCACCCGCACGCTGGCCGCACCAGAGTTGGCTGCCACCGCCGGATCCCGCCGAGGTTCCTGGATCGACCGCTGGGATCCTGACGACATCGCGTTCTGGAAGGCCGGCGGCGCCAGGATCGCCAGGAAGAACCTGGTGCTGTCGATGGTCACCGACCATCTCGGGTTCTGCATCTGGGTCGTGTGGACGATCGTGGTCCTCAACCTGGCCGACATCGGCATCACCCTGTCGCTCTCCGAGCAGTTCGTTCTCACCCTGCTCCCCAACCTGATCGGCTCGGTCCTGCGCGTCCCCTACACGTTCGCCGTCACCCGCTTCGGCGGTCGGGCATGGACGGCGTTCAGTGCCAGCCTGCTGGCGGTCCCGGCTCTGTTGCTGGGGGTCGTGGTGCCCAGCCACTGGCTCGTCCATCAGGCGCACAGCACCCAGATGTGGGTGCTGGCCCTTTCCGCTGCATCGGCGGGGGTGGGCGGCAGCATCTTCGCCTCGTCCATGGCCAACATCTCGTTCTTCTACCCGGAGCGCAAGAAGGGTTGGGCCCTCGGCGTGAATGCCGCCGGCGGGAACCTGGGGGTGGCCGTGGCCCAACTGCTGGTACCGCTGGTCGTGATCATCGGGATCCCCGCCGCCGCGGTCAAGTTGACCAAGCACCCCGTGCACCTGGCGTACGCCGGGCTGGTGTGGCTTCCCTTCATCGTCGCGGCCGCCATCGCCGCCTGGGTGTACATGGACAGCCTCACCGAGGCCAGGGCCGACACCGCGTCGTATGGGGCCGCCCTCCGCCTCGGTCACACCTGGGTCCTGTCGTTCCTCTACATCGGCACGTTCGGGTCGTTCATCGGGTACTCCTTCGCCCTGCCCCTCGTGATCAAGAACAGCTTTCCTGCCTTCCTGGCTCATCACACCTTCATCGCCACCTACCTCGCCGGACTCGGTTTCACCGGTGCACTGCTCGGTTCCCTGTCCCGCCCCGTGGGCGGATGGCTGGCCGACCGGGTGGGCGGGGCGAAGGTCACCCTGGCCACCTTCGCCGGCATGGCCATCTTCACCGCGGCGGCGATCATCGGCGTCGACAACCACAGCTTTGCCCTGTTCTTCGCCGCCTTCCAGGTGATCTTCGTCCTGGCCGGCATGGGCAACGGCTCCACCTACAAGATGATCCCCTCGGTGTTCTCCGAGCTCGGGCTTCGCACGGCAGCCGAGACAGGCGCAGACCGAGGAGCGACGGCGGTGGAGTTCAAGCGCCGGGCGGCCGCCGTGATCGGCATTGCCGGCGCCATCGGCGCGCTGGGCGGGGTCGGGGTCCAGGTGGTGATCCGCCAGGCCAGCCTGCCCATCTCCGCGTTGGAGAAGGCGGCCAGGACACCGGCCGACAAGGCGACGGTGGCCATCGCTCATGCTGCGTGGTCCGCTCCCGCGCTGTGGGCATTCCTGGTGTCCTACGTCGTGTTCGCCGCCGTGACCTGGGGCGTCTACCTCCGGGGCCGGCCCGACGTGGGCGCCGACGTCGCCGTGGCGGCACCGGCTTGATGGCGTCCCGTCCGACGGTGGTGGTGATCGGTCACGGTATGGTCGGCAACAAGGTGGTCGAGGCCCTGGTCCGCCGGGGCGCGACGAGAACCTGGGATGTGGTGGTCCTCGGCGAGGAGACCCAGGCGGCCTATGACCGGGTCCATCTCTCCAGCCTGTTCGAGGGGACCGACCCTGACGACCTGGGCCTGGGGGATGCGGAGGTGATGGGCGATGGCGCCATCACGTTGCTGAGCGGGGAGCAGGTGGTCAGCATCGACCGCCAGGAGCGCCTGGTCGTCACCGACACCGGCCGGCAGGTGCACTACGACATCGCCGTCCTGGCGACGGGCTCGATACCGTTCGTTCCGCCGGTGCCGGGCCGGGAGATCCCCGGTTGCTTCGTGTATCGGACCATCGACGATGTCGACGCGATCCGCCGGTGGGCGAAGGGCCGGGCCCACGGGGTTGTCGTCGGTGGTGGGCTGCTCGGGTTGGAGGCCGCCAACGCCCTGCGGTCGTGCGGGCTGGCGACCGAGGTCGTCGAGCTCGCTCCCCGGCTGATGGTCGCCCAGGTCGACCAGGCCGGCGGGCACCTGCTCCGCCGACGGATCGAGGCGATGGGTGTGGCCGTGCACACCTCGACCAGTGTCACCGCCGTGAGCTCGGCCGGCGGTGGCGCGGTGGACGGGGTGGACCTGACAACGCTCGACGAGCCAGGGGCAACGGCGCGCCTGGCCACCGAGATGGTGGTCTTCGCCGCGGGGATCCGGCCCCGCGACGACCTGGCCCGGGCGTGCGGATTGAAGCTCGGTGACCGAGGTGGAGTCGTCGTCGACGAGCGGTGCCGGACGTCAGACCCGTCGATCTACGCCATCGGCGAGTGCGCCCTGGTAGGGGGCCGGATCTACGGTCTGGTGTCGCCGGGCTACCAGATGGCCCGGGTGGTGGCGGAGACCGTCTGCGGCGGCGACGCCACCTTCGAGGGCGGCGACACCCCCACCAAGCTGAAGCTGTTGGGGGTCGACGTGGCCAGTTTCGGTGACGCTCATGCCCGGGCTCCGGGGGCAGCCACCATCAGCTTCAGCGATGACGTGGCGTTGGTCCACAAGCGACTGGTGATCAACGAGGACGGCCAGATCACCGGCGGTGTCCTGGTCGGCGACGCCACCGGGTTCGACCTGCTGGCCGCCATGGCGGCCGGTGACGCCCCGACCCCCGAGGTGCCCGCCGCCCTGATCACCCCCGGCGCCGACGCAGCATCGGCGTCCGGCCCGGGGGCCGGCCCGGCTGTGCTTTCGGCCTCGGCCACCATCTGCTCGTGCGAGAACGTGTCCAAGGGGACCATCTGCGAAACGGTCGCCGGCTGCGTGACGGCATCGGGCACGGCGGACGTGACGGCGGTCAAGGCGGCGACGAGGGCGGGGACGGGGTGTGGCGGTTGTGTGCCGCAGCTTACCGACCTGGTCCGGGCCGGGCTCGCCGACGCAGGCATCGAGATGACCCGGCGGCTGTGTGAGCATTTCGCCCTGTCGCGCCAGGAGGTGTTCGACCTGATCCGCCTGGAGCAGATCACCACCTTCTCCGAGCTCATCGCCCGTCACGGCAGCGGCGCCGGTTGCGAGGTGTGCAAGCCGACCGTGGCCTCCATCCTGGCGTCGCAGGGGAACGGTCACATCCTGGACGGGGAGGGGGCGTCGCTGCAGGACACCAACGACCATCTCCTGGCCAACATGCAACGGGACGGCACCTACTCGGTCGTGCCCCGCGTTCCCGGGGGGGAGATCACCCCCGAGCGCCTGATCGTGCTCGGCCAGGTGGCCCAGGAGTTCGGTCTCTACGTGAAGATCACCGGCGGGCAGCGCATCGACCTCCTCGGGGCCCGCGTCGACGCCTTGCCGGCCATCTGGTGCCGTCTCGTGGATGCCGGTTTCGAGTCCGGTCACGCCTACGGCAAGGCGATGCGCACCGTGAAGTCGTGTGTGGGTACCAACTGGTGCCGGTTCGGGGTGCAGGACTCGACCGCCCTGGCCGTCGACCTGGAGTTGCGTTACCGGGGTCTGCGGTCCCCCCACAAGGTCAAGATGGCCGTGTCCGGCTGCGCACGGGAGTGCGCCGAGGCCCAGGGCAAGGATGTCGGGGTGATCGCCACGGAGCGTGGCTGGAACCTTTACGTGTGCGGCAACGGGGGGACCCGGCCCCGCCACGCCGACCTGCTCGCCGAGGACCTCGACACCCAGACGCTGATCCGGATGATCGACCGGTTCCTGATGTACTACATCCGCACCGCGGACCGTCTGCAACGAACCGCATCGTGGCTTGACGGCCTCGACGGCGGGATCGACCATCTGCGCCGGGTCGTCCTCGACGACACCCTCGGGGTGGCCGCCGAGTTGGAGGCGGACATGGCCCGTCACGTGGAACGGTATGGCTGCGAGTGGGCCGAGACCCTCGCCGATCCGGCCCGCCTGGCCCGGTTCAAGACGTTCGTCAACTCCGAGGACCCTGACCCCGACATCGCCGTCGTGACCGAACGGGGCCAGCCCCGCCCCGCGCCCGCCTGGGAGCATGTCGAGCTGTCCGCCGCCCGCCGATGACAACTCGGCGCTGGGTGCGGGTCTGCTCGTTACGCCAGCTCGAGGCCGGGCGGGGCGTTGCCGCCCTCGTGGGCGGCGAGCAGGTCGCCTTGTTCCTGCTGGCCGGGACCGGCGGTGAGCCCGCCGCCCGCCTCCGAGCGGTGGACAACCGTGACCCGGTGTCGGGAGCCAACGTGTTGTCCCGTGGCATCCTCGGCTCCAGCGACGACGTTGACTATGTCGCCTCCCCCATGCACAAGCATCGCTTCGATCTGGCCAGCGGGCGCTGCCTGGATGGCAGATCACCGGGAGTGCGGGTGTGGCCGGTCCGGGTATGGGGCGCCACCGTCGAGGTCCTCGCCGTCGGCGGCGACGACGCCGCCGCCGCCCCCACCACGACGGCCACCCATTGCCCCTACTGCGCCCTGCAGTGCGGGATGCACCTGCAGGTCGGTCAGGCATCGCCCGACGGGGACCCGCCCACCTGCGAGGTCCTCTCCGACCCGTCGTTCCCGGTCAACCAGGGACGGATGTGTGTCAAAGGCTGGACGTCGGTGGAGTTGCTCGCCCACCCCGACCGCCTGCTCCACCCCCAGGTCCGCGACGGCTCCGGGCGGCTGAAGACGGCTACCTGGGACGCCGCCTTGGACGAGCTGGCGGCCCGCCTGGAGCGGGTCCGGGCCGACAACGGTCCCGACGCCGTAGGCGTGTTCGGCTCCGGAGCCCTCACCAACGAGAAGGCCTACCTGCTCGGCAAGTTCGCCCGCGTCGCGCTGGCCACCGCCAACATCGACTACAACGGTCGCTACTGCATGTCGTCGGCGGCGGCGGGCCAGAACCGGGCGTTCGGGATCGACCGGGGCATGCCCTTCCCCCTCGCCGACGTCGCCGACGCGGACACGGTGATGCTGTGGGGGTCCAACCCGGCCGACACCATGCCCCCGTTGATGCCATGGCTGGAGCGCCAACGCGGCGCGGGAGGAACCCTGATCGTTGTCGACCCCCGCCGCAGCGCCACCGCCCAGGTCGCCGACCTGCACATCCAACCGGTCCCCGGGACCGACCTCGTCGTCGCTGTCGGCATGCTCCACCTGGCTGTTGCCGGCGGGATGATCGACCAGTCCTACATCGACGAGCGGACCGTCGGGTGGCCGTCGGTGCGCGACTCGGTCGCCGACTGGCCGCCCGATCGCGTCACGCGGATCAGCGGGGTGAGCGAGACCGAGCTGCGCCGAGCGGTGCGGGCCCTGGCCGAGCCGCCGGCGTCGATCCTGCTGAGCGGGCGCGGACCCGAGCAGCAATCCAAGGGCGTCGACACCGTCTCGGCGCTGATCAACCTGATGCTGGCGCTCGGCAAGGTGGGCCAGGCGGCCAGCGGCTACGGCTGCCTCACCGGCCAGGGCAACGGCCAAGGAGGCCGCGAACACGGCCAGAAAGCTGACCAGCTCCCCGGATACCGCCTGATCGGCGATGACGCCGACCGCGCCGCGGTAGCGGCCGTGTGGGGGGTCGACCCGGCGGCGCTGCCCGGACCGGGGCGCAGCGCCGTCGAGATGCTCGACAGCATCGGTGCCGAGAACGGTCTGCGGGCCATGGTTGTCGTCGGGTCGAATGTCGCCGTCGCCTCACCGGACGCTCGGCGCGTCACCGAACAGCTCGGCCAACTCGATTGCCTGGCCGTGCTCGACGCCTTCCCCAACCACACCACAGATCTGGCCCACGTGATCCTGCCCGTCACCCAGTGGGCGGAGGAGGACGGCACCACCACCAACCTCGAGGGCCGTGTCCTTCGCCGCCGGCAGGCCACCACCCCACCGCCGGGCGTGCGCAGCGACATCGACGTGCTCTGCGCCCTCGCGGCCCGGCTGGGTCATGGGGAGCGGTTCGCCTTCGACAACGCCGAGCACGTCTTTGCCGAGCTCGGTCAGGCCAGCGCCGGGGGCCGGGCCGACTACGCCGGCATCACCTACCAACGCCTTGACGAGGGATTCGGCGTGTTCTGGCCCTGCCCCACCACCGACCATCCCGGCACTCCCCGGCTCTTCGCCGAGCGTTTCGCCCACCCTGACGGCCGGGCCCGCTTCGTCGCCGTCGGCCACCGCCCTCCAGCCGAGGAGCCCGACGTGGACTACCCCGTCTTCTTCACGACCGGCCGCTACCGCGAGCACTACAACTCGGGTACCCAGACCCGCCGGGTGAGGCGCCTGCAGGAGGCCCAACCCGAACCCCGCCTGCAGATCCACCCCGACCTTGCCACCAGGCTCGGGATCACCGGGGAAGGCGACGTCATCGTCGAGAGCCGCCGCGGGACTGTGACCTTCCGGGCCGACATCACCACCGACATCCGCCCCGACACGGTCTTCGCCCCCTTTCATTGGGGCGGCAGACGTGCCGCAAACCGCCTGACCGTCGCCGCCCTCGACCCCATCAGCCGCATGCCGGAGTTCAAGCTCTGCGCCGTGCGTCTCCGACCCGCCACCTGATCAGGCCTCCAACCTGTCGCCTGCATAGGTCGCGCCCGGCTCCGTGGCCCGGGCCCACCGATGGGCGACCCCACCCACGATCAGCGCCACGGCGATGAACAACAGGGAGAAGTAGTGCAGGTACCAGTGGTGGGTGGGTCCCGGGTCGTAGACCGCCTGACGGGGCCAGGCGGTGTTGACGCAGATGAAGGCGCCCCAAGCCACCGCGGCCACGTTGACCGGGAGTCCCCACCGGCCGAGCGAGAAGCGACCGGGCTCCCCAGGGGGTGCCGCCCCGGGCCAGCCCCGGAGGCGCCGGAGCAGCAACGGCGCGGTGACCCCCAGGTAGGCGAGGTAGACGATGACGACGGCCAGGCTGCCCAGGGCGGCGAAGAGCTGGGCCTGGCCTACGTTGACGACCAGCACCCCCACGGCCACCACACCGACCACGACGGCCGGCAGGACCGGTGTGCCACGACGCTTGGAGACCCGACCGAGCAGGCGACTGCCTGGTAGCACCCCGTCCCGGGCCAGGGAGAACAGCATCCGCGACCCGGCAGTCTGGATGGCCAACGTGCACACGCACACGGCGATGCTCACGTCGACCAGGATGACCTTGCCCATGGTCGAGCCCAGCCGGTCGGTGATGATGAACGGCAGGCCACCGGTGGCCAGGTTGGGGTCGCTCAGCTTGCCGGCCGCCATGAGGGCGGCCAGCAGTAGCAGGATGCCGCCCAGGCCGGAGATGGCCAGGGCCCGCAGGATGGAGCGGGGGGCGGTGCGGCGGGGATCGCGGGTCTCCTCCGACAGCTCCCCGGCGGAGTCGAAGCCGTACATCACGTAGCAGGCCATCAGGGTCGACACCAGGAACGGCCACAGGTAGCTGCCGTGGGCGGCCACCCCGTTGGTCTGGGCCACCACGGCCGGGCCCCGCTGGGCGTGAGCGAACAGCAGCCCGACCAGGGCGACGACGCCCACCAGCTCGCAGGTCACCCCGACGTTGTTGATGACGGCCATGACCTCGACGCCGATGACGTTGATGAGGGTGGTGAGGGCGACCAGGAGCCCGCCCAGGATCACGGCGTTGGTCGCCCCCGACGAGCTGGTGACGGCGGTGTTGGTGCCGACCAGCTGGAAGCCGGACCACACGGTGGGCAGGGTGGCCTGGAGGACGATGGCGGCGGCGGCCACACTGACGATCTGGCCCAGGAGCATCATCCATCCCGCGAACCATCCGGCCAGGTCCCCGGCCAGGCGGCGCGACCACTGGTAGATGCATCCGGCGATCGGGTAGTGGGCGGCCAGCTCGGCGAAGCACAGGGCGACGAGGAACTGTCCGGCGAAGACCAGGGGCCAGGTCCAGAAGAACGCAGCGCCGCCGAAGCCGTAGCCGAATCCGAAGAACTCGGTGACGGTTGTCAGGATGGAGACGAACGAGAAGCCGGCGGCGAACGACGAGTAGGGACCGAGGCGGCGGTGCAGTTGCTGGAGGTAGCCGAGGCCGGCCAGGTCGGTGGAGTCGAGCTGGCCCTGCTCGTCGGGTCGGGCGTCGGTGGTCGTCACGATCGTGCTCCGTTCTTCGGCAGGTGCCCGGCCCGGACCAGGCAGCCGAGGGTGTCGCAGATCACCCGGGTGGCGATCAGCGAGGTGATGTCGGCGTTGTCGTAGGGCGGTGAGCACTCGACCACCTCGATGCCGGCCAGCGGCCGTTCGGCGATCAGCTGGATGAACTTGAGGACCTCGCGGGGTAGGAACCCCCCGGGTTCGGGCCATCCGGTGCCGGGCACGAAGGCGGCGTCGAGGCAGTCGACGTCGAAGGACAACCACACCGCTTCCGCCCCGTGCCAGGCCACCTCGAGGGCCCGTTCGGCGGCCGCCTCGATTCCCATCTCGACGCAATCGGTGACCGTCATGATGGTCGTCTGTCGATCCCGGCCGACCGCCACCCCCGGTCGGGGCGCCTGCCAACCTCCGATCCCCACCTGGACCAGGTTCTCGGCGGGGACGTTGGGGAGGTTGGTGGCGTGGAACCACGGGGTGGTGTGCATGCGCTCGTCGAGATCGGTCTCCTGGGTGTCGACATGGCGATCGAAGTGGATGATCCCGAGCTTGCCGTCGAGATGCTCGGCCACCCCCCGTGTGGTGGGATAGCCGATCGAGTGGTCACCGCCCAGCACCACCGGGAACGCCCCCGATGCGTACACGTGGCTGACACCCTTGGTGATCTGGTCGAAGGTCTTCTCGATGTTGGCGGGGATGGTGAAGATGTCGCCCAGATCGCAGACGGTGATCGACTCCCGGAGATCGACGCCGAGCTCGAAGCTGTACGGCCCGTACAGAGCGGAGATCCTCCGGATCCCCTGGGGCCCGAACCGGGTGCCCGGCCGGTAGGTGGTCCCGCCATCGAAGGGCGCCCCGAAGACAGCTACGTCATACTCGCCGGCACGGCCCACATCCTCCACGTACGGGGCCTTCAGGAAGGTGTTGATTCCGGCAAAATGCGGTAGCTCGCCCCGCGAGAACGTCGGGATGCGCCGGTCCACGATGGAATCGGCGCCGGGCAGGCCAAGCTCGAGGCCCCGGGCCACCTCCTCCTCCCAGCGGGTGGACGCCAGGCGCGCCTCGGCGGCCACCGCGGCCCGCGCCTCCGGGCCGTAGCGGTCGTGCAGGGTCGTTTCGTCGAAGCTCACGGACAGGTCCTCCACGGGTCACGCCCGGCCCAGGCAGCCGGGCTGCTGGCCTCCCGGGCTTTTATCCCGCCGTGGAACGAACGCCGCTGCGACGATGCAGCAGACACTCGCCTCGCCTCTCGGACCAGACCCGATCCAAGGACCGGCGGAACCCTAGGCGCGCCTCACGATGTGAGTCGCAGACCAACCTAGGGACAGCCTGTTACCCGTCGGCTTCGGCGGTGTTTCGGTTCCGTGAACTCGCCGGGTCACCCCGAGCTGAGAGCGCAGCTTCCCCGGTCGGCCCACGCCGGCCCGGCAGCCGAGGGGCGGATGTCGAAGTCGAAGATCGCAGTGGGCAGGTACAGCGAGCAGCACGCGTTGGGGATGTCCACGATGCCGCTGATCCGAGCCTCGATGGGGGCGCTGCCGGCCAGCAGGTAGGCCTGCTCGCCGCTGTAGCCGAACTTCTTCAGGTACTCGACGGCGTTGAGACAGGCCCGCCGGAACGCCAGCGTGGCGTCAAGGTGGTGGTTGGTGTCGCTGTCGTGATCGACCGAGATGCCGATGAACGTGAGGAACTCCGAGTAGCGGGGCTCGACCCGTCCGGGCATGAACAGAGGGTTGGTGGTGACCCCGTACGTTTCCATGCCACCCTTGATCAGGTCGACGTGGAAGTCGATGTAACCGCCCATCTCGATGGCACCGCAGAAGGTGATCTCACCGTCACCCTGGCTGAAGTGGAGATCGCCCCCCGACAGCTTGGCGCCCGGCACCAGCGCCGATGGGACGATCGGTGGAAAACGGTCCGCAGGCCGGGCACCGGTAGTCGTAGGTGACCACGTTCACACTACAGACGGGCTCGCCGGGGCGGGTCGATCTTGACAGCGTCGGTCGCGGGGGCCTTCTTGCACATGTCGTGACACTGCTTGTCGAGGCTGCAGCACAGCGAGCAGATGGCCCCGCCGTGGAACGGGCAGCCGGCCATGTCCGGCCGTTCGAACGAGTGGGCGCACACCGAGCACTCGAGGGTGGCCGATGACAGCTGGCCGTCGACGATGAGCGGCTCGACCAGGTCGTCGGTCCGGGCGATGTAGTACCTGCCCTTGGTCAGCACGGCGAACACGGGCGAGAGGACGAAGGCCAGCGCCAGGGCGATGAACGGGGAGAAGGCGGCCGGGTAGGCGCCGAAGGCGTTGTAGAAGGCGAGGATCGACACGGCGGAGGCGATGACCATAGAGCCGAAGCCGACCGGGTTGATGTTGTAGAGGTGGGCTCGTTTGAACTCGATCATCGGCGGGCTGAGCTTCAGGGGCTTGTTGACCACCAGGTCGGCGACGAGCGCACCGATCCAGGCGATGGCGACGTTGGAGTAGAAGCCGAGCACGGTGTTGAGGAACGAGAAGACGCCCGCCTCCATCAGAGCCAGGGCGATGCCGACATTGAAGAAGATCCACACGACCCGGCCTGGGTGCCAGTGAAAGACCCGGGAGAAGAAGTTGGACCACGACAACGATCCCGAGTAGGCGTTGACCACGTTGATCTTGATCTGGGACAGGATCACGAAGAAGACGGCCAACGCCAGGGCTCCGGCGGTGAGGAAGGATCCGAAGCCGCCGAGGTACTGCTGGATGGGTTCGCCGGCATTGGTCAGGCCGACCTTGGTGGCGACGTAGAAGGCGAGGAAGCCACCGCCGAGCTGCTTGGCCGCCCCCAGGATCACCCAGCCGGGACCGGCGGCGATGACCGCCGTCCACCACTTCTTGGCGTTGGCGGCCGTCTTCTGCGGCATGAAGCGCAGATAGTCGACCTGCTCGCCGATCTGGGCGATGAGCGAGAGGGCCACCCCCATGCCCAACCCGAAGCCGAGAGCGCTGAACGAGGAGCTGCCCGAGTGCCCGGCGAAATGGCTGAACTGGGCGTACTTGTTGGGATCGGCGAAGCCGACGTAGATGAACGGGGCGAACATCAGACCCAGCCACACCGGCTGGGTCCACACCTGCAGCTTCGACAGGGCGGTCATGCCGAACACGACCAGGGGTAGGACGATCAGCGACGACAGGATGTAGCCGAGGGCGAGGGGCAGCCCGAACCCGGAGTTGAAGGCCTGGGCCATGATCGACCCTTCCAAGGCGAAGAAGATGAACGTGAAGCTGGCGTAGACCACCGACGTGATGGTCGAGCCGAGATAGCCGAACCCGGCGGCCCGGGTGAGCAGGTCCATGTCGATCGAGTACTTGGCTGAGTAGTAGGCGATCGGGATGCTCGTCAGGAAGATGACCAGCGCCGCCACCAGCACGGCGGCCAGGGCGTTCACGAAGCCGTGGGTGATGGCGATGGACGCGCCGATGGCGAAGTCCGCCAGGTAGGCGATGCCCCCGAGCGCCGTGGACGCGACGGTGAACTCGCTCCACCG